>CAZFCH010000119.1:3184-5019 GCA_964517445.1 uncultured Oscillospiraceae bacterium | reverse complement strand
CGAACGAGGTATGCGGGGTTCTCCTCCATGTCCTCAACGCCGATGCACTTGAAGAACTTATGGACGTCCTTCGCAAAGTTCGCGACCTGGGGCATGAACCAACGCCCGTCCTTGCACTTGTATGGAGCACCGAAAGGACTGGAGATGTTACGGCTCTTGGGGTACTTGTAGCCGAACTGAGTGCCGTCGATCTGGATGTTTGCCATCCACATTGCGGTGCCGTAGAGAGGTATAATGATGCGGTCGCCTTCGCCGGTCTCACGGGCGTGCAGCAGCGCTGCCATGCAGCCTGCCATCATGCTCATTGCGCAGGCGGTGTCGCCCATGCCCATAGGCATGTATACGGGGTAAGACTCGATATCCGAGTCATCAAAATCGACTTTCTGGCCGTACAGGAAGCCGCTGCGTGCCCAGAATGCGGTGTTGTCGTAGCCCGGCTTGTCCTTGTCCGGACCCTTTTCACCGTAGCCGACCTGCTGGCCCATGATGAGCTTCGGGAACTTGACCTTCAGCGTGTCGTAATCAAGGCCGATGTGGCTCAGCCCCTTGGTGCGGACGTTGGTGATAAAGATATCGGCCTTTTCCAGAAGACTGTACATGACCTTGTTGCCGCCTTCGGACTTGAGGTCGAGGGAGATAGCTCTCTTGTTTGCATTGAGAACATCGAAGATGGGGTTGAATTTGTCTTCAATGGGTGCGCCGATAGCGCGGGGCCATGAACGGTAGGTGTCACCGCCGGCGGTGTTCTCAACCTTGATGATATTTGCACCGAGATCGGCCATCATACGGGTACAGGTCGCCGCTGCAACCTGATTGCCGAGCTCAATTACTGTTACTCCGTTAAGAGGTCCTACGATTGCCATAAAATATTCCTCCTTGTTTTAGTAATGAAAAATCTTTTAGCGCTGAACTGCAGCGCCGTCCGCGAGCATCTTGTCGATATCAGCCTCGCTGTAACCGTACTCGGCAAGAACTTCCTTGGTGTGCTCGCCGAGCTTAGGTGCTCTGTTATACTCGGGCAGTCCGAGGTTTACACTTGTCATCGAGGGACGAACAAGGATGCTCTCGGTGCCGTTGTCGTGCTTCATCTTGTACAGAAAATCGTTTTCCCATGCGGTGGGATCTTCAAGTGCGCCCTTGAAGGTGCCGACAACCTCATAGCACAGATCGTTGAGCTCAAATTGCTCCTTCCAGTAGGAAGCGGGCTGCTTAATAAACTCGGCAGCGAACAGCTTGTACAGATGTTCGGCGACCTCGGGCTTATTCATGTTGGGACGGTTGTTGTATACGGGATCGTCCAGAAGCTCGGTGTGGTTCATCAGACGAAGGAAGTTGGGGTAGTCCTTCGGGAAGTTAACGACATTGCAGTTGAACCAAGTGCCGTCGGAGCACTCGTATGCTGCGCCAACAGGGGACTGAGTGAAGCGGTTTTTCGGGTAAACATGGCCGAACTGAGTGCTTTCGATCATCTGCGAGCCCATCCAAAGGCCGGTGCCCATCAGGCTGAGCGCAACACGGTCGCCCTTGCCGGTCTTTTCGCGGGCAATGAGAGCTGCGTTTATTGCAGCCATAAGACCCATTGCAACGGGAATGTCGCCGGTGCCCATGAGAGGCAGGGTAGGGGCATAGTGACCATCGTTTATAAGTGAAACATCGTGCGTAAAGCCGCAGCGTGTCCACAGGGACATGGTATCGTAGCCGGGGCGGTTTACCTCAGGACCCTTCTCGCCGTATGCTGAAAGGTTTGCGATGACGAGACGGGGATACTTCTTCATAAGCGTCTCATAATCAAGACCCATCGGGACGAGGGACTGGTTTCTGGTGTTGGTAAGGAA
>CAZFCH010000119.1:0-3174 GCA_964517445.1 uncultured Oscillospiraceae bacterium | reverse complement strand
ATGCCTTCTTCAGTCTTGAGATTTATGACTATGCCGCGCTTGTTAGCGTTGAGTGAGTCGAACAGTGGGTTGCAGTCATCGTCAACAGGGCACTTGTATGCACGACCGAACTTGCGGTAACCGTCGCCGGATGGAGATTCGACTTTAATAACATCGGCACCCCAGTCGGCCATCATTCTGCCGCAGGAAGATGCAGCAACATATGTGGAAAGGTCAACGACCTTTATGCCTTCCAGAGGTTTCATATATGAGGCATCCTTTCAGTTGTAATATGGAAGCCGAGAAAAAATCCGGCTTTAAAATGGCCTGCTTACAGATTTCAAGCCGTAAGCAGGCCGATGCTCTTCAAGCAGATAACTTGCCTGCTTTCAGTAAAGTTTTAATTAGAATACACCAAGTGCCGCAAGTGTTACGGTGACGATAGCTGCGCATCCGCCGGGAACCCAGGTTGCGAGCATGTAAACAGTCAGGCAGCGCTTGTACTCGATCTTGGTAACGGCGCAGGCGTTTGCGATACCGGCGTTGTGCGGGCCCATGCAGGAGAAGCCGCCGATGGTCATCAGACGATGTGCGATGCCGTTCTCGATGCCGGCGGAGGTCATGCTTTCAAGGATGGTGGAGCCGAATGCTGCGATGTTGGAGGAAGCGGAGGCCATGATGAAGGCAGAGAGGATTGTCAGGCCGACACCGCCGAGCAGGCCGGGCAGGGAGTTGAAAGCGCTCATGATGTGAGTGAATGCGGGGAGAATCTTGATAACGGAACCCATTGCGAAGGTTGCGGAAACGGTGAAGACAGCGCCGAAGCAGCTGGTGATGCCGTTTGCAAGGGTGCCCTTGAGACCCTTGGAGATGTTCTTCCAGAACAGGAGAATTGCAAGGATGCAGCTGAAGAGAAGTGCGGGGATGACGGGGACCTTGAATGCTGCGGAAAGAACGATAACGAGAATCAAAGGCAGAATGGAGGCCACGAAGCTCGGGAGATTCTCTTCAGGAAGCTGTGCAGAGACAGCTGCTCCCTTGATGGCTGCGCCGTCGGTCAGGAAGCCTTCGCCATTGTCAACGGACTTCTTGAGCATGACCTTAAGAAGAATGATGGTTACGATGATCCAAACGCAGATGCCGACGAGAGAGGGAGCAACACCTGCCATACCGGTGGTGCCGCAGACATCGGCTGCGTAGATGTTGCCTGCCTGCAGGGAGCCGACCAGCATGGTTGCGCCGACAGCCTGAGGACCGCCGAAGCAGTACAGACGCCAGGGAGTATCGGTGCTCTCAAACAGTTCCTTTGCGATGGGCATGATGGTGAAAACGAGAACAAAGCCGGAGATGCCAACGTAGCTGAGAATGAAGTAAAGCGCGGGAACGAGAGCTGCGCAGGCGAACTTCTTGTTTGCCTCGCTGGCCTTGTCGACGAGCTTTGCTGCGCTCAGAGCGATGCGGCGTGCTGCGCCGCCGTCAGCCATGATCCTGCCGAGCAGGGAGCTGAGGACGAACAGCAGCAGGTAGCTTTTAATAAAGCCTGCCATGAAGGCCATGAAGCCGGTGCCGGATGCGCCTTCGGCGGCGACATATGTACCCATTACTACTTCGTAGACGGGCAAAGAATTGAACAGTGCCATGACGATGGTCGCAAGGACTGCGGCGAGGACCATGTTGTAGCCCTTGATCGCCATAAATACGAACAGAGCAACTGCAAGAATGATTCCGATAATTCCTATCATATTAACTCCTTTAATCCTACGATTTTATTATGGTTGTTTTCTTATACAATTTGTGTGGGATGGTCAGAATTGCCAAAATCAAGACTTTAACAAGCAATTCTGCACGGGTGGGTGTATTAGGGTGATTAGGTGAGGGTAGTAGATTTCGGTGACGATAGCCGGGACCGACCGCCGAAGCGGCCATGTCCCTGGCTTCGTGATGCTGGGGTTTATGCTTTCAGCTTTTCGGCGAGCAGCGGGAGTACCTGTGCCACATCGCCTATTATGCCGTAGTCGCAGTTGTTGAATATGGGTGCGTGCTCATCCTTGTTGATGGCAATGATGAGACCGGCCTCGTTGACACCGACGGTATGCTGCACCTGACCGGAGATACCTGCCGCAACATACACAGCGGGCTTTATCATCGCTCCGGAAACGCCGATGTAGCGTTCGGTGGGCATCCAGCGCTCTTCCTCTGCGATCGGCCTTGTGCAGCCGATCTCGGCATCAAAGGCAGCCGCAAAGTCTCTTGCGATGCTCAGGCTCTCCTCAGTGGGGAAGCCACGGCCGACGCCGACTACTCTGGTCGCCGCATTGAGGTTAACCGTCTGGACGGTGCGCTCGGTCTTGCCGGTAAAGGTGATGCCCTCGCAGCTTTCGGCTGAGACCTCTATAATCTCGCCGGCTGCCGTGGGCTGAGCTTCCTTGTCGGCCTGAACGGACAGGCAGACAACGGCGCTTCCGCTGACCGTTTCGGTCTTTACAGCGCTGCCGCCGTAGACCATTCTCTTGCCGGTGACCTTGCCGTCTGCTACGTTCAGCTCGCTGACATCAGTCAGAACGGCGGTTTCAAGCGCGACGGCCGCATGAGCTGCCGCCAGGCGGCCGTTCTTCGTGAGCTCTGCGAGCACGAGGTCGGGCTTTTGCTGCTTGACGAGCTTGACTATCTCGGGAATGCAGGTCACGAACGAAGCACTGTCGAGGGAGCCGAGCCAGTATGCCTTCTCGGCATTGACTGCGTCGTCTTTCTCGCCTGCGTAAATGAGGCTGACATGCTCGCCGTATTTTGCAGCCTCAAGGCACAGTGCAAAACTGGTTGCCTTCTTGGTGGAGATAACGAAAACATTATTAAGCATTGCAGTTACCTCCTTACATCAGGCTGCGCAGCACGGCGGCTACGGCGTTGATATGGTCTTCGTCGGCTGCACCGCTGACAATCTTCTTACGGTCGGTCTGCATGGGAGCAAGAATACTCTCGGTCACAGACTTGTTCTCAATGCCGGTACCGACATCAGCGGTCGTCCAAGCCTGGCAGGGCTTCTTACCTGCTGCGAGGATATCGCGCATTGCTGCGATTTTCGGCGGGCAGATATCGCTTGTGACGCTGACAACGGCGGGGAGAGTGAGCTCGAGGTTTTCGGTGCAGTCTTCGACGAGACGGCCGACATTGAGCTTTCCGTCTGCCATGCTCAGC
>CAZFCH010000118.1:3004-5064 GCA_964517445.1 uncultured Oscillospiraceae bacterium | reverse complement strand
AGACGGCGGAATCCCACGCATATGGGAAATTCTGCACCCAGAGATGCGTCTTTCTTCCGTCGATCTCGGCCCAGCCGCTCATATTTTCCACAGTGCCGTCAGAAGTAAAAGATGTCGAAGCCTCTCTCAGCTCTCCATCATTCGGAGCGGTACCGGCAAGCTCTTCATAATAAGCAATAAGCTCCGGCAATTTTTCATAAGTTGCATCCCCCGAAAGGGGAATGTCTCCGCGCTGCATTGCCTGATAATCTTCCAGCTTGGCAAGCGCTTCCTGTCTTGTAATGCTGACATCTTCATAGAAGGGCTGCCCCTTCATGAAAACACGGAGGAAGGTATTCAGGTCTTCCTGCGTGAAATCCCGGCGAACGATGCTGCCTGTCGGGATTGCGTCGGTGTCCGGCAATACAATCTCCGCATCTGCGATAACGTGGACAAGGCCGTTCACGCCCTCCCATTCCCCGGTAAAGCGTTCCGGAACATCCAGCTCGGCAAGCAGAGCGGAATTGCCGTTGCCCTGTGCCGCCGTTTGAAGCATCTGCTCCTGGTCCTTTTGGATTGCCGCAGCGGTGTCCTGCGTCTTCCCGCAGCCGGCGAAAAGTGTAATTGCCATCGATGCCAGAAGGATGAGAGAAATATGTTTTTTCATCATGCACACCTCTTTCTTTAGAATACGTCTATAGCTTAGCCGCACAATAAAGAAAAGTCGTTACCGTAAAATTACCATATTATTATTTCATCAGCACCCGTACCGTTGTGCCCTCACCGACGGCGCTCTCAATTTCCAGTCTGCCGCCGTGAGCCTGCACGATCTCTTTCACCAGCGCAAGGCCAAGCCCCATGCCGCCCTGCTTTTTACTGCGGGAGCGATCCACCATGTAAAAGGGCTCGGTGACACGTTCAATCTCTTCATTCGGTATGCCGCAGCCATGATCCTGCACGGTAAAGCCGGAAGCGTCGGCGGTAAGGCGCACAGTCTGGCCGGGATTTGATGCTTTGCATGCATTGTCCACGAGATTCACCAGCACTGACTGCATCAGATCTGCGTCCATATTGAGGCTCTCCGTGAGGCTTTCCGTTTGAAGCGTCACGCCTCGCTTTTGGAGCGCGTCCGCGGTGCTCTCCCGCACGCACTCCAGAAGCTCCGGGACAGAAGAAGTCTTCAGTTCCGGCGCCTGCTCCAGCGTGATGAGCTTGAGAAGCTTCTGCACCAGCCGCTCCAGCCAACGGGTCTGGTTCTCAATTCTTGCGATGGCGTCGCTGCGCTCCTCCTCGTCCAGATAAGTGTTTTGCAGTGAGTCTGCGTTCAGCAGCAGCGCGGTCAACGGCGTCTTGAACTCATGGGTCACTCCGCCGATAAAGAGCCGCTGGCGCTCCGCGGTTTCCGTAAGCTCTGCAATGCGCTGCTCCACCGATTCAGCCATGGCGTTGAAATCCTGTGCCAACGCTCCGACCTCATCTGCTGATGAAACAGTTACGCGCTCTTCATAGCTGCCCGCCGCAATATGAGCTGCTGCATTTTGCAGCTCCTGCAGCGGGCGAAGGGAGCGCCGTACAATCAGGGAGATGAGCAGCAGCCCCAGCCCGATGCACACCGTGTCGATGACGGCGAATTGTAAAATAAGCGTGCGAATCTGCACGTAGACCGGAGTAATATCCTGCACGATATAGACCGTGCAGATAGATTCATCAGTGCCGTGCGCAATACTGTACGGCAGTCTTTCACTGCTGCCTACGATCAGAAGTTCCCGCCCGTCTATCGTGCCGGTATAGCGCTGCAGCGTGCCGCCGTTCTCCGGCGTCAGGTACTCGCCGGGGTCAAGGGTCAGCGCAGAATATACGGTCTCGCCTGAGATCATAAGCGCGGCCTCGCTGTCGGCATACTGGGTAAAGCAATATTTTATCAGCGACCGTGTTGCAGCTGCGCTGTCCTGCTCCTCATGGTAATACAGCAGTATATTGCTGAAAGATTGAACCAGCGCCTGCTGCTTCTGCTCTGCGTTCTGATAGGTAAGATTCAGTATTCTGTCCCGTGCCTGTGTGGTCAGAACAGCCGTGCACAC
>CAZFCH010000118.1:0-2994 GCA_964517445.1 uncultured Oscillospiraceae bacterium | reverse complement strand
GTGCACACGCCCATGACCAGCACCAGCACCAGGCTGCACAGCAATGATATTTTCTTCCGGAGCTTCATTTCCGCCGCTCCTCCAGCCGGTATCCGGCTTTTGAGATTGTGCGTATCTCATCGCCAAGGCCAAGCTTTTTCCTCAGGTTCGCCACACGCACATCCACCGTGCGTATATCCCCGAAATAGTCCTCTCCCCATATCTCATTCAGAATCCGTTCACGGGAGACAGTGCGGTTTTTATTTTTCATCAGCACCGCAAGTACGTCAAATTCCAGCGGCGGCAGGTCGACCGGCTCTCCTGCCCGGATCAGCGTGCGGTTTTCGGCATCCAAAGTCAGGTCCCGGAAGCGGTACACCTGATTGAGCCGCCCTGTGCGCGCCAGCACCTTTTCGATTCTCACAAGCAGCGTCACGATTTCAAAGGGCTTGACAATATAATCCTCCGCGCCCTCCTTGAGCCCGCGCACCTCCGATTCGCTGTCGGTCTTGGCAGTCATATAGATGACAGGTATATTGTATTTCTCCATAAGCACAAAGAGTTCAAAGCCGTCCATTCCCGGCAGCATAATGTCCAGCAGCGCAAGGTCAAAGGAATGATCCTTCTCCAGAGTCGCAGCGGCTTCGCTGCCGTCGTCAAAGCAGGACACCTCGTATCCGACGGTGCGCAGGTTCAGCGCTACCGCGTCCGCAATAGCGTGGTCGTCCTCCACCAGTAATATTCGATTCGCTGCCATTCCGGCCGCCACCTTTCACCAAAAGTAAAGCATAACAGAATTGTAGCATAGCAAGCAGGAAAAGGGATTACCGAAATATTATTGTTTTCCCTGCACATTCAAAAAATCGGAGACACTGCTCATGCGTCTCCGATTTTTTAATTATATTATATTTCGTACTTCTGTGCGTAATAGGCGTAAAGCTCGTCGAAGTTGTGCGCGTGCATCTCCTTGAGGTTTATCACATAATCGTGCGTGTCGTATGCGTCATCCCGCAGCTCTATCATCGCTATCGCAAGGTTCGAGCAATGGTCGGCCACACGTTCGAAGTTTGTGAGCAGGTCATTGAAAACAAATCCCGTCTGCAGCGAGCAGTCCCCGGTCTGGAGTCTGTCCACATGGCGCAGTTTCATCTCGTCGCACAGGACGTCTATCCGCTCCTCAAGCGGCTCTACGCGGTACGCTTTGTCTATGTCATCATCGATGAAAGCCGTGACAGACATCTCCAGTATCTCGTTCACCGCATCGCTGAGGACATGCAGCTCGTGCTCTCCCTCCGGTGAAAAGTGTATCTTTTTTTCGTGTATCTCATGTGCGGTCTCGCAGACGTTCATTGCGTGGTCGCTGATACGCTCAAAATCGCTGAGCGTGTGCAGATACTTCGCAGCGTCCTCGCTGTCGCTGCGGCTCAGCTCCGCCCGGGTAACCTTCATGAGATATGTGCCAAGCTTATCCTCGTAGCGGTCGACCAGATCCTCCGTCCGCTCTATCTCCTTTGCCTGCTCCGTATCGTATTTGAAGATCAGCGCAATCGCGGAGCATATATTATCTTTCGACGTCCGCGCCATGGAATTTATCGTCATGCGGCTCTGCTCTATTGCGAGCGCCGGATGCTCAAGGAAGCGCTCGTCGAGCCTGTCAAACTCCGCGTTGATGTTTCGCTCTGCCTCGCTCTCCTTGACGAAGGCCGTTACTATCCGTTCAAGCAATCCGGTAAACGGCAGCAGCACCATCGTCGTCACGATTCTGAAGAGTGAATTAACCGTCGCGATGCTGACGGGCGTCATTATCCTGGTCTTCACCGAAAAATCAAATATGAGGTCAGCCCCGTAAAACGCCGTCCCGCATATCACAACTCCGATGATCTCTATCACCAGGTACGCAAGCGCTGTTCTCTTGCCGTCCACTTTGGCTCCGAGCGACGAAATCAGCACGGGCATCGCCGCACCTATGGCAATGCCGAGTATAATCGGGTATGCTGCCGCAAAATTTACCGCTCCCGTCATAGCCAGTGCCTGCAGAATACCTACCGCTGCGGACGAGCTCTGCAATACGCTCGTGAAAACTGTGCCGACGAGGATACCGATCAGGGGATTCGAGAATGTCGTCAGCATGCGCAGGAAGCCCTCGCTCTCGCGCAGCGGAGACACCGCCGTGCTCATGGCCTGCATGCCGAACATCAGCACGGCAAAGCCCAGCAGTATGTCGCCCACATGGTGGCTCGACTGCTTTTTGGAGAACATCCTGAGCACGATTCCTATAACGGCAACAACTGCCGTTATCGTCGAGGTGGAAAACAGCGACACCCAGCCGTCAGAGCCTTCAAGGCTCGAAAGGCAGATTATCCAGCCCGTCACGCTCGTTCCGATAAGCGCGCCGAGGATGACCGAGATTGCCTGTCTGACCTTCATCATCCCGGAGTTCACGAAGCCGACCGCCATGACCGAGGTTGCGGAGGACGACTGTATCACCGCCGTCACCGCCGTGCCGAGGAGCATGCCCTTGAACGGCGTCCCCGACAGCCTATAGAGTACCATTTCCAGCTTGCTGCCTGCAGCTTTCTTCAGCCCTTCGCCCATAAGCGTCATGCCAAACAGGAAAAGGGCGACACCGCCAAGAAGTGAGATTACATTTGAAACGTTCAATTTGACCAGCTCCTAATTGAAGTGCGCAAAATCCACCATTATTTTACTGTTCTTTTTGGATTGTAACACGCGTCTCTGTCCGCTGTCAACTAACAAAAGCTCCGAGAATTTTTCTTGCCGTTGCAAAAAAGCCGTACAAGATGTAGAATAGAGAAAACGCTGAAAAAGAGTCATGGTGATGCTGTTTGCCTTTGCAAATACTATATTCGGATGCTGATATAGTCGCATGCGTAAAGCCCGCGGGAGTTATGTCGGAAGAGCCCGGCATGCCGCGGCTGCTGTCGGAAGCCCTCGGCGGAGAGTTCTTCTGTGTCCATCGGCTCGACCGCGCCGTCGGCGGTGTGATGGTCTATG
>CAZFCH010000117.1:0-5224 GCA_964517445.1 uncultured Oscillospiraceae bacterium | reverse complement strand
AGGCCAAGGAAAAGGCGCCCTGCATCGTGTTCATCGATGAGATAGACGCGATAGGCAAGAAGCGTCAGGGCAACGTCATGGGCAATGACGAGCGCGAGCAAACCCTCAACCAGCTGCTGACCGAGATGGACGGCTTTGAGGGCAACAACGGCGTCATCATTCTTGCCGCGACGAACCAGCCCGACGCCCTCGACCCGGCGCTGACGCGCCCCGGCCGTTTTGACCGCCGTGTGCCGGTCGAGCTGCCCGACCTCAAGGGCCGAGAGGAGATCCTCAAGGTACACGCGAAGAAGATAAAGCTCGCTGACAATGTCGATTTCAACAAGATCGCACGCATGGCCTCCGGCGCTTCCGGCGCAGAGCTTGCAAACATCGTGAACGAAGCGGCGCTGCGCGCCGTCAGGAACGGGCGCAAGGTCGTAGAAGAAGCGGATCTTGAAGAGAGCATTGAGGTCGTCATCGCGGGCTACCAGAAGAAGAACGCGATACTCACCGACAAGGAAAAGCACATCGTCGCCTACCACGAAATAGGCCACGCGCTTGTCGCGGCAAAGCAGGCAAACTCCGCCCCCGTGCAGAAGATCACCATCGTCCCGAGAACCTCCGGCGCGCTCGGCTACACGATGCAGGTCGACGAAGGCAACCACTACCTTATGACAAAGGACGAGCTTATAAACAAGATTGCGACTCTCACCGGCGGCCGCGCTGCCGAGGAGCTTGTCTTCGGCTCCATCACGACCGGCGCGTCGAACGACATTGAGCAGGCCACAAAGCTCGCGCGCGCAATGATAACCCGCTACGGCATGAGCGAGGAGTTTGACATGGTTGCGCTCGAAACCGTGACGAACCAGTACCTCGGCGGGGATACATCTCTTGCCTGCTCCGCAGAAACTCAGCGTGAAATAGACCGCAGGGTTGTGGATCTGGTAAAGAGCCAGCACGAAAAGGCGCTGAAGATTCTCACCGACAACCGCGAGAAGCTCGACGAGCTTGCAAAGTTCCTCTACGAGAAAGAGACCATCACCGGCGAGGAGTTTATGAACATCCTCAACGGCTGACGGCAATATAAAAATTAAAACGGACGTACCGATCATGGTACGTCCGTTTTGCATGTTATGCTGAAAACAGCTTACCGCTTCTGCGCTTTGATGAGGTTCTGATAGAAGCTCACCGCGCCGGGCAGGCAGTTGTACTCGATGTTCTCGTTCAGGCCGTGCATGCCTTTCATCTGCTCAGGACCGTAGATGACGGGAGCAAAGCGGATGCAGCTCGGGCATATCGGCTGATAGAACTGCGCGTCGGTCGCGCCGGTCATGACATAGGGACTGACAGGCAGACCGGGGAAGGTCTCGCCGATGACCTTTTCGACAAGCTTGAAGGCTTCGCCGTTTATGTCGACAGGCTCGGTATAGTCATTGGAGTGGATAATTTCCATCTCAAGGCCGTGCTTTGCGGCAAGGGCTTTGATGATTTCAAGACTCTCTTTTTCGCCCTGATGCGGGATGAAGCGCATGTTCGCGCCGAGCGTCGCCTCCTGCGGGAGAACGTTATACGCATCGGAGCCTGACTGCATGGTAAAAGCGATCGTTGTCTGGAGCATCGCGCCGGCCTGTGCGCTTATCTTCCCGAGGACGGGCTTCATTATCGGGGCAAACAGCCAGAGATTGCCCATGACGAGCTTGAGCCCGAACGGAGCGTAAGGCGCAAGACGCGCGAACATCGCGCTCACCTCAGGCAGGAACTTTCTCTTAAACGGCGTGTGCGTCTCGACCTCGTTCACAAACGCGGCAAGGCGCGCGATAGGCGTGTTCTTTGCCGGAGCGCTGGCGTGACCGCCTGTGGAGCGTGCGGTGAACTTCACATCGGCCTTGCCCTTCTCGAACACGCCGACCATGGCGAAGTTTCCCTTTACGCCGCCGATGGGCTCGGAGATTATGCCGCCGCCCTCGTCGCAGACTATAAACAGCTCAACGCCGCGGCGCTTGAGTTCTTCGACAATCTTCGGTGCGCCGTCGCCGGCCCATTCCTCGGTGCAGGAGGATGCAAGGTACACGTCGCACTCAGGGGTATAGCCCTCGCGCAGCAGCTCTTCGACCGCCTCAAAGAAAGCCATGACGGAGCACTTGGTATCGGACGCGCCGCGCCCCCAGACCTTGCCGTCGGCAATGTCGCCGGAGAACGGCTCATGCAGCCACTCGCCCTCGGCAGGGACAACGTCCTGATGGCTCATAAGGAGGATTGGCTTTTCGCTGCTCTTGCCTTTCCAGTAATACAGGAGGTTGCCGTCAATTACTGTGCGCTCAAGCTTTTCGTGCACCAGCGGAAACAGCTCTTCGAGCACCTTATGAAAGCCGAGGAACTTCTCTTCCTCATGGACATTCGCGTGTGAGGTCGTGTCGTATTGAACCATCTTCGAGAGCTTCTGCGCAAGGAGCAGTGCCTCGTCGTCGGCCTCCGGTGCGGCATAATCAGAGCGCTTGTTTGGCATAAGCAGCGTGCGTATGACTGCGATAAGCAAAAGCAGCACCAGCAGCGCCGGTATCAGCAGAAGATATTTCATGCCTTTGCCCCCTTCTTATAGAGCAGGTACGCGATGCCGATGGCCATTGCGCCTGACGGGATTATCATAAAGCTCGTCGACGCGGTGAGCGACGGGACGAACACGAACAGCATGCTCATGATAAACAGCGGCGCCGCCGCGATCTTCATATTGCCGCGGAAATATTTATACGCCATTGCGCCGAAGAGCGCAGGAACGACGTTTTCAAACGCGGGCTGAAGCGCCGGGCTCTGGAGCACCGGCTGCAGCGGCACGAGCAGCAGCACGCCGAGCGCGAGCACGACTATCGTGACGAGCGAGGAAGTCGCAATAGAGAGCGTGGAAATAATCTCATTTTCCGGTGTGCCGGTTTTCGCGCCGACGATATCGCGCGCGTTGACGGCGCAGGGAATCTTCATGTTTATAAGGTTTCCGGTAATGAACGCAAGGTAGCTGCCGCCCGCGCCGAGCATGGGCGTGTAGACAAGAAACTCCACAACGCTGCTCACCGTCCACACGAGGCCGACAGAGATAAACGCCTTGGCCGCCGCGCCGAGGTCGGGCATTGCGCCGAGGTACGCGCCGATGAGAAACGGCGCACCAACAAGCATTATGAGAACGATAACGGAGCTTACGCGTCCGATGGTATGCGTGCGCGAATTATAGCGCTCAAAGTAATTTTTATCCATATCCGCACCTCCTTAAAGCTTTATGAGCACGGCAGCCGCCATGCCGATGAGCATGCTGCCGGCAACCGAGAAGCTGTCGACCCAGCCCTGTTTTTTCTTTTCCGCAAGGTACACAAACAGCGCCATCACAGCGCCGGAAACGACTGCGACGATAAGCGGCATGACGTTGCCGGTGAATGTAAACAGGCCGTTGCCGGAGACGATGGTGCCGATATAGCTGCCTATGTACGCCGAGACAAGGCCGATGAACATCGCGGTCATGGCGATATCGCCGAAGCCTGCGCCGCCGGTGCCGGTCTTTTTGCCGCCGCCGCTGAGACGGTCAAGATAGCGCTTATTGAAGAACACCGACAGCACCATGCCCCACATGATGCACACGCTCATCAGCAGCGCAATGGTGGAAAAGGCCTGCGCGGTCATATCTGCCGCGGACAGCCCGCCTATGCCGACGGCCTCTGCCGCCGCCTGTGCGACCTGCGTCTCATAGTGCAGCGCGCCTATGACGGACAGGCGCAGCCACGGCCACGGCGTGCCGAGGCTTCCGGAGAGCGCGATGACGCCTAAGAGAATGCCGACGCTCGGCAGGACGGAGAACGTGGCGCTGGATGTGATTGCGCGCTTGAGCTTCACCGGGTCCATCCCCATGGCGATGCCGGCGCGGTATGCGCGGACCATGAACACAATGCACACAGCAGCGACAAAGGCGATTATCCCGCCGCAGATGGCATACATTGTGGCGCTGTTGAGCTGTGAAAGAATACCCATTTGCTTTCCCTCTTTTCTTTTACCATCGGTCGGATGGTGCCGCCGCTGTAAAGCATGCGGCAAATGATATGTTAATAATATCACTGCTGCACGCCTCTGTCAAAAACTCTTTTGCTTGCGCGCCCATACGGTTCTGTGCTAAGATGATTATATATAAAATAAATGAAAGAGTACATTCAGATGACGCAGACGGAAAAGCAGAAGATGATGCTCTCGGCCCCGGTCGAGGGGCTTATTTGCCGCATGGCCCTGCCGACGATAATAAGCATGCTCGTAACGGCGTTATATAACATGGCTGATACTTACTTTGTCGGTAAGCTCGGTTCCAACGCCGCGACGGGCGCGGTTGGCGTCGCGCTGCCGCTGATGACAATTATCCAGGCGACGGGCTTTTTCTTCGGTCACGGCTCCGGAAACTCCATCTCCCGGCACCTCGGTGCGGGAGATGTGGAGGATGCGGAGACTCTGGCCGTCTGCGGCTTTTCGGGAGCCATAGGCATGGGGCTTATAATATGCGTTCTCGGGCAAATTTTCCTCGACCCGCTCTCCATGCTCCTCGGCTCGACGGAGACTATACTTCCCTACGCCAGAGAGTATATGCGCTATATACTTTTCGCCGCGCCGTATATGACGGCGGCGCTTGTGCTCAATAACCAGCTCCGTCTCCAGGGCAACGCAAACTTTGCCATGATCGGCATCACCTCGGGCGCTGTGCTCAACGTCGGGCTCGACCCGCTGTTCATCTTCACCTTCGGCATGGGCGTCGCGGGTGCCGCGGCAGCTACCGCGCTCAGCCAGTTTGTGAGCTTCGTGATACTGCTCTGGGCGCTGAAGCGTTCGGGCTGCGTGCCGCTCAGGTTCAAATATGTGCGCTGCATGCCGTCAGTAATAGGGCAGATTTTCGGCGGCGGGCTGCCCTCGCTTGTGCGGCAGGGGCTCGCCAGTCTCTCGGTCATGATGCTCAACCGCGCGGCAGGGCCTTACGGCGACGCGGCCATTGCGGCGATGTCCATCGTCGGGCGCATATCCCAGTTTGCGGGCTCTGCGGTGATAGGCTTCGGGCAGGGCTTCCAGCCGGTCTGCGGCTTCAATTACGGTGCAGGCAAGCGTGAGCGCGTCGAGCGGGCGTTCTGGTTCGGCGTCAAGGTCGCGTCGGTTGTCCTGCTGGTAACGGCAGGCGCGGGCTTTATTTTCTCCGACAGGCTCATTGCTCTGTTCCGTCAGGGTGACA
>CAZFCH010000116.1:0-5250 GCA_964517445.1 uncultured Oscillospiraceae bacterium | reverse complement strand
CATAATTACCGAAGCGTCTCCGTCGCCGGAAGCATCTGCCGAAGCGCAGGAGACTCCGCGCCCCGTTCAGTGACGCAGTAAAGAAAATTTTATAATTACGAGCACGATGCACACAAATCGCACCGTGCTCGTCTTCTGTAAAGCATACTTTTTGGATAATTTTTCACTTGATATTGTGTATTCCGCGTGTTAGAATAAAAACATATAATGCTAATGTGCGAGAGAATCGTCATGTTTTCCGGCACCAGTAAGGAGAAAGTCACGTGAAGAGACTTAAAGTTTCAAATAATGTTATTCGTCGTCTGCCCCGCTACCTCCGCAAGCTCGATGAGCTTACCGAAAACGGCGTCAGCCGCATTTCATCTTTCGAGCTGGGTCATCAGCTTGGACTTACCCCGTCGCAGATTCGTCAGGATTTCAGCTGCTTCGGTGAATTCGGCCAGCAGGGTTACGGATATAATGTCCCCGCGCTCCGTGCGCAGATTGCCTCCATTCTCGGTATGGACAGAGGCTACACCGCCGTTCTCGTCGGTGTCGGCAACATCGGCCGCGCCCTGATGGATAATTTCTGCTTTGCCGAATGGGGCTTCAATCTGTCCGCCGCTTTCGATATCAAGCCCGAACTGATCGGCACGAGCTTTAACGGCGTTCCCATCCACGGAATGGATGAGCTTGATGATTATCTCGCTGCAAACCATACAGACGTTGCCGTTCTCACCGTTCCCAAGGAGGCAGCCCTCGCCGTCACCAAGCGCCTTACCGATAACGGCATCGACGCAATCTGGAACTTCACCAATCTCGAACTGACCGAGCCCAACAGCAGCACCATCGTTGAGAATATCCACTTCTCTGACAGCCTGCTCTCCCTGAGCTATTTTGTCTCCGAGCGCAAAGACGAAGTTTCCGCCAAGGCCGCAAGAGCTGAAAAGCAGTAAATATTATAATATTATAATCAGAAAAAGGCATTGACGGCGTCAATGCCTTTTTTGAACCGATAACCCCGGTCTGCTCCGGGGCTGAGAGAGGAACAGCCATGAATTCAGACGGAATAATCTTCGACCGTGACAGAACCCGATGCGGGTCAAAAGAGGTCAGCCGACCCGCCCAAACCGGGTCAAATCGGGTCACCCGACCTCCTCAAAATATAGACGGAATAATCTTCGATCTTGACGGCACTCTGTGGGATTCCTGCCGCATCGTCGCCGAAAGCTGGGGATACACTCTGCGCACAAAGTATGCCTCACAGCAGGCTCCGACCAAGGCCGAGGTGCGCTCCGTGATGGGGCTCACCGTCTCGCAGATAGCCGAAAAGCTCTTCTCCGACTACGGCAATCGTGCCCTCGAAATATGCACCGACTGTATCCGTGAGGAGAATTCCTACCTCGCTTCGCACGGCGGCGGCACGCCCTATCCCGGCCTTGAAGAGCTGTTCTGCAGGCTTTCCGAGCGCTGCGGGCTCTACATCGTCAGCAATTGTATTGACGGCTATATCCAGTGTTTTCTAAGCTGTACCGGTCTCGGCAAGTATATAAAAGACTTCGAGTGCGAGGGTGTAACCGGCATGAAAAAAGCGGACAACATCGCCCTTATCGCGCAGCGCAACGGCCTGAAGCGGTATATATATGTCGGCGATACTTCCTCCGATGAAGAAAGCGCCGCTCTTGCCGGCTGTCCGTTTGTTCATGCGTCCTACGGCTTCGGTACGGCGAAAGCTCCTGCCGCCGTAATCGGCGCACCGCTCGAGCTGCTCGCTGTCGTAGATGCAATGGATAAGGAGAATCACAATGCCTGATACCATAGCTGCAATCGCGACCGGCGCACAGGTCGCAGCCATAGGCATAATACGCATATCCGGCCCCGCAGCTCTGCCGATTGTCGACCGGCTCTTCCACCCCGCTTCCGGCAGACTCATGTCCGAATATGAAGACAGAAAGCTCATTTACGGCAGGCTTACCGACCTCGGCGGAGATCTTCTCGACCTCTGCCTGTGTACCGTCAGCCATGCCCCGCACAGCTATACCGGTGAGGACACGGCAGAACTCCAGTGCCACGGTTCGCCCACGGTACTGCGCGCCGCGCTTGAGGAGCTGTTCCACGCCGGCGCGCGTCAGGCGCTGCCCGGAGAATTTACAAAGCGCGCTTTCCTGAACGGCCGCATGGAGCTCAGCTCCGCCGAGGCCGTCGCCGACATCATAGACGCAGAAAGTATTGAGTGCGCAAAAAATGCCGCCGCGCAGCTTTCGGGCGCTGTCGCCGTGAAAGCCGACAGCATATACTCCGCGCTCACCGATATAAGCTCGCATTATCACGCTGTGCTGGATTATCCCGATGAGGACATCGAGGACTTCCGGCTGGAAAACTATAAGCAGCAGCTCAGTTCCGCCGCAGACTCGCTGCGTGCGCTGCTCAAGAGCTTTGAACGCGGAAAGCTCATGGTCTCCGGCATTCCGGCGGCTATAGTCGGGCGGCCCAACGCTGGCAAAAGCTCGCTGCTCAACGCCCTTCTGGGCTATGAGCGCGCCATCGTCACCGACATTCCCGGCACGACGCGCGACACCATCGAAGAAAAACTGCGTCTCGGCTCGCTGACGCTGCGCCTGTGCGACACTGCCGGCATCCGCGACAGCGACGATGCCGTCGAGCGGCTGGGTGTACACCGCAGCCGTGAGGCCATGGAGCGCGCGGAGCTTGTGATAGCCGTCGTGGACGGCTGCAGCGAAGTGACTGCTGAGGATATGGAGATAATCCACGCCGCGGAGCACGCGAAAAAAGGTCTGGTCGTGCTCTCAAAGGCCGACCTCGGCCATATATGCCCGCTGCCTGAGACGGTGCTGCCATGCGTCACGGTAAGCTCCGTCACCGGTCAGGGGCTTGATGAACTGGAAGCTGCTATAAAATCGCTCTTTCCGCTGCCGCAGGTGCCCGCCGGCGAGATACTTACGAACGCGCGTCAGGCCGAGGCAATATCCAGAGCGCTCGAGAGCATGGACGCTGCCTTTGCTGCCATGCGCGATGGCTGCACGCCGGACATTGTCCTGACAGAGACCGAGGAAGCAATGTCCGCCATTGGAGAGCTCACCGGCCGCAGTGTCCGCGAGGATGTAACAAACAGGATATTTGAACGCTTCTGCGTAGGAAAGTGAAACCGCATGAATTACAAGACGATAGACATGGAAAATTTCCCCCGCCGCGCGCACTTTGAATACTTCAAAGGCCTTGCCTACCCGTATGTCGGCTTCACGGTCAACGTCGATATAACGGATTTTCTCGCCCTGCAAAAGCGGCTCGGGCTGCCGTTTTATCTGTCGCTGGCCTACTGCATAACCCGCGCGGCGAACAGTGTGCCTGAGTTCCGGCGGCGTATCTGCGGGGACGGCATCATCGAATATGACTGGTGCCACGGCTCGCATACCGTTGCCCTGCCGGACGAGACATATTGCTATTGCACGCTCGACTGCCGCATGCCGTTTGACGAGTATCTGCCGCGCGCCGCAGAAGCCTGGGAACTTGCGAAAGAAACCTCCTCAATTGAGGACGGCGAAGACGCGGATTCTCTGCTGTTCTTTTCGAACATCCCGTGGCTGAGCTTTACCTCCATCGTTCAGCCGACCCCCACCCCGGCCGACTCAAACCCGCGCATAACCTTGGGCAGATATTTCTGCCAGAACGGTAAGGTGCTGCTCCCGCTCGCGGTGCTCTGCAACCACGCGCTTGTGGACGGGCTGCATATCTCCCGGTTCTACTCCGCGCTCGACCGCGAGCTTGCAGATCTGACGGATAAGCTTCGCACCGAGCCCGCTAACTGAGCATATAGCTGCAGCTTCCGGGCGCGGTTTTGTCGGCGCGTGTTTTGCCCGATTTGCTATTGACATTCCCGACGGCGTGTGCTATCATAATCCAGCAACATCGGCATGCAGAAGTACCCAAGAGGCCGAAGGGGCTCCCCTGCTAAGGGAGTAGGTGTCTAAAAAGCACGCGAGGGTTCAAATCCCTCCTTCTGCGCCAAAATACCAGAAATCGTTAAAGCGATTTCTGGTATTTTTTGTTGCTTAATAAATCTCTTAATAATCAGCGTTAACATTTTATTTACACTGACGGAGAATGTGACGCTTGATTTTTTGGCGAAGAGTATATATACTTAGACGAAGTATGTGAAAAAAATGCCGTACTGCGGCGGATGAAAGGATCGGATGCGATTTGAAGAAGAGGCTTGTGCGAATAATTGCCGTGATTCTGTGCCTTGTGATGTGCCTGGGGCTGACGGGCTGCTCAAAGAGCCTGAGCGCTATGCTCACCGTCAGGAAAACCTACAAAGCCATAGCGGAGCTTCAAAGCATGAGCTTTGACCTCAAAACGACGGCCAACGGAACCTCAAACGGGGAGCCGGTTAAGGTGACCGTCAAGGCCAGCTGCGAATGGATACTCGATCCTTTCACGATGAAGATAGACGCGACCGCTTCTCTCGGCAAAATGGGACGCATTAACCTGCCGATGTATATCGCAATGGAGGACGACCAGCTGGAGCTGTATTTCGGATACAGCATCGGCAGTGATGAGCCGGTATGGATGTCGGTGGATGTCGAGTCCGACGGCGAGGCCGCACAGATAGATGTGGCGAGCATTATCGCAATGTTCGAGAACAACACCCAGCCCGTCTCGATGTCGGATGAGCAGGAGCTTGAAGAGTCCACGGTCATTCCGCTGACGCTTGAGCTGCCCGGCAAGATGCTGATGAATGCCATAAGCGGGAACGGCCCGCACAAGAGCAAAATGGACAACATCGCCATATCGGTGAACGTCGATAAGGAGACACACATCCCGACGACTATCAGCGCCGATCTTGCGCCGCTGCTGAAGTATCTCATAACCGAGTCCGGTTTCGGCTTCTATCCCGATTTGGAGATTGAGAGCGTCCCGACCGAGATCACGGTGACAGGCGTGAACGATGTAAAGTCGCTCACTCTGCCGGACATGACGGTGAACGAAGCGACCCAGACGCAGTCCGCGACCGAAACCGAAGAGCCGGCAGCGGCCGAGACTCCGGCAGCGACTGAAATACCGGAAGCAACCGAGACACCGAAAGCGTCTGATACTCCGGAGGCGACTGAGACACCGGAAGAAAAGGCCGGTTAAGATTGAAAATATTATTTATGCGGCACTCGGCTTTTGTTGAGTGCCGCATGTTTATTTGCGGTTAAGAAATGAAATTCGCGCCGATTGGCGAAAAAGCCCTTGCGGTCCGCGGGTTTC
>CAZFCH010000115.1:0-5268 GCA_964517445.1 uncultured Oscillospiraceae bacterium | reverse complement strand
GAAATCGTGATGTCGCACTTGTCCTTCGCCTCCATGAGGCCGGCAAGGACGGCGTTCTGATGCCCGCGGTTGCGGCTCTGGCTGATGCCTATATAATGCTCGTCCGCCTTCGCAAGGCCCTGAATGATGTTCCAGGTATTATCCTTGCTGCCGTCGTTTACGAAAAGCACGCGGCTGTCGGCGCTGATCTTTCCGGCTTCTGCAAGGGAGCTGAGCTTTTCGAGGAACATGGGTGCAGTGATTGGGAGAACCTCCTGCTCATTGTAGCAGGGAATTACGATAAATAGCCTTGGTGTCATACAGACCTCCTTGATGTTTCGCTGCCGCCAAGCGCAGAGGCGGCCAATATTATAATAACCGGGATTATCGAGTAATGATAGCGGCTTGAGACCTCGACCAGCATGTGCGCCAGCGTGAGCCCCAGCATGTACAGCGGCGGAAGCAGGCACGCGCTCAGCCGTGAGCGGCGGCGGAGCGTGAATATCCCGCGGACTGCCAGCAGCATGCAGCCGTAATAGAACACATTGCATATGACCATGCACAGCTTGACGAACAGCTCCGGTCGGGTAAAGCGGTAGGTGTAACCGCCGAGCTCGTCGTTGCCCATGAACGCCATGAGCTTTGAGGCAAAGAGCCTGCCGAAATCTATTCCGGAGGAAAGCCGCTCTTTCAGATGCGGCAGCATCTTTTCCTGTGCCTCGCTCGTCGTCGCGCCGGGTTGGCTCAGGTAGGAGAACAGCAGATCCATATCATCCGCGCTCCACTGACCCTGCGTCTCTTCATTGAAGCCGACGTATATGTTGTACACCGGGAAGGAGGCGGGCTCCATGCCGAGCACATTTTCAACATGCCTGTCCCACAGCTCCCCCGTAACCTTGTATATGCCGAGGAGCGCCACAAGGATAATGAGCCACATTTTCCACTGTGCGCCGTTTTTTATGTCGCGCCCGCGAAGGAACAGCAGCCAGAGCACGAGCGCAATAATAAGTATCGCCGAGATGGGGCGGACAATATTCACCGCGCGCAGCAGCACACCGAGCGCGAGACCCCACAGCAGGCAGACGCCGAGCCGACGCGGAAGGCTATCCCGCCGCTGCTCTATAAGCACGATGAGCCAGAAGAACAGCAGGATAAGGCAGGTATACAGCGGTTCGGAGAACACGAGCGGATTGAGCATCAGCTTTGACGGGCAGACTATCCACAGCAGGTACCCGAGCGCCGCCGTCAGCGGGGAGGCAAGGCGCAGGCAGATGCCGTATATCAGCAGCCCGCTCAGGCAGGTAAGAATAACATTTATAACGGCGGCGACCATGACATGCTCGCCGAAGATTTTAAGAAAAAAGCTGAGGAAGGTGGAGCAGCCGAGAATGTGCGGGTACATGGCGATGTACCACGGGGCGTCAATTTCGCCGCCGAAAGCCAGCGCGCATGACGTCTGCCAATACGTCTCATAATCGCTGAACGGTTCGATACGCACAGCGAGCACCCACGCGAGATTCACCGCCGCGCACAGCACTGTCAGCAGCAGCGCGGTCTTAGAAGTGTCAGTCGAAGCCAGCCATCTGAGTCTTCCTCGCGCGCACAGACGGTACAGGATAAACGCCCACACGGCCCCGGCCAGCAGCGCAATCAGATATGAATGCTGAGTGACGCCGTTCACCGCGGTCAGCAGCAGTGCCGCCGACATGATGAGCAGCAGGATGCCAAGCATTATTTTTCTGAAAACGTCCGATGCTCGTTCCATTTTCCGGTATAACCGCCTGTCGTTCGATATGATGTCATTATATTCCATTGGGCACACAACGTCAAGGAATTCGTCGGTGCCGGTGTTAATCCGCGCTTTTCATATGCTCCCGAAAGCTGCCGGCAGCGCTACTGTTCCTCCGCGTCCATGCGGCTGCGCCTGTATTCCCGCGGCGTAACATGCGCGACCATGCGGAAGCTGCGGTTGAAGTTTGCGATATTATTAAAGCCGCAGCACCCGGCGATTTCCGTGATGCTCATGTCGCTGCTGCGGAGATAGTTCATGGCAAGCTCTATCCGCTTGCCGGTGATATATGTCCAGACGGATATGCCGTTGAGGTTTTTGAAAACGTTTGAGAAATAGCTGCGGCTCATTCCTGCATGACCGGATATTTCGTCAAGGCTCAGTTCTTCGCACAAATGGTCGTTAATATAGCTCATCGCCTCGTCTATACGGGCACGGCTCACTCCAGTCTCGCGGGCACCGGCGGCAATAAAGCCGCTGTATTCTCTGCCGAGCAGCCCGAGAATGAGCATAAGCTCCGCCTTCACTATATGCGCATAGCCGACCTCGCGGTTCACTCCCTCCTCATACATCTCGTTGAGCAGGGCAAAGACCCTTTTCGCCGTTGCGCTTTCGCTGGGGAGGAGATTGTTGAAGGAGCTGTCATGGTTCAGGAATATGTGCAGGTACCGCGAATCAAAGCTGTCCTCACCGGGCGCCCATATGAAGCGCGGCTCAACCTGCAGGTTCAGCAGGCGGAAGGGTTCCTCCTCGCCTATGTAGGTTATATAATGCTCCTCATCGCTGCCGAGCAGCATGATGTCCCCCGCTCTGCAGATATACGGGCGGCGGCGTACCTGCCATTCGCAGCTGCCGGAGAGCACCGCGCTTATTTCAAGCTGGGTATGGTGATGCTCGATGTATACACGCTTGCCGGTCACGGCGGTGGAATGATACATCTTCAGCATGGGCGTTGAGTCCTTATTGCGTGCAAGGATTATTTCATCAGTTTTCATTTGCCGCATCCCCCGCAATTCGTTGAATTTATTTCATTATACAATATCGGTGCATATTCAGGCAAGTAATATTTCATCATAATTCAGCAACATTTAACTTGAATTGGCAATGCCGTCAAGACTACAATATAGACACTACGATAAAAGGAGAAATTGCTATGAGCTACAATCAGTATTCCTCCCCCAGCGAGCTTAAAATCACAGATATGCGCTTTGTCGATATCACCGACGCACCCAAGCGCTGCACCATAATGAAGATCATGACCAACCAGGGCCTCGTCGGCTACGGCGAAGTGCGCGACGCTTCCAGCAAGACCTACGCACTCATGCTCAAGAGCCGTATTATCGGCGAGAACCCCTGCAATGTCGATAAGATCTTCCACAAAATAAAGCAGTTCGGCGGTGATTCCCGTCAGGGCGGCGGCGTGTCCGGTATCGAGATAGCACTGTGGGATCTGGCGGGCAAGGCTTACGGCGTACCGCTCTACCAGATGCTCGGCGGCAAGTACCGCGACGAGGTGCGTGTCTATGCCGACACCGACGTTGACGGCAAGCACACCGGACACGACATGGGTCTTGCGCTCAAGAAGCGCATGGACATGGGCTTCACATTCCTTAAGATGGACCTCGGCATCGGCCTGCTGCTTGATGAGCCCGGCACCATCAACGCGCCTCTCGGATTCATTGACGACATGAAGAAGTACGCTTCCCATGTTCTCAACGCACAGGGCGGCAGCGTCACCGCGGATATGGTGAAGCATCAGAAGAGCTACCAGATCGTCACCACCGCGCACCCCTTCACCGGCATCCAGATCACCGAAAAGGGTCTTGACTACCTTGAGAACTACGTGAAGGAAATCCGCGACGTTATCGGCTATGACGTTCCCCTCGCGGTCGACCACTTCGGTCATGTTCAGCTGGAAAGCTGCATCCGGTTCTGCCGCCGCATGGAGAAGTACAACCTCGCATGGGTTGAGGATCTTGCCCCGTGGATATACACCGACCACTATGTCCGCCTGCGCAATTCCACCTGCGTGCCCATCTGCACCGGTGAGGATATCTATCTCAAGGAAGGCTTTGAAAAGCTCATAAAGGCCGGCGGCGTTTCCGTTATCCACCCCGACATTCTCACCTGCGGCGGCGCGCTGGAGCTCAAGAAGATAGGCGACATTGCCGATGAAAACGGCGTTGCTGTGGCGGTACATATGGCAGAGAGCCCCATCGCCTGCATGGCCGCTGTCCAGACTGCAGCCGCAATGCACAACGTGCTCGCGCTTGAATATCACTCTGTGGAAGTTCCCTGGTGGAGCGACATGGTCAACGGTCTGCCGAAGCCCCTTATCGAGAACGGCTTCATAAAGGTACCCAACGCCCCCGGTCTCGGCATTGAAAGCCTGAACGAGGAGCTGCTCGCACAGCACATCAATCCCGATATCCCGGGCATGTGGGAGAGCACCGACCAGTGGAACCGCGAGTTCTCCAACGACCGCATCTGGAGCTGATCCCGGTCTTATCTCGGGCAGAAGCGCTTGTTGCGCATGGTGAAAACCATTGACATATCCGCGCGTATAGTTGAAAATAAAGGCAAGAATTTTAATTTAAAGGAGCAAATAGATATGTTTGATCTGCATGGGAAAACCGTTCTTATTACCGGCTCCAGCCGCGGCATAGGCAGAGCCGCTCTGCTCGCGATGGCGCAGCAGGGCGCATGCGTGATAATGCATTGCAGCAAGCCCTCCGCTCCCGCCGAGGAGACTATCGCTGCGCTTGAGGCGATGGGCGCGGATTACCGCGTCGTATATCAGGATCTCTCCAAGCGCGGCGCCGCCGATGAGCTTTATGAGCAGATACACGGCATGGGGCTCACGGTAAACGTCCTCGTCCTCAACGCCTCGATTGAACACCGCCTGAAGCTCGAGGAGATTACCGACGAGGAGTTTGACCAGCACATAGATCTGAACCTCCGTGCACCGATAATGCTGCTCAAGCGCTTTGTACCGGACATGAAGCGTGAGCACTGGGGCCGCATCATCACTGTCGGCAGCGTCCAGCAGGTGAAGCCGCTCGAAGCAATGCTGGTGTACGCCGCTAGCAAGTCCGCGCTGCGCAATGTCGCGCTGAACATGGCCGTGCAGCTTGCCCCGGACGGAATCACGGTGAACAACATCGCCCCCGGCGCTATC
Organism: uncultured Oscillospiraceae bacterium; assembly: GCA_964517445.1. Taxonomy (GTDB): domain Bacteria; phylum Bacillota; class Clostridia; order Oscillospirales; family Oscillospiraceae; genus Limivicinus. Next base: position 322 of record CAZFCH010000115.1, on the reverse strand, counting down.
CGCACCGACCGCAACAAGGATGCGCTTTCCGACCCGGCATACGAGGAGCACGTGAGAAGCCTCATTCCCGTACGCTACATCGGCCAGCCCAAGGACATCGCGGCGCTGATGGTATATCTCGCCTCCGATGAGAGCAAATACATGACCGGTCAGGATCTGATGATCGACGGCGGCAAGGGACTTTAATAAAACACTGCAGCAAGACGAAGCGCCGGCCCATCAAAGGGCAGGCGCCGTTTTTATTCTTTTGGAATAGGAGTTTGCTTCTTCATCGCCTCGCGGCATGTCCAGGATTCCGTGCTGCGAAAGCTCAACGACTTCT
>CAZFCH010000114.1:0-5341 GCA_964517445.1 uncultured Oscillospiraceae bacterium | reverse complement strand
CGTTTTGGATATTCACATCGCTGCCGCAGACGGGGCACTTCCCGTCCACCGGTGCGGTTTTTGCCATGCAGTTCGGGCAAAAGAACATTTCTTCCATGCGGTTTTCCTCCGAATGGGGTTTAATATTAAATATATAATACCATACTGCTTGAGCAAAGGTCAATGTCCGCAGATGTTTATTATGCTCTTTTTGCGAAAAAAGCGTGTTTTGCGGCGCGCTGTTTTTTATATTAAGACGAATTAAACATCATTTATGAAAACTTAAGAAAATTACATGACGGCATGTGCTATAATGCAGGGCGTATCAAATTTATCAGGAGGACAACATGAAGCATAAATTCAGATCCTGTGCCGCACTGCTTATGGCGCTTTGCATGGTATTCAGTCTTGCGGCCTGCGGCCAGAGCGGAAGCACAGGCAGCGATACAAAGCAGACAGGCGCGAAGGGCAGCGAGACAACCCCGGAATTTGCCTATACCGCGAGCTTCACAAAGCTGCGCGAAAACAGCACGGATGACTCCCAGCCCCAGGCCATGACCGCCGATGGCTTTTACAGCGTCGGCAATGAGAAGGTCGGCGACAATACCCCCGAGGGCGTGACTGCCGATTATGAGGGGCAGTATGACGTGTACGCGCCATACATTACCTTCACGGACTTCAGCGGCAACGTGACGAAGCTTGAAAGCTACACTCCTGTTGAGTCGGAGCAGAGCGACTCAGATAAGCGTGACTACGCAGTCAGCCGCAGTATCTCCGGCATTGCCGTGAATAACGACGGCAATCTGACGGTTATCGAGAACGTCTACACCTCATGGTCGGAAGCGCCCGACGATATCAAGAGCGACAGCGACGAATACTACAATTACTACAAGAACGAGAATGCCTACTATCTGCGCGTGCTTGATAAGACCGGCGCGGAAGAGAGCTGTGCAAAGCTCGAGGCGGACACCTCATCCGGTGACTTCTACGTCAGTCAGTTTGCGCTCGACGAGGACGGCAACGCGCTTGTGATGAGCAGCAGTAAGCTCACCGCATTCGCGCCGGATGGCAGCACCGCTTATGAGATTCCGGTCGACGGCTATATCTATTCCATTGCAACCCTGCGCGACGGGCGCGTCGGCGTGCTGGCAATAGACCTGGGCAATTATGACTTGAAGTTCAATATCGTTGACAGCAAGGCCGGAGCCTTTGAGGACACGAGCTACACCATGCCGACCGATGCCTACAACCTCGTCGACGGCGGCGGAGATTACGACCTGTATTACACCAGCGGCATCAACTTCTATGGCTACTCTCTTGAGACCGAGACTGCGGAGAAGCTCTTCAGCTGGATAAGCTGCGATGTCGACAGCAGTGAGCTCACGCTCGTGAACGTGTCCGATGACGGGACAATCAGTGGCTTTACCGGCGGCTGCGATGAGAAGGCAGAGACTTACAGCCTTGACTATGTCACCGTCACCAAGGTGCCCTATGAATCCGTGCCGCAGAAAATCAGCCTGAGCATGGCCACCATGTACGTGGACAGCAGCACTCAGAAGGCGGTCATAGATTTCAACCGCTCAAACGACCAGTACCGTATCGACATTGTGGATTACTCCGAGTATAACACTGAGGACGATTACGAAGCCGGTCTCACCAAGCTCAATACAGAGATTATGGCTGGGAACATGCCGGATATCCTCGCTCTCAGTACGCAGACCCCGTACCGCCAGTACGCAGCAAAAGGGCTGCTTGAGGATCTCTACCCCTATATTGACGCGGACAGTGAGCTTGACCGCAGCGATTACTTCTCGAATGTCTTTGCCGCGCTTGAGGTAAACGGCGGACTGTACACCGCCTGCGCAGGCTTCGGCATCATCTCGGCGGTCGGCGCGACGTCGATCGTCGGTGACACTCCGGGCTGGACATACGACGAGTATTATGAAGCGCTCGCAAAAATGCCTGAGGGCTGTGAGGGCTTTGACTACGGCTACGACCGCAACACTCTGCTGACAATGTGCCTCGCGCTCGACATGGACGACTACATGGACTGGAGCACCGGCGAGTGCCGCTTTAACAGCGAGGACTTTGTGAAACTGCTTGAGTTTGCTAACCAGAACAATAAGGATTTTGACTACGAAACCGCCGAGTACACCGAAGAGGACTCTGCAGCCAACCGCATCCGCGAGGGCAAGCAGATGCTGACGGTGGCAAGCTTCTTCAGCGCGGACTATATGTACAGTAACTTTGAGCAGATGTTCGGTGCGCCCGTTACTATAAAGGGCTTCCCGACAATGCACGGTGTGGGCAACATGATAACCACGGAGTCATCCTACGCCATGAGCAGCAGCTGCGAGCATAAGGACGCGGCATGGCAGTTCATCCGCACTTTCCTGACCGAGGACTATCAGAAGAACATATTCTATCTGCCGACGAATATTAATGTCTTTGAAAAGCAGCTTGCCGATTCGATGGTCGTCGAGTATGAAAAAGACCAGAACGGCAACTATCTGCTCGATGAGAACGGCGAACGCATCCCTGTCTCCAAGGGCATGGTCTCCGACGGCGTCAACACCTATACGCTTTATGCCACCACTCAGGAGCAGGCCGACCAGCTGCGTCAGGCAATAGCCGACACCACCAAGCTCATGAACTATGACACGAGCATCATGAACATCGTCACCGAGCAGGCCGCGGCATACTTCTCCGGTCAAAAGAGCGCCGAAGAAGTCGCAAAACTCATCCAAAGCAAAGCGAACATCTATATAAACGAGCAGCGGTAATCAGCAACAATCCCCCGGATTTTCATCCGGGGGATATTTTCACTTTATCTCTGAAACATACTTCACTACATAGTCGACGAAGCGCCGCGTTGCGGGGCCGGCCTTTTCACCGGCGGCGATAGCAATGCCTATCGTGCGCTTGGCCTCGGGTATGAGCGGCATGACCTGCAATTCGTCGTGACGCCCCTTGAGCAGCAACTCCGGCATTATGCTTATGCCCAGCCCCTGCTCGACCATAGCGATAACGGCATAGTCGTCCTTGGTGTAGAAACGCACATTCGGCTTGACTCCGGCAGCGTCGAGCGCACGCCGCGCGTCATGTGCGGAGCTCTCCAGCAGGCTTATGAACGGCTCATGTTCGCACTCGACGAGCGGAAACTTCGGGTAGCTCTCATACCGGCTGTGTTTGGGGAGGATCGCCAGCAGCCTGTCCTCCATCAGCGCTATGCACTCGCAGCCGACCGCTGATGGCATCGCGACGAAGCCGACATCGACGCTCCCGTCCGACAGCCACTGCTCAACGTCGTGATAGTCTCCGTTGAGGAGTTTAAAATCGACCTTCGGATAGTCATGCTGGAACTCCTTCAGCACCGTCGGCAGCCAGTGGACAGCGACGGAGGTGAATGCGCCTATGCGCACCGTGCCCGATTCAAGTCCGCGTATGGCCGAGGCCGTCTGGTTGAGCTGCTCTTCACTGCTGAGGAGGTTTCGCACTGCGGGCATGAGCCGCTCCCCTTCTTCGGTAAGGCGCACTCCCCCGCGGCTGCGGATGAGCACGGCGAAGCCCAGCTCCTTTTCGAGCGCATCTATACTGTGGCTCACGGCGGACTGCGTGCAGCCAAGCTCCGACGCAGCTCTGGTCAGACTTTTTGTCTCAACAACGGTGGTCAGTGTCCTGTACTTATCTATACTCATGGCTTGACTCCTGCATGAAAAAAATTCATTTTAATATGAACATCATTATGGTGAGTTATATTATAGGAAAAAAACAGCTTTTTTTCAAGCTGTTTTTTTCTTGCGGCGCTTGTCAAAAAACTTTGTGGGAGTAAAATACCACTTGTATTTGAAAGAGGAGTGAAAACCATGTTCAACACAGCAACAATCTGCATTCTTATTTCCGTTGTTGTCTATCTGCTGGGTATGCTGGCGATAGGCGTAATGTATTCCAAGAATTCCACGACTGAGGACTTCTACCTCGGCGGCAGAAAGCTCGGCCCTATTGTCACTGCAATGAGCACCGAGGCCTCCGATATGAGCGCGTACCTGCTGATGGGCGTTCCCGGTCTTGCTTTCTTCTGCGGCGTTGCCGAAGCGGGCTGGACGGCAATAGGTCTGGCGCTGGGTACATATCTCAACTGGCTCATCGTCGCCAAGAGAATGAGACAGTATTCCGCTAAGACTCATTCCATCACCTTGCCTGATTTCCTCTCCGTGCGCTTCCGCGATAATACCAAGATCATCGAAACCGTCGGCGCAATCGTCGTCATCGTGTTCTTCGTGCCTTACACCGCCTCCGGCTTTGCCGCCTGCGGCAAGCTCTTCAACAGTCTTTTCGGTTTTGACTATATGACCTCCATGCTCATCTCCGCTGCGGTCATCGTTGCCTACTGTGCGACCGGCGGTTTCATGGCAGCTTCAGTCACGAGCCTTATCCAGAGCATCGTCATGACTGCCGCGCTCATTATTGTCCTCGTTCTCGGCATCAACACCGCCGGCGGCTGGGACACCGTCGTTGCAAACGCGAAGGCGATCCCCGGCTACCTGAGCTTCACCGCAAGCACGGATATTTATTCAAGCTCCGCCGGAAGCTATTCCGCGCTCAAGATCGCATCAACCCTGGCGTGGGGTCTCGGCTACTTCGGCATGCCCCATATCCTTATCCACTTCATGGCCGCTGAGGATGAGAACAAGCTCAAGATCAGCCGCCGCGTCGGTACCGTCTGGGTTGTTATCTCCCTGAGCGTCGCCGTCGTCATCGGCATCATCGGCTACAGCATGGCCAAGGCCGGCGCACTCGCAATGCCTGCAACCGAGGCCGAAGCAGAGAACATGATTGTCAACTCTGCAGCGCTTCTGTCCACCTACGGCGTCGTCCCCGCGATTGTCGCAGGCATCATCATTGCCGGTATCCTCGCTGCTACCATGTCCACCGCTGACGCACAGCTTCTCGCCGCAGCCTCCGGCGTGACGCACAATATCCTCACTGATGTTTTGGGCATCAAGCTTTCCGATAAGAAGACCATGACCATTGCCCGCGTCACTACTGTTGCCGTTGCGGTTCTCGGCGTCATTTTCGCCAGCGACCCCAACAGCTCCATCTTCCGCGTTGTCTCCTTCGCATGGGCGGGCTTCGGCGCAACCTTCGGCCCTGTTGTGCTGTTCGGCCTGTTCTGGAAGCGCTGCAATAAGTGGGGCGCCATGAGCGGCATGCTCGTCGGCGGCGTGATGGTGTTCGTCTGGAAGTACCTCATCGCTCCTCTCGGCGGTATCTTCGCGATATACGAGCTGCTGCCCGCATTCGTAATCTCCGCAATCGTCATCGTCGTTGTGAGCCTTCTTACTCCCGCTCCCGCAAAGGA
>CAZFCH010000113.1:0-5366 GCA_964517445.1 uncultured Oscillospiraceae bacterium | reverse complement strand
GGCACTCCTGGGACTCTGCTATATTGGTTTTGAAAATGTACTGATCCTCGCTCAGGCCCATCTCTTCGCATGCAGCCTTTGCAGCATTCATGAAGTTGAGGTCATAAGTGGAATTCTCATCATGCAGGAAAATAAAGCCGACCTTCAGATCGGTAGCGGCGGCCGCGTCATCAGCGCTGGTCTCGGCCGCAGCGTCAGCCGCGGGAGCTTCGGTTGCAGCGGGTGCTGCGGACTGGCCGCAGGCGCACAGTGCAAATACCATGCACAGAGCCATGAGCAGAGCAACGATCTTCTTCATTTGTTCAGTCTCCTCGATAATTTTTATTATTTATCTAAACCGCTGTGCGGTGAAGATACGAAAAAAAGCACCGGCCGAATTCACTGCCGATGCAAAGCACACAACAACCCATCGCGCTGCGCGGTGAGCTGAAACTCAACATCGATAGTCCGGTCATTTACGGCGTCCGGGTAGAAACTTCAAATCCATATCATTTGCTATATATCGAAGCGGTATTCAATTGTTTTGTGTCTTTATGCTAACAGCTGCGCGCCAAAAAGTCAAGTATGGTTTTTCTACGATTTTAACATTTTTCGCCGTCATGATTTGTCAATGCTGCACAACATCAGGCAGGAAGTTTATTGATATGGCAAAAACCGCCACTCTGGCAAGTGACGGTTTCTAAGCGCAGCTATTATGCCGGAATCTGATTGGGCCAAACTATGTTCTATCTTCAGCAGAATTTGAGGCCGTGGTCATCCATTGAGGCGACCTTGGCGAGCGATTCGATGCGCATTCCCTGCGCGCGCAGCATATCGCCGCCGCCCTGAAAGACCTTCTCCACCGCGATACCCGCGCCGACAACAACGCCGCCCGCCTGCTCGACGAGTGACTTGAGTCCGACGAGCGCCGCACCGGTCGCGAGGAAATCGTCAACGATCAGCACCCTGTCCTTAGCTGACAGATACTCCTTGGAGACGATGGCTGTGTTGGTGTTCCCATGAGTAAAGGACGCAACCTCAACAGCGTAGACATCGTTTGATATGTTTTTTGTCTTGCTCTTTTTAGCGAAAACCAGCGGGCAGGAGAACACATAGCCCGTCATCGCAGCCATAGCTATACCGGAGGCTTCGACGGTCAGGATCTTGTTTATGTCGGCACCGGCATACAGGCGCTTAAACTCAAGCGCCATTTCATACAGCAGCTGCGGGTCAATTTGATGGTTGAGGAAGCCGTCCACCTTGAGTATTCCGCCGGGCAGCACCTTTCCGTCAGCCAGTATTCTCTGTTCAAGAAGCTCCATATCATATTCCTCCGCTCAAAATTTTGTGCCGGAATGAGTAAATGCGTATATGATGAATATGTCGTGTATTCTATCCTAAATTCCCGAGCTTTGCAAGTGCCTTTATTCAGATTGACACAGAGCCCGTTTCGGAAGTATAATATAGTGATTTTTTCTCCATGGAGGAGCAAATGAGCAGCAAAGAAAGAAAGATAATCCTCATCATCGCGCTTATCGTCGCGGCGGCGGTTATAGCGGCCGTGTGCATATATATGTCTCCTGCGTCCCCTGCATCTCCTGCAGAAGAAACTGCGGCAGCAAGCCCCGCTGCGGTGCAGGCAGACACTGACAGCAGCGTTATCATAAGTGAGCTTATGGAAAAGAACCGTGCCGTTCTGCGTGACGAGGACGGGGACTTCTCCGATTGGATAGAGCTGCATAATATCTCAGGCAAGGCCGTCAGTCTCGATGGCTGGCGCATATCCGATGAATCAGGTGATCTGGGCTGGGCTTTCCCCGACGTCACGATAGAGCCGGATGGATATCTGCTCGTCTTTGCTTCCGGCAAGGACAAGTCCGGCGGCGAACTTCATACTGACTTCTCTCTCTCCGAGGATGAGACCGTTTATCTGCTCTCTCCCTCCGGCAGCGTCACCGCGCAGGCCGCGTGCGGAGGGACAGATGCCGATGTCTCCATGGCGCTCAGCAATGACGGTGAATGGACACAGTCGCTATATCCGACACCCGGCTATGAAAACAGCACAGCCGGTTATAACGCGTTCCAGGAAGCTCTCTCTCCTGTTGATGCACTCATTATAAATGAGGTCATGGTCGCAAACACCAAGACATATTACTCCGGCACTCCCGGCTACTGCGACTGGGTAGAGCTTAAAAACATTTCCGATACCGACATTTCTCTCTCGGGCTACTGCCTGTCTGACAGTCTCAAGGACCTTGGCAAGTACTCTCTGCCCGATTCCGTTCTCGCCCCCGGTGAGACAATTATTATCCTCTGCGGAGCGGATGATGACGGCAGCGGTACATATAATCTTGCTTCGTTCTCGCTCGATTCCTCGTGTGAACAGCTCTACCTGAGCCGTGGCGAGGAGATTATCGACTATGCTTCCTTGCGCGACATTCCGTATGAATGCAGCTTTGGCCGCATGGACGGTGAGAACGGCTGGTTCTATTTTGCAAATCCCAGCCCCGGTGAAGCGAATGCCGGCGGTGAGCGCCGTGTGTCTGCAAAACCGGTAAACCTCACGGCCGACGGCGTTTTTGACGACGTCGACAGCGTGACCGTGGAGCTGTCCGGTACCGGCACTGTCCGCTACACGCTCGACGGCTCGACTCCGACCGAGAGTAGCCCCGAATATACCGCGCCGATAACCGTTGACTCCACCGGCATCGTCAAGGCCGTCTGCTTTGAGGATGGCGCGCTGCCCAGCCGCACGCTCGTGCTGAGCTATATCATCAATGAGGGGCACAGTCTGCCCGTCGTCAGTCTTGTCTCCGAGGATACTACCGAGTTTTCGCAGATGTATAACGGCCCTGCAAAGGGCGTAGAGCTCCCGGCAAGCATTTCCCTTTATCGTGACGGCAGCGGCTTCACCGCGCCCTGCGGCGTCTCTCTCAACGGCGAAACGAGCCTTGTCATGTCGAAGAAAAACATGTCCCTGCGCTTCCGCGGCTCCTACGGGCAGGAGACTTTGCAGTATGACATATTCGGCGGCGGAGCGACAGAATTTACGAATCTGCTGCTGCGAGCCGGACAGGATCAGGAGCAGGCCATCATCCGCAACGAGCTGAGCCAGAGTCTTTGTGAGAAGGCGGACATGGACGTTGTCAATCAGCGCAGCATTTTCTGCGTGCTGTATGTAAACGGTGAATACAGCGGCATATACACGCTCAAGGAAAAGGCGAACAAATATCTCTATGCTGCCGTCGCCGGAGTTGATCCCGACAGCGTCGAGGTCATCGAAGCACCCGCCGAGTACGGCTCTGAGTTCTACAACCAAGTCATCCAATTCGCCTATATGAATGATCTGAGCATTGACGAAAACTACGAGCACCTTGCTTCACTGGTGGATATGGACAGCCTCATCGATTGGCTGATAATGGAGGGCTTCTGCGCAAACACCGACGTTACGAGCGGGAATCTGCGCTACTGTCGCTCAGACCAGGCCGACGGCAAATGGCATTTCATGTTCTACGATCTTGATGCGACCTTTGCCACCCCCGGTTCAATGTACGCAAATCTTATGAGCGAGTACGGTTTGGAGCATATTCAGGTGTCTTCTCTTGCCGTTCCGCTCATGCAGAACGCCGAATTCAAGGGCCGCTTTCTCACCCGCGCCGCTGAGCTTCTGAGTGACAAGCTCTCAAATGAGGCAGTAATAAATGAGATAAACGCCATGGCCGAAGAACTCTCCGCTGAAGTCGACCGCGACTTTGCCCGTTACGGCAGCGATAGCAGCAGCTGGGAGTGGAACATTGAGCAGCTTCTTTACCTTGTTGACGACTGTGATTGGTGCCAGCAGAACATCGACGCGCTTTGCTTCGTTTTCGGCTTGAGCAGCAGCGAGCGCAGCCATTACTTTGGGAGCATTGACGGCGCATGAACAACACGAGGCTGACCTTCAAAAGAAACGAAAAGAAATACCTTCTCACACCCGAGCGCTACGAAGCGCTGTGGGCGGAGCTTTCGCCGCGGCTCGTTCCGGACGAGTATTTCAGCAGCACGGTGTGCAGCGTCTATTACGACAGCAGTGATTATGAGCTTATCCGCCGCTCGATAGAGGCGCCCGTATATAAGGAGAAGCTCAGGGTGCGCAGCTACGGCGTGCCTGCGACCGACGGTACGGTGTTCGTTGAGCTAAAGAAGAAGTTCAAGGGCACGGTCTACAAGCGCCGTGTGCAGACAACTGCGGAGTGTGCCGAGGCGTGGCTCTCCGGACGCTCCCCTGCGCCGGAGAACAGTCAGGTCTGCCGAGAGATAGACTGGTTCCTGCATATGCACTCTCCCTCGCCGAAGATTTTCATTGCCTGCGACCGCGAAGCCTACGTTGCAGACGGCTCTCCGGAGCTGCGCTTCACCTTTGACCGCGGCATCCGCTGGCGCGAGGAAGATCTCAGCCTTTGTGCCGGCACGCATGGCACGCCGCTGCTTGACGCCGGCCAAGTGCTCATGGAGATAAAAATACCGGACGCTGCCCCGCTGTGGCTCGCCGATACACTCAGCCGCCTTGAAGTGTTCCCGACCGGCTTTTCAAAATACGGCAATTGCTATAAGTCCGGGCTTGTACAAAAATATTTTGATGGAGTGATCACAATTGCTTAACAGCGTCATTCTCGAAAGCATCACCCTGCCGAGCTTTCTTATCTGCATTTTATCTTCGCTTGTTCTCGGAGTGCTCACGGCGCTCGTCTTCACCGCGCACGGCCATCACACCGGCTCGCTTACACTGTCGCTGGCAATGCTGCCGCCCGTTGTCGCGCTCATAATCATGCTCGTCAACGGCAACATAGGTGCGGGGCTTGCCGTCGCCGGCACCTTTGCGCTGGTGCGCTTCCGCAGCGTTCCCGGCAGCGCAAAAGAAATCACCGGTCTGTTCTTCTCTGTCGCGCTCGGCCTTGCCTGCGGCATGGGCTACGTCGCTATCGCAGGACTGTTCTTCGTGATAATCTCGCTGTTTCTGCTGCTGCTCGAGCACTTCCGCTTCGGTCAAAACAGTCCTGCCGAGCGTCAGCTTAAGATAACCATCCCGGAAAACCTCGATTACGACGGTCTGTTTGACGACTTGCTCAATGAGTACACACTGGAGCATGAGCTTGTCCGCGTACGCACCACCAATATGGGCACGCTCTATGAGCTGACCTACAACATCCGTCTGCGCGGGAAAGGCATTAGCAAAGACTTCATCGACGCCCTGCGCTGCCGCAACGGAAACCTCACCGTCAGCTGCGGCCGCGAATCCGACCGTGACATGATGTAATACTGCTGAGTTTGCGGAAGCTTTACAATGAGACTAAAAATCAAAGATTTTATCGGGCCGTTTGGGGGCAGTAAGAGCCGCACTAAGCGCA
>CAZFCH010000112.1:1517-5373 GCA_964517445.1 uncultured Oscillospiraceae bacterium | reverse complement strand
CCCGCTCACGGGCAAGTGGTTCAAGCTCATCTTCACGCGCTACCACGGCCTCCAGGCCTTCCGTGACTCCTTCGTGCTCTCGCTGATCGCCGCCCCGATAACAGCGCTGCTGAGCATGATAATCTCCTATCTCGTTGTAAAGCGCAAGTTTAAGGCCAAGGGCTTTATCGAGGCAGTGTCCATGCTCGCGATGGCAGTCCCCGGCACCGTTCTAGGCGTCGGCTATATCCGCGGCTTTGCAAGCGGCGTGTTCCACACGGGCTTCCTGCAGGGCATCTACGGCACGGGGCTTATTCTCATCATCGTCTTTGTCGTCCGCTCCCTGCCGACCGGCACGCGCAGCGGCATCTCCGCGCTGCGGCAGATTGACAAGTCCATTGAGGAATCGGCCTACGACATGGGTGCGGACAGCTTCAAGGTGTTCATGACCGTGACGCTCCCGCTTATAAAGGACTCTTTCCTTTCCGGCCTCGTTACGGCCTTTGTGCGCAGCATAACTGCTATCTCCGCAATAATCCTGCTCGTGACGCCGCAGTTCCTGCTCATCACGGTGCAGATTAACGAGTTTGCTGAGAAGGGCTCCTACAGCCTTGCCTGCGCGTTTGCCACCATTCTTATCGTAATCACCTACGGCGCGGTGCTGCTGATGAACCTGTTCATCAAGCACTTCGGTACCAGCAAGAAAATCAAGGAGGTCGACTGAGCCATGGAAATGGAAAAAACAAAGAAAGGCGTCCGTCTGGAGCATATCTCCAAAATATATCAGGATCCCAAAACCGGCAAGGACTTCTATGCCGTGCATGATACCTCGCTTAACATCGAACCGGGCAGTTTTGTGACGCTCCTTGGCCCATCCGGCTGCGGCAAGACCACAACCCTGCGCATGATTGCGGGCTTTGAAAGCCCGGACGAGGGCGAGATTTATCTCGGCGGGGAGCCTATAAACGAGCTTACCCCGAATAAGCGCGACACGGCCATGGTGTTCCAGAGCTACGCACTGCTGCCGCATTACAACGTGTTTGATAACGTCGCCTACGGGCTCAAGCTGCGCAAGGTGCCGAAGGATGAGATAAAAGAGCGCGTCATGAAGATACTCGACCTCGTCGAGCTGACGGGGATGGAGGGACGCATGACCAACCAGCTCTCCGGCGGCCAGCAGCAGCGCGTCGCGCTTGCCCGCGCACTGGTTATCGAGCCGTCCGTGCTGCTGTTCGATGAGCCGCTCTCGAACCTTGACGCAAAGCTGCGCGTCTCGATGCGCACGGAGATTCGCCGCATCCAGCAGGAGGTTGGCATCACGGCCATCTATGTTACGCACGACCAGAGCGAGGCAATGGCGCTGTCGGACCAGATTATTATTATGAATAAGGGCGTTGTCGCTCAGGTTGGTACTCCGCAGGAGATATACTATCACCCGAACAGCGAGTTTGTTGCCGACTTTATCGGAGAAGCAAACTTCCTGCGCGGCACTCTCACGAGCATTGACGGCGCTCATGCGATCATGAACATCGAGGGAACCCAGCTTCGCGTTGCGGCGACCGACGGGCTCGAAGCAGGGAAGGACTACACGCTCGTTCTGCGTCCCGAGGCGGCGACGCTTGCCGACGAGGGCGGTCTGCCCTGCAAGGTCGTGCTCAGCTGCTTCATGGGCTCGTACCAGAACTACCATGTCATGGTAGGGAACACCCTTGTGAAACTTACAGAGAATAACCCCAAGAACAAACGCATCTACGCCGTCGGCGAAGAATGCAGCCTGTGCTTCGATCCGGACGCGGTGCATATACTGTAAAGATCGGATAAAAAATTCGGCTCTGTGTCAATAGTTGGTTGCCCTAACTATTAACACAGAGCCTGTTTTTATAGATAAAATGCCATTTTATTCTATCCCGTATTGTTCTTTCAGCTCGCGGCGGATATCGTCAAAGCTTCTGACCGGTGCGGGCTCGGCGGCGTGTTCGCCGATATGCTTCTCCATCCAGACCATGTCGTACCAGCGACCAAACTTATACGCGCAGCCTGTGAACCTGCCGACGAGCCTGTAGCCGAGATGCTCATGGAACTGCTCACTGTTGAGAGTCAGGTATTCGTCCGGCACCGTCGGGTGCGCAATGCATGCGTTGACGTTCGTGATGTTCTGCAGCCTCAGCGCATTCTCGAGCGCGGTGTACAGGAGCTTACCGAGGCCGAGATGCTTTGCGTCGGCACGGATATATATGCTTGTCTCAACTGCCCACGCATAGGCGGCGCGTGGCTTGAACTCGGATGCGTAGGCGTAGCCCATTATTTCTCCCTCACGCTCAGCGACAAGGTAAGGATAACGGCAGAGAGTATGCTCGATGCGCGAGCGGAACTCCTCTGCTGACGGGACTTCGTATTCAAAAGTGATGGCCGTGTTTTCAACGTAGGGTGCGTAAATATCCAGTAGCTTTTCCGCATCCCCGGGTCTGGCGATTCTCACATGGCAGCTTTCCATGCCGCATACCTCTTTTCATTCTCTGAATTTAGCTGCAATCTTAGCATAGTACGCCCCGGTTTTCAAGAAGCTTTGCAGGCATATTGAGCGGTTTTCAGACATTTAGCCAAGATTGTACTTGTAATAACGCAGAATTGATAGTATAATACAAAAAGCTTAAAAAATTAAAAGCAAAGGCTGGATCTGATATGAGTACATACAAGCGCCGCTTCGGCGACAGAAAGGAAGGCCGGCTTCTCCGTTCCCTTCCCGCTTTCTCCAAGTTTATTCCCTATATCATGCCCACACGCAATGATGCATCCAATCTGTATGACGAAAGCTTTGAAGTCTCCGAGGTTGACCGCCGTCTGCGCCAGCTCCGTGTTCAGGGCTATAAGGGTATAGGTATCCTGCACTTTATCATCGCGGCATATATCCGTGGTGTGTCCATGCTCCCCGGTATTAACCGCTTTGTTGTCGGCCGCCGCATCTACGCAAGGGACGATATCTCCATTGTTATGACCGTCAAGCGCAGTCTCTCCGTCGACGCTACGGAGACAACGATCAAGGTTCACTTTGAACCGACCGACACTATCTTTGACGTCTATCGCAAGATGAATGAGAAGATTGACGAAATCAAGGCCTCCGACGGCAACAACAACACCGAGGAAGTTGCCGAGGCTTTCTGCCGCGCGCCGCGCTTCCTGCTTCGCTTCGCGCTGGCAATCGCGCGTATGCTGGACTACTTCGGTTGGCTCCCTGAGAGTCTTACCGAGGCAAGCCCTTTCCATGGCTCGATGATTATCACCGACCTCGGTTCGCTCCGCATAGGGCCTGTCTTCCACCATATATATAATTTCGGCACGCTGCCGGTGTTTATTGCCTTCGGTGCGAAGCGTCACGCCTATGAGCTTGACCGCCACGGCAATATGGTCGACCGCAAGTATGTTGACTGCAAGTTTGTTATGGACGAGCGCACGGTCGACGGGCATTATTACGCCCAGTTCCTTCAGGCGGTTCGCTACCTGTTCCAGCACCCCGAGGTTGTCGAAACTCCTCCATCCAGAGTCATCGACGATATTTATTGATAAACCGAATCTGCCAAAGCTGCCCGGAAAACTCCGGGCAGCTTTTAATTTATCAAAATATCAGGAACAAGCAAACAAAAAGTCATCGAATTATTGTTGACAAAATGTGTGTGTGTACTATATAAGCACAGCTTTATAATATTTGTTAATATAAAGGGAGAAATAACCATGGATGTTTTATTTTTATCCTAATGATTGGACTTATAGCTGTGGCAATTTATTCTTCTATCCACATTGCCCATGACCATTGGTCGCCCAAATCCGGTCAGACTCTTGACGCCAACGCAGTGATCACTGACGTCAGTTATAAGAAGTC
>CAZFCH010000112.1:0-1417 GCA_964517445.1 uncultured Oscillospiraceae bacterium | reverse complement strand
TGGGCGAACTGCGCCACCGTCACGTCATTCCTTGCAGCGAGCTGTCGCATAAGTCCGCTGCGGGCAAGACTGTCGTTCGCTGCAATAAGGCTCATCTCTGGCATGACGCCGGCAAAGCCCTCCTGCATGAGCCTGAAACAGCTCTCGTTTTTCACAAAACGCCCGAACAGAAAGCGCCTGTCCGTGCCGGTATCGAGCAGATACTCCATCTCCTTTGTGAGCTGCGCAAGGTTTGCGCCCACGTTGCGGAAGACCTCGCAGGCAGCCTCATCGCCGTCTGCTGCCGCGTTCATAATGTGCTCAAGACAGGGCTTGCGCAGATCATCAGGCGCGGTGATTATGCTGAGCACGTCCCCATGCTCCTCCGTGAAGCCGTCAAGCAGCGCCGGACGGAGCTGCTGCGCTATGCGGTAGGCTGCGGCCTGACCGAGATAGCGACGCACCCCGGCAAGGCCGGAGTTCTCATTGCGCACCGAGCGCAGATCCTCAGGCGCGTACTCCTTCTGTCTGGCGCTGCCGAGGTCGAGCAGCAGATCATATAGCTCAAGCGGTATCGCCGGTATCTCGCCGTCTGCTCTTATCCAGCCTGAGCCGAGATCAGTGCCCAACGAATGGGCGATAATGCCGCACGCTCCGAGCTGTGCGTCACCATCCTGTGCAAGCTCTGCCGCGGCGCTGAATGCCGCCATGGGGCCGTCGTTTATTATCCTTACCCTGACGCCGTCCATGCAATAGCACGCCATGCTCTCACCGACAGCGGCGAGCTTTGCAAATTCCGTTTCATAGTCAAGTGTTGTGTTTTCGCGCATACCCTTTGTCTTGGGCGTCTCGCCGCCGAGAATGCGGTCGTTGATGACGACGTCCGGGAAGCTCAGCCCTATGCCCGAAAACAGCGGCAGCTCTTCTGAGGTCGCTTCGCAGGCTGTTATTGCCGCGTCCATTTGGGCGTCTGCGGCATCCTTGCGCAGCGCTGCCGTGAGCTGCTGCACGTAATCCGCACTATCTGGCATGCTGTCCGCTATGACACAGGCGCGCATGAGCCTTATAAGCCGCAGCATCGGCCCGGTGATGCCCTCGGCTGTCGGACTTGCCGCAGGGTTCCAGTCATATTCCTTTACAGCTATAAGTCTGCCGTCGAGCGACACTGCAAGCTTTATATCCGTTCCGCCGACGTCCATACCGCAGTATGCGCCGCGTGCACAGCCGTCCACCGCTGCGCGCAGTCTGCTGCCGAGCTGCCCGGCAGCTTTTGCTGCTGTGATTTTCGGTGCAGGCATGGCAGCGATGTTGCCGATCTTCATTTCAAACGGAGCATTGCCCGTGCCGCGACAGAGCCGCGCGGCGACATTCAGCACCTTTTTAAGCCCCGGCACATTCTTAAACGCCGCAATGCATTCTTCGACAAGCGCAGCCAATT
>CAZFCH010000111.1:0-5423 GCA_964517445.1 uncultured Oscillospiraceae bacterium | reverse complement strand
ACGAGCGACAGCTCACCAACCTCGCAAACGATCTCGCTGACCGCTGTGACGTTATTCTGCTTCATATAGTCGAGCACGGTCTTGCACATGCTGCGGACAATTCCTATCTCGTGCATAACTTACAGCCCGAGCTTCTTCTTGGCAAGTCTGCCGAGCGTCGAGGGAGCGTTGCCGACGGCGACCATGAGCGTCTGGTAATAGGGCTTGTTGCAGTTGTCGAGAGTCTTCTCAAGGTGGATTGCGTCAAACTTGCACTTTGTGGTGCATATGCCGCAGCCGACGCACAGGTCCTCGTTGATGACAGCGCAGCCGCAGCCAAGGCAGCGCTTGACTTCCTTCTTAATCTGCTCCTCGGTGAGGTCGCCGCGAAGATCCTTGAAGGTCTTGCGTGCTTCCTCGGCGCTGCCGCAGGCGGCCTTCTGGCGCGGCGCAGTGTCAAAGCTGCCGATGGAAATGGCAACCGTCTTTGTGTCGAGCGGCTTATAGTCGCGGTGGTCGCGCCCAAGGTGCTGGGTCTGACCGGGATGCACATAGCGGTGGATGGAGATGGAAGCTTCCTTGCCGGCTGCAATCGCGTCGATGGCAAACTTCGGACCGGTCACAACATCGCCACCCGCGAACACATCGGGCTCACCGGTCTGGTAGCTGAGCTCATCGACCATGACGGAGCCCTTGCTGCTGAGCTGTATGCCTGTGCCGGCGGAAATACCGCCGAGGTCAATCTTCTGCCCGATAGCGGAAATTACCGAGTCAAGCTCCAGTGTCTCAAATTTGCCTGTGCCGACCGGCTTGCGACGACCCTTTGCGTCGGCTTCGCCAAGCTCCATGAGTTCGACCTTCATGCCGCTGACCTTGCCTTTGCCGAGCACTTCAGCCGGAGCAGCAAGGTACATAAACCTGACGCCTTCTTCCTCGGCCTCGGCTATCTCGTCTGCAGCCGCGGGCATTTCATCTCTGCTGCGGCGGTACACGATGGTCACATCGTCCGCTCCGAGACGCAGTGCCGTGCGTGCAACGTCTATCGCAACGTTGCCGCCGCCGACGACCGCGACGCGCTTGCCGACGTTGACGGGCTTTTCAAGATTGACGTCACGCAGAAAGTCTATACCGGTGAACACGCCTGCAAGCTCCTCGCCGGGAACTCCGAGCTTTGCACCCTTGGATGCACCGATGCCGAGATAGAAGGCTTTATAACCATCAGCGCGCAGCTGCGGCAGGGTAACGTCCTTGCCGACCTCAACGCCGGTCTTAAACTCGACGCCGAGCTCACGGAGAATGTCTATCTCAGCGTTCACAACGGCCTTATCGAGACGGAAGCTGGGGATACCGAGAGTGAGCATACCGCCGAGCTTGTCCTCTTTTTCAAACACGGTGACGGGATAGCCCTTGACCGCAAGATAGTACGCACAGCTCAGACCTGCGGGACCTGCACCGATGACGGCAATCTTTTCCGTGTAGGGTCTGCCGATCTGGTTGAGCATCTTCGGTACGAAGCGTGTGGACGCATCAAGGTCTTTATCCGCAATGAATTTCTTTATATCGTCTATCGCAACGGAGGAGTCCACAATGCCGCGGGTGCAGGCCTGTTCGCAAGCCTTGTTGCAGATGCGTCCGCAGACAGCGGGGAAGGGGTTCTCCTTCTTTATGAGCTCCAGCGCCTCAGTGTAGCGTCCCATGGAGGCGAGCTTTATATAGCCCTGAACGGGGATGTGTGCCGGGCAGACAGCCTTGCAGGGCGCAGTGCCGCTTTCCATAACGTCGCTGCGGTTGGTGCGATAGTCGATGTTATAAGTTTTGCTGTCCCAGGGAATGGAGACATCAGTATCATACGCATCGGAGACAGAGGAGTTGTTGATGCAGTTTTTCTGGCCGAGCTTAATGGCGTTGGTCTGGCAGTTCTCGACGCACTGACCGCAAGCAACGCACTTTTCTTTATCAATCTTCGCGGTGAAGTTCGAGCGGATTGCGTTCTTTGCGCGGAACATTTCGGCAATGCGCAGAGCAAAGCAGGAACAGCCGCAGCAGTTGCATATTGCGGTAGAATCCTCAAAACCGGGAGTCTGGTTTATTTCGTGAACAAGGCCATTGTCCTCGGCACGGCGGAGAACCTCGTAGGCCTCCTCCTTGCTGATAAGGCGGTGCGCGCCGGACTTGCTGTAGGTTATGGCGTTGTCGTTGAGGTACATGCACATGTCCTCTTCGAGATGGCCGCAGCCCTCGCCCATAAGGCGGCGCGCGCGTCGGCAGGAGCAGGGACCGACCGAGATAGCCGTGGCGTTCTCAATGAGAGTGCTTAGCTCATCATAGGAAGCAGTGCGGCTGTTGTTCTCGACAGCACTCATAACGGGCATGACGCGCATGAAGCACATGCCGGTCTTGCCGGAGTTAAAAACCGGGGCGATCATCTCAAGGCGGCGGCGGGTGTACTCCTCAAAGCAGTAGCCGAGGTCGGGGTAGCGGTCGCACTGTTCACGGTTGGAGAGAATGCCCTCCATGATACCGGGAACCCAGATGGGGTAGTAGTAGCAGTCAGCGCCGTCCACCTTGCGCGAACGCACGATACCGGCGGCGACGAGCTTATCAAGCTGCTCCTGAACGAAAGCTTCGCTCTCCTTGCAGCGCTTTGCGATGTCGCTTACTGTGCGGTCAGTCTCAAGGCGCAGGTGCATCATAACGCGGCACATGTCGTCGGTCATGATGGGATCGAGAATCCTGTACTCGGGGTCGGTGTAGGTAATGCCGGTGTAGGTCAGGGACTCAAGACTGATCTTAGTAGCCAGCTTGAGAATGTTCGGTCTTTTTGCCATCATTCCACCTCTTAAATTTTCTTATTTTTTAAAGCCGGCTCATCTCATACCGGCTGGAATCGCTGGTCATTCTTACCATATATAAATATACACTATTGTTTGAAATTTGGCAATACGACATATTTCTCACTCTGTACGAATTGTGGCTGTACCACCAGCCAAACGGCAGCGGACAGGCCGCGCTTGATTTTTACGGCAATGTGTATTATAGTAGCTATACTTGTTCGGGAGGGAAAGTGCTATGAATATCGACGGAATGGAAATAGAACGTAAGTATCTTATAGCCATGCCCGATAAGTCAGTGCTCCAATGCGCAGATGCGTCAAAGATTGTGCAGACCTATCTTGTGAATCCCGAGAAGGGCGTGACCGAGCGCGTCCGTGCGCGGGAATCCGACGGCAAGACAGTCTATACGCATACCGTCAAGCGCAAGCTCAGCGCAATGAGCCGCGAGGAGGACGAGCATGAGATAAGCGCCGAGGAGTATGCAGAGCTTTTGAAACGAACCGACACAGAACGTAAGCCGGTTCATAAGACGCGGTACTGCCTTGAATACATGAATCAGCTTTTTGAGATAGATGTCTATCCGTTCTGGACAGACCGCGCGATAATGGAGATAGAGCTTGACAGCGAGGAGCGGGAAGTTATGCTCCCGACGTCCGTTAAAGTTATAAAAGAAGTGACGGGGGACGGCAGATATACCAATGCTGCCATCGCAAGGGAAGTACCCGGGGAATGAACCGGGAGGAACAATTTCCCCGCGGCCTCGTCATAACCACAGAAAGGATGGTAAGACCATGAAAAAAACTGTTTCGATAATACTTGCGCTCGTGCTGGCTTTCAGCCTCTGCGCCTGCGGCGATTTGAGCAATGTTGAGCTCCCGCCGCTGCCGACCGTGACACCGGAGCCGACAGCGACTCCCGAACCCACGCCGGAGCCGACACCCGACGTGCAGGATGGACAGATTATTATATCCGTTGAGACCACACTCGAGCAGGCATATGACCCGCAGGAAGGCACGCAGCTTATCCTGACCTTCTCCTATGAGACTCCGAAGATTGAGATACTCGGCAGAACCGACGCGGAGAAGGCTGTCAACGAGTATGTCGCTATGCTCGATGAGACCTATGTGACCGGCGAGGATTACGGCGACGGTCAGGGTACGGGCTATAACAATATGCTCACCATGGCAGAAGATAATTATAATTATTGGATGGGCACCGGCGGCGGAGAGAATCTACCGCTTGAGCTTAGCTCCACCCGCGATGTGAGCATCCCGCGCGGCGATGCACAGGTTCTGACGCTCCTGTATTACGACTACAGCTACCTCGGCGGTGCGCACGGCAGCTACGACTATACCGGCTACTGCTTCGATACGCAGACCGGAGAGCTGCTTACACTTGATGCGCTCAGCTCTGACCCGGATGGTCTGCGCAGCTTCCTGACAGATTATATGGTCACGGCCGTTGAGAACGATGCTTCACTTCAGGAGAGAACGACCGGCTGCATACCCGATGACGATTATAACGCCGCACTCTCCGCACTGCTGCGCGAGGGTTCCTGGTATTTCAACAACAACGGAATGGTGATCTTCTCCAGCCTCTATGAGATCAGCAGCTACGCCGCCGGCATTATCGAGTTTGAAATACCCTATTCCGAACTTGCCGGTCACATTGATGAGAAGTGGATACCGGCAGAGATCACGGACGAAGGCAGTTTTGAAATCGTCAGCGCTGACGACATGAAGGAAGGCAGCACCGAAATCATTGACAAGCTCACGGTCAGCGAAGACGGCGAAGAGCTGTACCTCGCGTCTGACGGAATAGTCAGGAACATCAGCATTTGCTCCGTTGAATACAGCACTACCTTCTACGAGACAGGCGAGCTGTGGTACTGCAGTGTGATGAACGGCAGCGCTCTCCAGCTTCAGACAATCATACCGGAAGGGATGCCGAACCTCAGACTCAGCTACACCGACGGCAGCGGCGAGCACTGCTTCTATATCAGCGAGAGCGGTGAGAACGGCAAGCCTATTCTGGCAGACGATACCATAGAGGCAGTAGGGTAAAATCCGCGCAAAACAGCAGAAAATTGTTGACAACGCGGCGCGGACATGCTATTCTAATACAGCCGCATTGAAGGGGTAACAAAGAAGAGGTATGCCCTCCACCCCAAGAGCGAGTCCTGAAGAGAGGGAGGAAATGTTCATGAAGCATGCTATAATCGTGACCGGCGGCAAGCAGTATCGCGTAGCCGAGGGCGACGTTATCTTTGTTGAGAAGCTCGACGCCGCAGCTGGTGAGTCCGTCAAGTTCGATCAGGTTCTGGCCGTCATCGACGGTGAGAATGCTACTTTCGGTGCACCCGTTGTTGAAGGCGCTTCCGTTACCGCAAATGTCGTCAAGAGCGGCAAGGGCGCAAAGGTTCGCGTCTACAAGATGAAGCCGAAAAAGGGCTATCGCAGAACGCAGGGCCACAGACAGCCCTACACCAAGCTCCAGATCGAAGCTATCAACGCCTGATTTTTCCGCAACTGATTTTGACTTATGGAGGTGTAACCTAATGGCACATAAAAAAGGTATGGGTTCTACCAAGAACGGCCGCGACAGTGAGTC
>CAZFCH010000110.1:1962-5474 GCA_964517445.1 uncultured Oscillospiraceae bacterium | reverse complement strand
CCGCTGCTCAGAGCGATACGAGCGAGGAGCAGCAGCTTGCAAATCCGTGGACAGCGTCCGATGAGCAGGGCGTCCTGGAGGCAACCGGCTTTGATATGGCTGCACCGGAAAACGCCGCCGATGTTTCTTACAGCTACATGGCTGACGGCGCAATGGCGCAGATGACCTACACGCTGGACGGCGCAAACTGGATCTACAGGATGCAGATGGCAGACGAGCTGACGGATATCTCCGGCATGGAGTACCAGTGGCTTGAAGGAACTGAATGCAGCGTTTCCGGCAGAGACGCAATTTATCACGGATATAACGTTGCCACCAATGACGCAACGGAAAACATCCAGGTCGTGAACTGGTACGATGCCGTGACCGGCGTGACCTATTCTCTTTCCGCTACCGGCAAGGAACTGAGCGAAGCAGAGATGCTGACATATGCGGAAAGCCTGTACACCCCGCTCCAGGGCGAGGCGACGGACGATCCCGATGCTGACCGCGAGAACGAGCTGAACGAGTACTTTCTCGGCGAGCACAAGAGAAGCTCCGACGAGAGCGTTCTGACAATCTCTGAGAATGAGGACGGCACGTTCGATATAAACCTCAGCGTCACCCGCCTGTGCAGCCTTGAAAACGGTGTCGGCACCTTTGCGGATCACAAGATGACCTTTACAGTGGAAGACCCCAGTGAGGGCGAATTGACCGGCATGATTTACCGCGACAACGACAACAGCCTGGTCGTTGAAATCACAGACAGCACCTGGTCGCTTCTGCCGACCGGTGAGGTTCTCGACGGCTTCGGAAAGTAAGATATATCATCTGAGTATCGTCGGGGAATATAAGTACTGAAAATGCATAGAGGGGATGGCATCTGCCATCCCCTTTTGTCATACTCTGTTTTTATAATAAGCTGTGCAACCTTTTTGTCCTGACCGTTTCTATTATTACAGATAACAGAAAAGGAGGAACACCAAATGGAAGATGCCGAAATCGTCAGCCTATATTGGGCGCGCTCCGAGGACGCCATAGCCCAAACCGCAGCCAAATACGGGCCGTACTGCCGCACGATTTCATACAACATTCTGGCAAGCGCCGAAGACGCCGATGAGTGTGTCAATGATACATACATGTCGGCCTGGAATTCCATGCCGCCCCACCGTCCGACGTATCTTGCGCCGTATCTCGCGAAGCTGACAAGATGGCTTTCCCTAAATCGTCTGCGCGACGGCAGCAGCCTCAAACGCGGCGGCGGGGAAATCCCGGCCGTGCTGGACGAGCTCGCCGAGACGCTGGATTCCCGGGTCGATATTGAAAAGGAGATCAGCGTACGCGAGTTGAACACGGCGATACGGAGCATGCTTGAGCGCATGGGCAAAACCGAGAGAGACATATTTCTCAGCCGGTACTGGTATGCCGCCTCAATCTCTGAAATTGCCGTGAAAAGCGGCTTCACCGAGAGCAAAGTCAAGTCCATACTGCATCGGACAAGATGCAGATTATTGAAACAGCTGAAGGAGGATGGACTATGCTGAACTGTGAAAATGCGCTGTTTGCGCTGAACGATCTGCCCGACACATATATAGAAAGCGCCCGTGAAATGCTCGGCTACAGAGTCAGGGCGCAAAAGCATGCCTCCATCAAAAAGCGTATCATCGCGTTTGCTTTGGCAGCGGCGCTGATTCTCTCCCTTGGCATTGCTGCGTATGCGGTCTACGTGCATTGGTCACGAGGTATGGAACAGAAGCTTCCTGCCACGGATGCCGAGAAGCAGTATGCCGAGGAAAGCGGTCTGTCGGATGCCTCTCAGGTTGTCAGCGCCACAGCCAACGGTGTGACCATCTCGGTAGAACAGACGATCATTGACGGCAACACTGCCGAAATTGCCCTGCGTATCGAAGGATGGGAGCTTGACCGCGAGCAGGAGCTCAACGCTTCGATTTGGGGCGGTGTCCCGACCTTTGACGGAGAAAGTGCTCTTGCCTCGAGCGGTGGCTTTGTGGAGGAGCGCGACGCGAATGGCCGCACGTATATCGTTGCAGCCGATGGCTCCATCGAGTACGATATTTGGGCGCAGGCCGGTGACAAGCTGGGTACGCTTTCCGACAAGGAGATCAGCATAACCATTGAAAGTCTTGGCATCAGCGGCAAGGGAGAACCGTATCAGCCGCTTGTGGAAGGTCCGTGGGTGCTCAAATGGACGCCGCACAGCAGCAGCGAATGCCTGTCTGTCAGCACTGACACTCCTATCGGGGACACCGGTCTGCGGCTTCTCTCGGCGGAAATCACTCCTGTCTCCGCAAAGGTCAGCATAAAGCTTGATAAACTGTGGGAGGGCTATAAAACTCTGGACGTATTCAACTGGCAGCTTGTGGGCGTCCGTCTCAATGACGGCACCGCTTTGACAAATCTTTTCGGCCCGCCCACGGAGTTCAGTTATACAGACATCGACGCTATGATACTCGAGATGGACTACTCTTCAAATAACATTATTGAGCCGGACAAAGTCGACGCGCTGATTTTTGCAGAAAACTACCCTTGGGCGCGGACACTGGAAGAGGACGAACTTATCATTGTTCCGCTGGCTTAGCGCATAAATCGTATAACCTATCAGAGCCTGCATCCGCACAAATGCGGAGGCAGGCTCTGATATATTTTGCCGTATTATATTTCTCACACTCCGCCGGTCGGGTCGTATGTGCGGTACTGTATTGCCTCGGCGATGTGCTCCGGCGCGATGTTCTCATCCCCGGCAAGGTCGGCGATTGTTCGCGCGACGCGGAGGATTCGGTCATAGCTGCGCCCGGAAAGGTTCATCGCGCTGAAGGCCGCCTTCATCAGCTCCTCGCACTCCTCATTGAGCACGCAGAACTCTCGCAGTCCGGCGCTTCCGATGTGCGCGTTGCACATGCTGCCGTCCCCGGCGAAGCGGGCATGCTGGCGCTCACGCGCCGCATCGACGCGTTTCTTTATCTCGGCAGAGCTTTCCGCAGGCGTGCGGCTGCGCAGCTCGTCATACTCCAGCGCGGGTACCTCGACGATGATATCTATTCTGTCGAGCAGAGGGCCGGATATCCTCGAATGGTAGCGGCGAACATCTTTCTCCGAGCAGCGGCAGCGTCCGGACGGGTGCCCGTACCAGCCGCATTTGCATGGGTTCATCGCGCACACAAGCATGAAGCGGCTGGGAAACGTGACCGAGCCCGACACGCGCGAGACCGTCACTTCCCCGTCCTCAAGCGGCTGGCGCAGCACCTCAAGCACGTCGCTGCGAAACTCCGGCAGCTCATCAAGAAACAGCACGCCGTTGTGCGCAAGGCTTATTTCCCCGGGGCGCGGAAAGCTTCCGCCGCCGGCAAGGCCGATTGCTGACACCGTATGGTGCGGAGCACGGAACGGACGCTGTGAGATTATCGGGTGCTCGCGACCGGTGAGACCTGCGACGGAGTGAATCTCGGTGCACTGAATCATCTCGTCCCGGCTCATCTCCGGGAGTATCCCCGGCAGGCGCTTTGCCATCATGG
>CAZFCH010000110.1:0-1952 GCA_964517445.1 uncultured Oscillospiraceae bacterium | reverse complement strand
ATATTGTGCCCGCCGGCAGCGGCGATCTCAAAGGCACGCTTGACATTCTCCTGACCCTTGACATCGGCAAAATCCGGCAGAGGGCGAACATCATCCTCGGGTCTCGGCGGCTTTGCCGGTTCAAGCTTTTCCTCGCCATGCAGATGACGCAGCAGCTCACGCACATTCTTCACGGGATAGACGGTTACGCCCTCGGCAAAGGCGGCTTCGTCTGCATTCTCGGCAGGGACGAACAGCTCACGCACGCCCTCGCGGGCGGCGGCGAGCGCCATGGGCAGTGCGCCCTGAACCGGACGCAGCTCACCGAGCAGGGACAGCTCACCGATAAAGGCTGTGTCGCTCCCGGGTGCGTCAACGTCCCCGGATGCGGCAAGGATGCCGACGAGAATCGGCAGGTCATAGACCGTGCCGGCCTTCTTTTTATCCGCAGGCGCGAGATTAACCGTGAGCCTGCTGACCGGGAAGCGGAAGCCGTTATTCTTTATTGCGGCGCGCACACGTTCGCGCGCCTCCTTGACGGCGGCGTCCGGAAGCCCGACAATGTCAAAGCCCGGAAGCCCGTTCGATATGTATACCTCGACCTCGACGCCGTAGCCGCCGATGCCGCTGACGCCGAAGCTGTTGATGCTCGAAAACATATTTCAACCTCTCCCCTACCCTCGGATAAACGACACGGCGGAGTGCCCCGGATATTCTCCGTAAGGCGCTCCGCCGTATTTGTAATTGTTTTTACTCTTCGAGCTCGCCGACGACGGCAATGTGCAGCTCATCAAGCTGCTTCTGCTCGACCGTGGAGGGCGCGCCCATCATAATATCCTGCGCGTTCTTGTTCATCGGGAAAGCAATGACCTCGCGGATGCTGTCC
Organism: uncultured Oscillospiraceae bacterium; assembly: GCA_964517445.1. Classification (GTDB taxonomy): domain Bacteria; phylum Bacillota; class Clostridia; order Oscillospirales; family Oscillospiraceae; genus Limivicinus. The sequence continues at coordinate 1,087 of CAZFCH010000110.1, read as the reverse complement.
TCGCCAGAGAGGAGCATGACCATACGGTCGATGCCCGGGGCAATACCGGCATGAGGAGGAGCACCATAGCAGAATGCGTTGTACATTGCGGGGAACTTGCGCTTGACGTCTTCCTCGCCCAGACGCACCATCTCGAAGGCCTTGATCATGATCTCGGGGTCATGGTTACGCACAGCGCCGGAGCTGAGCTCGATGCCGTTGCAGACAAGGTCGTACTGGTCCGCCGTGATGGTGAGCGGGTCGATCTCGCCGCGCTCCGCCTTGAGCAGGACATCAAGTCCGCCGGAGGGCATGGAGAACGGGTTGTGGCAGAACTCAAGCTCGCCGGACTCCTCGCCGATCTCGTACATCGGGAAGTCGACAATCCAGCAGAACTCATAGCGTTCCTTATCCATGTGGCCGGGAACTGCCGCGCCGAGCATCTTGCGCATGACGCCGGCGGTCTTCTGAGCGGCGTCCTTCTTCCCCGCTGCGACGGCAACGAGGTAGCCCGGCTTCAGGCCGAGCGCTTCAGTGATGCTGTCCTTGCGGTCATTGAGGAACTTGCTGATGCCGCCGACAAATTCGCCGTTTTCCTCGACCTTGAACCAATAGGGCTTGCTGCCGGCCTGCACCTCAACGTCGGCGCAGAGCTTGTCTATCTGCTTTCTGGTCATCTCGCAGCCGGAGACAGCGACGGCCTTCACAACATTGCCCGCTGCAAAGGGTGCAAACTCCGTGCCCTGAACGAGCGCGGTGATATCCTGCACAACAAGGTCAATGCGCAGGTCGGGCTTATCGGAGCCGTACTTCTCCATTGCCTCAAGATATGGGATGCGGGTAAACGGAGCCTTGGAGGCAATATCATAGGTGCCGTACTTTGCGAAGATCGGAGGCAGCACATCCTCAAGAACGGCGAAAACATCTTCCTGAGTGGCAAAAGCCATCTCCATATCGAGCTGATAGAACTCGCCGGGGGAGCGGTCGCCGCGGGCGTCCTCGTCACGGAAGCAGGGGGCAATCTGGAAATAGCGGTCAAAGCCGGAGGTCATGAGCAGCTGCTTGAACTGCTGCGGCGCCTGCGGCAGAGCATAGAACTTGCCGGGGT
>CAZFCH010000109.1:0-5492 GCA_964517445.1 uncultured Oscillospiraceae bacterium | reverse complement strand
GGCACTTCGATCTGCTGACAAAGTATGACGAGCAGTCCCGGCTCTATGACAGCGGGAGCAGAACATACAGAGACGCCGCATTCGCTGCAATGGAGCGGCTGAACGCGGCAGGAAAGATATTCGAGATAAACACCGGGGCAATAAGCCGCGGATACCGGAGCACTCCCTATCCCGCGCCGGAGCTGCTGCAGCACCTCAAAGCCATCGGCGGCAGAATAACCGTAAGCTCCGATGCGCACTCCGCCGCGGCGATATGCTGCGCGTTCGATAAGGCCGAGGCGCTCGCGCAAAGCTGCGGCTTCACTGAACTCTGGCAGTTTAACGGCAGCGGATTTGAACCGGCGGCGATTTGAATAATTTAATAAAGAAACAGCAAGCAGGGCGGATGCACATGTATCCGTCCTGCTTGCTGTAGTTCTTGCGTTTTTTATTCTGTTCTCAGCGCTTCGACAGGGTCTTTCTTTGCGGCAAGGCCGGAAGGAATCAGACCCGCGATGAAGGTCAGGCCGACGCTTATCAGCACCAGCGCGATACCGCCGACAGCGGGGAGTTTGGAGTTGAGGGCATAGATGCCCGTCAGGTCGTGGACAATTATATTGATCGGTATATTCAGCAGCAGCGTCGCACCGATACCGATAAGGCCGGCAACAAGGCCGATGATGAAGGTCTCGGCGTTGAATACGCGGGCCACATCGCGCTTCGATGCGCCTATTGCGCGGAGGATGCCTATCTCCTTTGTGCGCTCAAGAACGCTTATATAGGTGATAATGCCGATCATAATCGACGAAACGACAAGCGAAATTGCAACAAAGGCGATAAGCACGTAGCTGATGACATTTATGATAGTTGATATGGAGCTCATCAGCAGCGCGACGACGTCGGTATATTCTATTTCATCGTCCTCGGAAACGCTGTCGTTATAGTGTTCTATCGCGTCGGCTATTGCGTCCTTGTCTTCAAAGGTGGAGGCATAGATATTTATCTGGCTCGGGCTGTCAAGGTCGACATAGCCAAGCTTCTTGAGATTATCATTGAGGCTGCTCGTTGAATACACGGGCGGCATGGCGTTTTCATACAGCCAGAGATAGTCGTCGTCTTCAAGAGAGAGCAGGCCGAAATCATGCGCAAGCGTGCTGTCGGACAGGTAGCTGTACATATTCTCCATCTGGACACCGTACTGCTCTTTTATCTGCTCGCTTATCATCTTTTCGATGTACTCGAAAAGCGTGTCGTCGTCCATCTTCTTGAGCATGGATTCATAGCCGGGGTAATAATCCGTCACCATTTCTTCGATGTCGGCGCGGGTCATGCCGTCCATCTGTTCGTCTATGAGTTCCTGAACATAATCGTCCTCAGGCACGCTCATGTACTTGACGTAGAGATCGGCAAGCTCCTCGTCGGTCGCGTCGGCGATATACTGTTTTGCCGCTTCAATCTTGCTGTTCTTGGTGAAGGCTTCGTCGGTATCGTCAAGGAAGGGCAGGCCGTTGAACACATCGTGCTCGGGGTCGTCAAGCTGCGCTTTGACAAGCTCCTTTTCTGACGCCTGCTCAACGACGTACTCGATGAGCGAGTGGGTGTAGCCTATTGCGCCGGTCATCATGCCGGACATCGCATCCTCATCCTGACGGATGATACCGACGATCTTGACCTCAAGGCCGTTTTTATACAGCGTCTTGAGTCCAAGCTCTTCATCGTCAACCTTGACGTATTCTTCCGCGTCCTCGTCGTATTCGTACTCATCGGCGGGATAGATATAGCGGAAGGTACGGCTGCATATGTCCTCATATGTCCAGCTCTCCTTCTCGGTGCGGAGATTCTCCTGCGCCATGAAGGCCTCCATATCCTCGGACAGGGTGGAGTTTGATTTGAGCCCGAGTGCGTAGAGGACAAGGTCTGAGACCTCGTTGTTCTTATCAACAACCAGCACGACCTCGTCGTACTTCTCCGGCCAGCGGCCGTATATGACATCGTACTGCTCCTTGAGCAGCGGGCTTATGACCTCGCCGTTCTCGCCGGGCAGCATCTCCTGCCAGGCATCCATTGCGGAATAAGCGGAGCCGAAAGTGTCAAAGTACGCGCTGTAATCGCCGCCGAAGGTCTGCGACATCGCGTTTTGAAAAAGCTCGACAACGTCGGTCTTGACGATGTTGCCGTCGACATCTTCGGCGTAGAGGTTCATATCCAGATCGTATGAATACTGCACGGAGCTTATATACTGCGAAATGTCCTCAGCGTTTTCAAGGTATTCCTTGAAGGCCTTGAGGTTGTTGGTCTGCGTATCGGCAGAGACCATGGAGTTCATCATCTCGTACATGACGGTGCTGGAATACACGGCGTCGCGCTCGTGCTGGTTCTCCTCCGCCTCGGCCTGAACGCCCATCAGGGAGGTCATCATGCTTGTCATGTCAACGGATTCAGCCTGTATGGTTATGGGGTAGCTTGAGAGGGTATCCTCCTGCACCTTATCTATATAATTCTGTATGCCGTTTGAGAGCGACATGATGAGCGCGATGCCGATGATGCCGATGCTCCCGGCGAAGGCCGTCAGGATGGTGCGCGCTTTCTTGGTCATAAGGTTATTGGTGGAGAGCGCGAGCGCCGTTAAGAAGCCCATTGAGGTTTTCTCGGTTTTGGAAGTCTCGTGCCGCTCCTCACCCTCGGAGCTGTAGGGGGCACTGTCGTCTACGATAAGGCCGTCCTTGAGCTTGATGACGCGGCTTGCGTAGCTCTGGGCAAGCTCCGGGTTATGCGTGACCATGATGATAAGCTTATCCTTGGATATCTCCTTGAGGATATCCATGATCTGCACGGAGGTCTCAGAGTCGAGCGCACCGGTGGGCTCGTCAGCAAGCAGGATATCCGGATCGTTCACAAGCGCGCGGGCAATGGCGACGCGCTGCATCTGGCCGCCGGACATCTGGTTCGGTTTCTTGTTGAGCTGGTCACCGAGGCCGACCTTTTTGAGCGCTTCCGTCGCGCGCGCCTTCCGCTCCGCCGGGGCAACGCCCGAGAGCGTCAGCGCAAGCTCGACATTTGAAAGAACGGTCTGGTGCGGGATAAGGTTGTAGGACTGAAAGACAAAGCCAATGGAATGGTTTCTGTAGGAATCCCAGTCGGCGTCGGTAAAGTTCTTCGTAGACTTGTTGTTTATTATCAGGTCGCCGGAGGTGTACTGGTCAAGCCCGCCGATGATGTTCAGCAGAGTCGTTTTGCCGCAGCCGGAGTGACCGAGAATCGCGACAAATTCGTTCTCCCGAAATTCGAGATTCACACCCTTGAGCGCGTGGACGGTCGAGTCGCCGACAATATAGTCTTTCTTGATGTCCTTGAGTTTGAGCATTGTTCAACCTTCTATGCTAAGAATTTATTGACAGACAGTTTGTTCTGCGGTACAATATACGGGCTTTAAGCATGCTTCCGTAGCTCAGCAGGATAGAGCATCCGCCTCCTAAGCGGAAGGTCGCGCGTTCGAATCGCGCCGGGAGTGCCATTTGCCCGATCCGGAGACTCGTATGAGTTTCCGGGTTTTTTAATGTACACTGTATGGTATCACTTTTGCTCTTGTGATTTATTGATAATCCGTAAATTTTCGCTTTGAAAGCATGCGAATTGGCGCAGCCGACCGGCGTGGTCGGCTGCGCCAAAATTTTTGATGTTATAGGTTTTATTTCATCGTCAAGTCTCGCCGGGGTGTTTCTTCTCCCAGTGTTTGCGTTCGCGCACACGGATGGCCTCGGAAATGTTTTCCTTCCATTTGGGGAACACATCCTCCTCAAGCCTTGTCTTGCCGCGCACAATGCCGCGGATCAGGACGAAGAGCGCAAGCACTGCCGGGAACAGCCCCGTGATTATCGCGCCGCGCATATATAGCGCGCAGGTGTCCTCCGCGCCGCGTGCAGCGTTTTCCCAATAAGGATAGACAACAGTGCTGCCGCGCAGGGAGCGCGCGGTCATGTTCTTGGCAAGCTTCCAGATATTCTCCGTATCGAAGCGGTGGGTGTTATCGACAATCTCGCCGCTGCCGATAGGGAATTTGTCCTTGACGGCGTTATATGCAAAGTTCTCAACTGGCTCTGCCATAACGATTTCATAGCAGCTTATGCCGGGCTTCGAGGATGACGTTGACGCGGCTGCCGAAGTATCCGTAGTCGCAGTAGCGGACTGCTCGAGCAGGGCGCAGTAGCCGTCATAGCTCATGTAGATGCCCATGCCGGTGTCGCCGTAGGCCTCTTTGCTGAAGCGGTCGTCCTCACGCTCAACAACGCCGGCGACGACATACGGCACGCCGTTGATGCTGAAGCTCATACCCGAAAGTTCCGTGCCGCCGAAGAGCAGCCACGCGGTGTCCGGGTCGAGCAGGACGCGGTCTTTCATAAGATCGTCAGCCTTGATGTAATTGCCGCTGAGGAGACGCAGCGGATGAAAGTCAAAGTAGTTCCCGCCGACAGCGATGACGGAGACTTCCGCTGTGCGCTTGTTGCCGTTCGAGACCTTGGCTTTGCCGAAGGTGCTCCAGGCGTCGGTAAAGAGGGTGCTGTCGGTATCGTTATCCGCCGCGGCCTCGTGGAGCTTTTTCACCACTTCGGTGCGGAAGGAATATATGCTGTCCAGAGTGACGGTGCCGTCTGTGGGCAAAAAACAGCTTACCTGTGAAAAGGCCGTTTCGCTCTCACCCTGCCAGCGCTCCACCTCGCGCTGGGCTTCAAGCCGGTGCGCGACGCTGCCGTAAGCAAAGATGCACACGACGCACAGCACGGTGAGCACGGCGGCGGCAATGAGCATTATGCGCCAGCGGCGGCTGAGCCTTATGCGTTTTGCTCTATTCATATACATCTCAGCCCTCGGAGCTGTCGGCCATTCTCACCTGATCGCCGTTCTTGATGGGGCCGGAGCCGGTGGTGATGACATAGTCACCGTTGCCGAGGTCGGCAACGACGGCAGAGTTGTTGTCATCGGAGGCAAGCACCTCGATGCTGACGCGCTTTGCAATATAGCGGTTGCCGAGGGGTGAGCTCTTCTGGCTGATGGCGAGCACGAACGAACCGTTATTGTCGCTGCGGATGGCGGAGTTCGGCACGATGGTGTCATAGTTTGCGCTCTTCTGGCCGACGGAAAGGGTAAGCTCGGAGCCGGTGGTGACATCGCCCTCAATGTCGAAGGTGAGAAGCTTGTTGGACTGCGGGTTCTTCGGGTCAGTACGGATACTGGTAAGGGTCGCAGTGATGGTGTTGCCCCAATAGTAGTTGCTGACGGTGGCGGTATCGCCGACGCGCAGACGCTGTGCCTGATCGTTCGTGACGGAGAAGCTCACGGTGTGCCCCATATCAGGAACCTCAATGGTGCACATGAGCGAATCCTTGACGACCGTATCGCCGGCGGTGCAGTCGATGGTGTCAATCGTGCCGCTGACATTTGCGGTGATGGTGTTGCCGTCCTCACCCGCGAGGGACTTTATCTTCTCCTGCTGGCGGGATATCTGGTCGGCGATG
>CAZFCH010000108.1:0-5679 GCA_964517445.1 uncultured Oscillospiraceae bacterium | reverse complement strand
ATGGCGGAGAGTGAGGGATTCGAACCCCCGTGGCGTTGCCGCCTAACGGTTTTCAAGACCGCCCCGTTATGACCGCTTCGGTAACTCTCCTTATATGTCCGCCCCTTGCGCTGTCATATGCGTAGGAGCTTTAGCGGATGAATTGTATCATCATCCGCAGCCTTTGTCAAGAACGCAATGCTCGTTGTCAAATGTATTGCTGAACGGCAAAAAGCCGGGATAATGTCCAATGTGACGGGCTTTATCCCGGCTTTTGCATTTACTCCTTTATTTCTTGAGCTGGCTGATCATCTCGTCGCAAACCTCGTCCATGTCTCCGACTATGCCGTAGTCGCAGTAGTTGAAGATGGGTGCGTGAGGATCTTTATTGACAGCGATGAACTTGCCCGCATCGACGCCGGTGACATGGTTCACGGCGCCCGAAACGCCAAAGCCGATATAGAGCTTGGGCTTTATCATTACACCGGACTGGCCAACCTGAAGCTTATAGGGCAGAATCTCACGGTCAACTATCGGGCGGGTGCATGCGAGCTTGCCGCCGAGCAGCGCCGCGAGCTCTCGGTACTTCGGCAGGCTCTCATCTTTCAGGCCCGCGCCGACGCAGACGATAGTCTCACAGTTTGCAATGTCAAGCTCGGGGTCAAAAGAATCAGCGGTGAAGTCAATGAACTTCGTGCGTATCTCGTTCTCGGGGAAGGCTATCTCTTCGTGTATCTCCTCTATCTCGGCCTTTTTGCCGGCGGGGACATACTTGAAGGTACCAGGGCGGATAGTGCCAACCTGCGGGCGGAGCACGGGGATGGTTATGACAGCCATGATCTTGCCGCCGGCGGCGGGCTCGACGAACTCGATGTCGGTAGTCTCGGGATTATAGATGAGCTCGGTTGCGTCGCTGGTGCAGCCGGTCTCGAGACGGGCCGCAAAGCGCGGGGCGAAGTCGCGCCCGTTGGTCGTGCCGCCGACAAAGACAGCGGAGGGATTATACTTGCGGCAGAGAACGGTGAAGAGGTTCGTGTAGGCCTCGGTATTATATCTGTCGTAGCCGGTGCCGGAGACATAGATGATGCAATCTACGCCGCAGTCCTTCACTTTGTTGATCTCGCACTCGGGAAGAGTACCGGCAATAACGGCAACAAGCTTATCGCCGGACTCATCGCAGAGCCTGCGCACTTCGCAGCACAGCTCGAGTGCAACAGGGTGTACCTGCTTTCCGTCATGCTCTATGTATACCCACATATTTTTGAAGTTCTTCTTATCCATAGCTGCTCTCCCTCTCAGTCCTTGATAAGCGAAATGAGCTTTGTGACATTCGCTTCCGTGCTGCCCTCATCGATGATGATGCCGGGCTCAGGCATGACCGGCGGGAACATGCGCGGCACCTTTGTAGGAGAACCGTGGTCGCCTATGCGGTCGAGGTCAAGACCGGGGATATCCTTTGATGTAAGGGTGGTTATAACGGCTTTCTTCGCAGCCAGCTTACCCTTGAGGTTCGGCAGACGGACGGGGTAGTTTTTCTTCTCCATGGTAAAGAGGCAGGGCATGGTAACCTCGAGAGTCTCAGTACCATTCTCAAGCTCGCGCTCAACGGTGAGCTTTTTGTTTTCAAGGTCAATGTCCTTTATGAGGGAAGCGCTGGTTATCTGCGCTGCGTCAAAACGCTCGGCAAGCTGGCTGCCCATCTGACCGGTCGCGCCGTCGAGAGTTTCCTTACCGCAGAAGATAAGGTCGAACTTGTCGACGGTATTCGCGGCGGAGACGATAGAGTAGCTTGTTGCGAGGGTATCGGCGTTGCCGAAAGCCCTGTCGGTAATGAGGATTGCCTTATCTGCGCCGACAGCAAGGCATTCGCGCAGCACCGCTTCCGCGGTGGGAGGTCCCATGGTTATAAGAGTAATCTCCGCGCCGTAGGTCTCCTTGACCTTTACCGCCGCGGAAAGCGCGTTCGCATCCAGAGGATTGAGTATAGCGGGTACGCCGGCGCGGATAAGATTGCCCGTTTCGGGATCCATGCGCATCTGGTCAACGTCCGGGACCTGCTTTACACACACAAGAATTTTAAGCATACTGTGTCACCTTTCGATTTGTTTGTATATGTATATATAATTTATTTATTCGTACTTGCTGACTTGAGTTCTATGAGCGTATGGAGCGTCTCACTGCTGCGGATGGAGCAGAGATAACCGCCGTCAATTTCGCTCACGCGGATAACGGCCTTGCTGTTAAGCGCAAGGGGTGCATGGTATATGACGCGGATTGATGAAAACTCACCTTTCCCGTAAGCCTCATCGGGCAGCGCTTCAAGGGCGTAGCCAAGGTAGTGCGTATTATGCACATGATTGTTGAAGTCGAGATCGGCACGGCGGATGGTGAGCGGCAGCTCGCACAGGCATTCTGCCGGCTCATGCAGGCGCGGCGGCTTTGCTTCAAAAACACTCTCCTGCTCCGGGGCATATGTGCCTAAAAGCTCATCTGAAATGCGCACAAGGCGCTTCCTGCGCATATCGTACAGGGCAAGTGTAAGACTCGCGCGGATGACCTGTTCATCTCCGGCCATCATGATGAGCTGCCTGTAAACCGTATAAGGCTTATCCGAGCAGTGAATCCAAGTGACAGCGCTCAGCTCCTCATCTCTTTCAGGGTAGCGCTTCACCTCAACGTGCCAATCGGTTATCAGCCATGCGATGTCCCCCTTGACTACGCTGTCGCCGACGCTGTTCATATGGTGCTCGACCACGGTTTCAAAAAGCTTCAGTATGGATTCCGGATAAAGTCTGTTGTATCTGTCATAATCGCTGTAACGCGGCTGCAATTTGTCTGTGAAATGCATGCGGAACAGATTCCTTTCGTTTACTTATATATTTTTATCTTATGTAACTGCGGAGATCAGCACGAGCACCCCAAGTACTGCCAAATGCAGGGGGTATATCATATAGAAAAACATTTTGACCGGTCTGCCGCGTCTGCCATTATACAGCAGCACCGGAATCACTGCAAGTGCCGCGGCCGCGAAAAATGCCCAGCTGTGGATATAAACGACGTATTCGGCATAGCTCCAGAGCAGCAGCACAGCGGCCTGCATTGGCTTCGAGTGTCGCGCAAGATAGAGGAGCATCATAAGCGCGAAGCCGTACCAGCCGTAATCCGAGTGCGGAAGAATGCATAGGGCACAGACGACGAACGCTGCAAGGCACAAAAGCGCTCGGCCATAATTGACCGGACGGTTCCCAAGCATCGCCAGCACGGCCATGCCCGCGAGCGAAACGGCAAGGGTATAGAACACGTTCGTTTCAAAATCGAGCAGACACACGCCCCCGGCAGACAGCTGCACAACAGCGAACGCAAACGCTGCGGCGAGTCCGAGGACTGACACATCCCGGCGCACGCAGAAATACCAGACGGCGCACACAGCGAACGCGGCAGGTATAATCACATACCACGGCCAGAGGAATGCAAAGCCGCTCACCGCCGAGAGACTGTAATTTTCATAACTGAAAACCAAGGTAAACGGCAGCTGTGACACGGCAGCAAACAGCACAAGCCGCGATAAATATTTTCCGCGGTCGGAAGTTTTTTCAAAGCCGTTCACCAACAGGAAGGCATAGAGCGGAAACGCAATACGCCCGATGATGCGCATGGCAAAATACAGCCCATAGCTGATAAGACTGCTGCCGTACAGATAATATGCGCTGTGGTCAATGACCATCGTCACAAGTGCGAGGAGTTTTATGGCAAATACGCTCAAAGTGCTTTCTCCCCTCGCTTCTGCTTCAACAGCTTTCTATATGGGGCAAGCCTGCGGTGGTTGAGCCGCGGCGTTATCTTTGCGCGAAGCTTCTCACTGCGCATCAGAAGTCCCAAAATTGACAGGCGCAGCGAATAGAGCCAGCGCCGCTGAGGGAAATCATATAGGTCGTGAGTCTTGAAGTATTCGTTATCTGCACAGGCAAGGCCGCGAATCGGCCAGAGCAGGTCGCGCAGCAGCTTCTGTCCGGCAACGCCGCGAAAGTCCTGCGACGGCGCATACTTATGTTCAAGGGCATAGGTGAGTTTTTTCGCAACAGACCGGAGCTGCTCGGTGTCAGATGCAAAGCCCGCAAGGAAGCCTTGCGACATTTCGGCGCGCGCTTCGAGCACCGCAATGAGGTTTTCCTCGTTCTCATAGTCACCGTTTATTATATACGCCGTGGGCTTGCCGCGTGCGGGGTTGCGCAGAGCGGTGAAAAAGCCGCGGTCGTCAAACATTTTGAAGCGTGAGCCCATGCTGTGGTCGCGCAGCGTAAAGGCGTACACTATCGCGTCGGCCCTGTAAATGTCCGCAAGGAATGCGTCAAAGCCGTCGTCATATACGCATTTGCCCTCATAACGGCAGTTCAGGCAGCCGAGGCAGCCGCCCTTGAACTGGAAGTCCGCGATATTCACAAAGCGGGTTTTATAAGGAAATGCCGCAGCGAAGTCCTTCACCATCGCCCGCAGACTCTCGTCCTCCTCGCGCAGGTCGCCAACAATGACGGTATCATAGTCCTCGGGCTTCTTTGACGGCTCAAGACAGCATTCATATTCACCGCGCTTTGCGGGTGCATTGCTGCGCGGCGGCTCGGATATCCCGTTCTCAACGCAGAAAACGACATAGCGCAAGAAACTCTCAAGCTCGTCTCTTCCCCGCTCGGTAAGAAGATCCTCCGTTCCGGCAGACAGCCCCTTTATCACACGCATGCCCATATCATGGCAGTTATCTTCAATGAAGCGCTGGGCGGTAATGTCATAAAAATGCAGAGAGGTAGAAAACTGTGTTGCGAAAACGCCGGTGAAGTCTGCCCCCGAAGCTTTCAGCAGTTCAATGAACCTGTGAAGCTGCGATGGGACGAGGAAATCATATACCGGATAGGTAAAGATAAGCAGGTCGCAGGATGTGACTGCCTCGGTTGCACCGCTCATGTCGCGTTCAAAAACGTGTATACCGGAGCCGGCGTTTAGAAACTCGAACTCATGCTCAGGAAAAGCCTGTTCCAGATACAGGCAGCTTTGCAGCGTTACGCTGAATCTGCCGCGCGGTGAACCGTTTATAATGAGAATTTTCATGCCCGCTCCTTTCCATGTTTGTCGTGCTGCACAATATAAATATACGATTATATAGTTTATCGCATGTTGAGGCAAAAATCTATATCGTTTCTGTAAAAAAGTGCGGGTCGAAAGGTAATACCGGAATTTGATTGAAACACTTTGTGTTTTAAAAGTACCGCCGCAGCTTCACAGCTACGGCGGTATTTTGCTTACAACATCAATGTCCGTGTGGTTTGCGGTCAAGGATGTTCTTTTCGGTGGTGAGGTCGGCGTGGAGGAGATCGGCCGCAATGATGCCGAGCGGGATAAGCGCAAAGAACATTGCCTTACCGAGGAAAATGCCCGCGAGCAGCACTGAAGATATGACGCCGACAAGGAACATTCCGAGCATCCCAATGTGCAGGAGCATACGGGAAATGTAAGGCGATTTATCCTTGTGCCGGATGGCCTTGCTTATGGCAACACCGACCTGACGAACATGGTTCGTGCAGAAGGTCGTCGCCATGGGGACGCTCTGCGCCTGACGGAAGGTGTTATACTGCATGGAGCAGATGAAATTTATCATCACTTGGCTAATCTGATACGGGGCAGTCTCCGGAATGAGCGCGAGCACGATGA
>CAZFCH010000107.1:0-5690 GCA_964517445.1 uncultured Oscillospiraceae bacterium | reverse complement strand
TACTTGTACACTCTCGGTACACGCTTTGACACCGCGCAGAGGAGCTCATAGGGTATGGTCTGCGCCGCAGCTGAGAGCTTATATATATCGTTTGCTTCGCCGAAGATCTCGACCTCGCTGCCGACGTCGACATCCGGCAAATCGGTCAGGTCGATCATGCACATGTCCATGCATATGCTCCCGCGCTGGGGCGCGAAACCGCCGCGCGCGGCGAAGCTGCACTTGTTGGAGATGAGGCGCGGCAGACCGTCGGCATAGCCGATGGCGAGCACGCCCATGCGTGTGCGGCGCTCGGTCGTGAAGCGGCGGCCGTAGCTCACGCAGGTGCCGGGCTCATAGAGCTTGATGGTGCTGACGGTCGTGACAAGGCGCATGCACGGGCGCAGACCGAGACGGCCTGTATTATCCCCGTAGCCGTAGAGCAGCAGGCCGGGGCGCACCATGTCGAGCGCCGTCTCAGGATAGTTCACGACTGCGCCGCTGTTTGCGCAGTGGCGTATTTTGAACTCCACGCCGCCGCGCTCGCGCACGGCGTTGATGACCGCAGTGAAAAGGGCAAACTGCTTACAGGTGTAATACTCATTATCCTCGCCCTCCTCATCGGAGACGGCAAAGTGCGTATACACCCCCTCCGGCTCAAGGCCGGGGAGACGGCAGGCGTCGATTACGTTCTGCACGCCCTCGTCAAAATATCCGCCCGCGCAGAGAAAGCCGAGGCGGGACATACCGGTGTCGAGCTTTATATGTATCTTCAGCACAGCTCCAAGCGCCGTCGCGGCGGTGGAATACTCCAGCGCCTTGGCGTAGCAGCTCACCGTCTGGGTGATGCGGTTCTCGATGAGCACGCTCGTATACTCCGGGGGCGTATGGCCGAGAATAAGGATGGGCATGGTTATCCCGCCGCGGCGCAGCTCAAGCGCTTCGTCAAGACAGGAGACGGCCAGATAATCTGCGCCGCAGTCCTGCAGCAGGTGCGAGACCTGCACCGCGCCGTGCCCGTAGGCATCTGCCTTCACAACGCCGAGGAAGCGGCAGCCCTCCGGCAGCGACGCGCGTATAGCATTATAGTTATGGCGGATATTCTCAAGGCTTATTTCAGCCCAGCTTCTTTTCTGCAGATCGTCCATTTATTTTTCTTTGCCTTTCAGTTTATATTTATCCCGGTTCGGTTTCCGCGGCAGGCGTGCCGTCCGTCCGTATAATTACCAATGCAATAATTATAATCATCAAGGAAAGAATAGTCAAATAGGTCTTGCAAAAATCGTCAGGCTGTGATAAATTCTATGTGTTAAAGCTTTGAACGGGAAAATAACGCGGATGCACCTGTCAGAGAGTGGGGGTCACCGGCTGCAAGCCTCCACAGGCCGCGCGCGTTTGGTTCGCCCGCGAGCTCCGGCCAATCCCCGGCGTGCGGCGCGCGTTAAGCGTCATAAAGAGCGGCTCATCGGAGCCGAACGTGGGTGGTACCGCGGAAGCCATGCTTTCGTCCCTTTGTTACGGAGGGACGGGGGCTTTATTTTTTTACAGGAGAAGTTGGCAAATGAAAGAATTAATGCAGAAGCTCAGAGAGTCATCGGTAAAAGAAATTCTGGACTGCGACAGCACAGAGCGCCTTGAGGCGATGCGCGTCAGATACCTCGGCAAGAAGGGCGAGCTGACGGCGATACTGCGCCAGATGGGCAGTCTTTCGGCTGAAGAGCGTCCCGCAATGGGGCAGCTTGCAAATCAGCTCAGGAGCGAGATCGAAGAAGCGATAGAGAAGCGCCGCGAGGAGCTTTCTTCCGCAATGATGGAGCTCAAGCTCGAGAACGAAGCCGTCGACGTAACGCTGCCGGGCAAGGATATCCGCATGGGGCACAAGCACCCGATGTACAACGTCCTCGACCAGCTCAAGGATATATTCATCGGCATGGGCTTTGAGATACTCGACGGCCCGGAGGTCGAGCTTGCAGAGTACAACTTCACGAAGCTGAACATTGACGAAGGCCACCCCTCCCGTGACTGGACGGATACCTTCTACTTCACCGAGGACGGCAAGATACTTCTGCGCACGCAGACCTCCCCGATGCAAATACACGCCATGGAGACGCGCCAGCCGCCTATCCGCATCATCGCCCCCGGCAGAGTTTACCGCAAGGACGAAGTCGACGCGACGCACTCCCCCATGTTCCACCAGATTGAGGGCATGGTCATCGACAAGGGCATAACCATGGCTGACCTCAAGGCAACGCTGAACCTCGTCGTTGAGAGAATATACGGCAAGGGCACGGTCACGCGCTTCCGTCCGCATCACTTCCCGTTCACCGAACCGAGCTGCGAGCTGGACATCCAGTGCCACAAGTGCGGCGGCAAGGGCTGCCCGACCTGCAAGGGCGAGGGCTGGATCGAGGTTCTCGGCGCGGGCATGGTTCACCCCAAGGTGCTCGAGGGCTGCGGCATTGACCCGGATGTGTACTCCGGCTGGGCCTTCGGTATGGGCCTTGAGCGTCTTGCTCTCGGCGAGTACAAGATCACCGACATGCGTCTGATATTCGAGAACGATGTCAGATTCCTCGAACAGTTCTGATCAGGGAGGTAAATGATATATGAAGATGTCAAGAAAATGGCTGAACGAGTTCGTCGATCTCAGCCTTGAAGAATATGACGACCATACTTTCGGCGAGGCCATGACGGTCTCCGGCTCGAAGGTCGAGGTCACGGAAGATCTCAGCAAGACCATGCACGGCGTGAAGGTCGGGCGCATCATCTCTATCGAGAAGCACCCCAATTCCGACCATATGCTCGTCACCCAGATAGACGTGGGCGAGAGCGAGCCTGTGCAGATATGCACCGGCGCATGGAACATCCATGAGGGCGATATCGTCCCGGTCGCGCTGCACAACTCCCTGCTGCCCGGCGATGTTAAAATCACCAAGGGCAAGCTGCGCGGCGTGCTCTCCAACGGCATGCTCTGCTCGCTCAAGGAGCTGGGCATGACGACGCACGACTTCCCCTATGCCGTCATCACTCCTGCCGCCATCCTCGGCGACTATCACGCCATTGACCCGGAGAAGCCTTCCATCGCTGCCGACATCAAGGCCGGTGACAAGATATTCGGCAAGGTAATCGCCGCTCAGGTCGAGCACGTCGAGACTGTCGGCTATTCAAGATACGCGCTCTCGCTCAACAACGGGGCTGAGATTGTCAGCGTCGAGACCGGATGCATGAACCTGCATGATGGTGACCTCGTCGCCTACGACACGGCGAAGAACCACGTCTGCACTCTCGACGACCTGCGCGCAAAGCAGGAGGAGTTCCCCCACTGCATCACCGACGGCATTCTCATTCTCAATGAGGACTGCAAGCCTGGTGACGATGTCGCCGTTCTGCTCGGGCTGGATGATCACGTTGTCGACTACGAGATCACTCCGAACCGCCCGGACTGCCTGTGCATGATCGGTCTTGCGCGCGAGGCTTCCGTCACCTTTAAGAAGCCGCTCAAGCTGCACACCCCCGTTGTCAAGGCGACCGCCGGCGGCAATATAAACGACATGGCAAAGATCATCATCGAGGAGCCAGAGCTCTGCCCGCGTTACACCGCGCGCATGGTCAAGAATGTCAAGATCGCTCCGTCCCCCGCATGGATGCGCGAGCGTATCCGCAACGCCGGTATGCGTCCGATAAACAACATCGTCGACATCACGAACTATGTCATGATGGAGTACGGCCAGCCGATGCACGCGTTCGACTTCAGCTGCGTCAAGGATCATGAGATTCATGTCCGCCTTGCCCGCGAGGGTGAGAGCATACGCACGCTCGACGGCAACGCCCGCGCGCTGACTCCTTCCATGCTCTGCATTTGTGACACTGAAAAGCCCGTCGCGGTCGCAGGCGTTATGGGCGGCGAGAACAGCGAAATCGTCGGCGACACGGCAATGGTACTCTTCGAGAGCGCAAACTTCAACGGCACCTCTATCCGCCGCACTGCAACCGCCCTCGGCATGCGCACCGACGCATCCTCCCGCTATGAAAAGGGTCTGGACGTATACAACACCTACGACGCCGTACAGCGCGCCTGCGAGCTTATAGAGCTGCTCGGTGCGGGCGAGGTCGTCGACGGGATAATCGATGTTATCCCCAAGCCCCTGCCGCACACCGATGTTAAGCTCGAGCCGGAGAAGATAAACGCCCTGCTCGGCACCGATATAGACGAAGCCACGATGCGCGATATTCTCATCCGCCTCGGCTTCACCCTCGAAGGCGACATCATCCACGTTCCCTCCTGGCGCGGCGACGTTTCGCATTACTCCGACATTGCCGAAGAGGTCGCCCGATTCTACGGCTACAACGAGATACCCACACAGTTCGCCGGAAGCGCCACCACTTGCGGCGGCTTCAGCGAGGTGCAGCAGTGCGAGCGCGAGGTCGGTCAGATCTGCCGCAGCATGGGTCTTGATGAGATCATCACTTACTCCTTCATCAGCCCCAGCTACTATGACAAAATCCGCATGCCCGCAGACTCCCCGCTGCGCGACAGTCTGCGCATTCTCAATCCTCTCGGCGAGGATACCTCCATCATGCGCACGACCGTTCTTCCCTCGATGCTTGAGATACTCACCCGCAACTACAATTACCGCAACAAGGCAGCCTATCTCTATGAGATCGGCAGAGTTTACTTCAAGCGCCCCGACGGCACGGCAGACGAGCCGAAGATAGTCTCCCTCGGCGCATACGGCGCGGATGTGGACTTCTTCACCGTCAAGGGCTGGGTCGAGACCCTGATAAACGGCATCGGTGCGGAAAAGCCCCGCTTCACTGCCGAGAAGGAAAACGCTTCCTATCACCCCGGCCGCTGCGCAAAGGTCTATGTTGGCGATACCTACATCGGCGTGTTCGGTCAGATTCATCCCGCCGTTGCCGCAAACTACGGCGTTGATGCCGAGCTTTACTGCGCAGAGCTGAGCTTTGACGCACTCTACTCCGTCAAGGGTGCAACGCCCGTCTACAAGCCGCTGCCGCGCTTCCCGTCCGTCACGCGCGACATCGCCGTTGTGTGCGACGCGTCGATTCCCGTCGGTGACCTGAGCGACTGCATCCTCGCCTCCGGCGGCCAGTACCTCAAGGGGTGCACGCTCTTCGACGTGTACACCGGCCACCATATAATCGAGGGCAAGAAGTCCGTCGCATTCTCTCTGACGATGCGCTCCGACGATCAGACTCTGACCGTTGAGCATGCGGATGAGACGGTCAAGGCCGTGCTCAAGGCGCTGGAAGAAAAGTTCGGCGCATTCATCAGATAAGCCAAGCAAACATAAAAGGCGCGCCGCAAGTACTACATTGCGGCGCGCCAAAAATTTAATAATTCTTAACGAATTTTCCCTCGCTTTCGACTTTACTTGATTGCGTTTTCTGTTATAATGGAGCTAAGAAAGAAGAGAAAAGGAGGGGAAGATCATGGAAGAACCAACCCGTAAGTTTGCAGCCCTGGACAGTAAGACCGAGATGAGAGAGATTTTATCATCCGTGTATAACTCCCTCATGGTGAAGGGATATAATCCCATAAATCAGATTGTCGGATACATTCTATCTGAGGATCCTACTTATATCACCAATTACAACAACGCCAGAACGCTCATCTGCCGCATCGACAGGGATGAGCTTATGCAGGAGCTGGTCAAGACTTATCTTGACAAATAAGCTGTTGCGTGAAA
>CAZFCH010000106.1:0-5737 GCA_964517445.1 uncultured Oscillospiraceae bacterium | reverse complement strand
TCCTGCTCAGCATTGACGAATCGAAAAAATATTTCTCGTCAGACAGTGCGCGGCAATGTGCACCTACAGACTTCGCGGTTGCCAATGGAGCTTATGAAAACAACAGTGGCAACTGCTGGTGGTGGCTGCGGTCGCCCGGCCTCAGGCAGGACAACGCCGCCGATGTCCGCAGTGGCGGGTTGGTCCGTTACGACGGCGACTATGTCAACAACGAAGTCGTCGCTGTCCTCCCTGCTTTGTGGATAAATCTGGAATCGTGATAAGGTACAATGAGTTGCGCAAAAAGCACAGGAAACATCTGTTTCCTGTGCTTTTTCTGCATTTTTATATTTTATTTCTCCTGAACCTGTTTACCGGTCAGGTGCTCTATTGTTATCTCATAGAGCTGTACCGCGCGGATGGAGCGCGCCATTGCTCCGTCAATCTCGCTCTTGTCGGGGTAATACTTTTCGGCGAGAGTTCGCACCTTTTCCTCGGTCAAAGCCGCATCATCTACCAGATGGCAGCGTCCGAAAACGATGGTGCTCTGTGTGTATGGCGCCCATTCGCCTTCCTTGTATTGGGAGTTTCCATAGACCGTGAAGCAGACCTTGTCGCTCTTTTTCAGCGAGTCGACCTTGTGTCCGGCCTTTGCACCATGGAAATATATCTTATTGTTTTCTATGTCATAGAAGTAGTTAACCGGCAGGGCGAAAGGATAGCCGTCGTCGCCGTTCACTGCAAGAACACCGCGCTTCTCGTTCAGCAGCAGCTCCTTCGCCGCTTCCTCGGATATCGCTCTTGTCTTTCTTCTCATCGGCCTGAACATGCTTTCTTCCTCCCCGTCCAGCAGCAGCGACTTCAGCTGCTGCAAGTCATCCACGATATAATCCGCGCCCGCTGAAGCAAGCTCACCCTCTGCCGCGTAGCCGTAGCGCACACCGATGCAGTCCACGCCGCAGGCTTTTGCTCCGGCGACATCATACTTTGTGTCGCCTACGAGAACAGTTTCTTTTTTATCGGCGCCGAGAGCGTTTATCGCACGCGTCAGCACTTCCGCCTTGGAGTCGTTGTTGTTGCGGCCACCGCTTCCGGAGATGACCTCGAACAGCTCCAGCATTCCTTCCCGCTCCAGCAGCTTCTCAGCGAGGTTCTGCGGCTTTGAGGTTGCAATGCCAATATGCAGCCCCGCATCGATAAGCGCACGGAGCAGCTCCTTTATTCCGGGGAACACCCGGCACTCATACAGGCCGATAGGCTGGTAGCGCTCACCGAAATCCGCTGTGGCGGATTTGGCCTCCTCCTGTGAAAACCCGAATTTCTCCATGAATATATCCACCAGCGGCGGGCCCGCAAAGCAGCGCAGCGAGTCAAGCTCCGCCGTAATTCCGCGCTTTGCGAGAGCGTACTGGGCGGACTTGGTTATTCCCTCGACCGTGTCAAAAACGGTTCCGTCAAAATCAAACAGGATATATTTGTACATTCGTTTTCCCCTTTATTTGATTAGGGTGTAATTATAACCGAGCCTCATGCGGGCGTATTCGATATATTTCTTTCTTATACATCCATGCTCACGATGTCGTCGAGCGTCTCGCGGCGGACAGCAAGATAATCGCCGTTCTCGTCGAGCATCACGATCGGCGGGCGCGGAACACGGTTGTAGTTTGATGCCATGGAATAGTTATACGCGCCGGTTGTACACACAGCGACGATGTCGCCGCGCTTAATCTCAGCGTTCAGGCTCACCTTGGGCTGAATGATATCGCCGCTTTCGCAGCAGCGGCCGACGAGGTCAAAGGTCTCCGTTTTCTGCGGAGTCGCCGCGTCGAGCACTGTATAATTTGAGCCGTAGAGAGCGTAGCGCGGGTTATCGGTCATGCCGCCGTCAACAGCAACGTAGTTCTTATAGCCCGGTATACGCTTGACGGAGCTGACGGTATAGATCGTCATGCCTGCGTCAGCGACGATGCTGCGCCCCGGCTCCATGAGGACCACGGGCATAGGGTAAGAGAGCTTCTCGGCAAGTGCCTTGATGTGCTCTCCGAGGGCCTTAATTCTTGCAGGAATATCAACGTGCTTATCGCTTTCAAGATATCTCACGCCGTAGCCGCCGCCGAGGTTCAGCTCATTCAACGTCACGCCGAGAGTGTCCCGTACCTCCGCCATAAAGGCGAGCATTATATCCACCGTGCGCTCGTAGACGTCCTCATCGAAAACCTGCGAGCCGACATGGCAATGCAGCCCGCGCAGCTCGAGATTTTCCTGCTGCAGCGCTTCGGCGACGAACTCCATAGCCTGACCGGTCTCGATTGCAACACCGAACTTGGAGTCGACCTTGCCGGTGCTCACGGCTTCATAGGTGTGCGGATCTATGCCGGGGGTGACGCGCAGCAGAACCCTCTGGCGAATGCCTGCGCTGCCTGCTTCGCGGTTCACGGCGTACAGCTCCTCGATGTTATCGACGACAAAGCAGCCCACCCCCGAGGTAACGGCGTAGCTTATTTCGCTGTCGGTCTTGCTGCTGCCGTGGAAATAGAGCCTGTCCATGGGGAAGCCTGCCTTCAGAGCCGTGCGTATTTCTCCTGCGGAAACGACATCGGCACACAGACCTTCCTCGGCAACTATCTCATACATGCGCTTGAAGGACGCCGCCTTGCTCGCGTAGAGCACCTTGCCGCGCTCACCAAACGCGTCCCTGAACGCATGGAGATACATGCGGCAGTTATCCCTGATACGCCCCTCATCCATGAGATACAGCGGGGTGCCGTATTTTTCCGCGAGCTTTGCCACGTCCTGATTGGCGAAGCGAAGCGCGCCGCCGGAGTCTCTGCTGATATTTCCGCTGAGCATAGAACAACTCTCCTCTTTTTTTATGCGTGTCATTTTAGCATCCCGCATTTTCGGTGTCAATTAAATTCTGCAGCGCCGAAAGATTCACGGTGCTGCCAGTATTTGTTATCTGTTCTGTTCTTTCTGTCCGGCTTTCAGTTCGGCTATCTCCGCCTGAAGTTCCTCATTCTGCTTCTGGAGCGCGTCGAGCTTTTTGTTCACCGCAGCCAGCTGCTTTTTGAGCTCCCCGGCGACGATACCCTTATAGAATCTGTACTTTCCGGCAAGGCTGACGACACTCGTCGCAAGCACCACGCCGCCGGCAACGGCGGCCGTCTTCTTCACATCGATGTTCTTTATCGCCTGCATTGCGGCGCGGCCCGCTATCCCCTTGGGTGCGGCAAGGCTCAGGGCATTGGTCTTCTCCTGCTTCGCCTGATGCGGCAGCAGCGCGTTGTGCTTTGATCTTCTTCTCATGTTGCTTCCCCTTTCACCATTTATAAATGCATTATAGCGGTTGGCTGTACTGTTTGCAACTGCAAAAATACGACGGGCGAAGTGCAAAAAGGAGCCTTTTGCCGTTCATTGCCACCGCGAGTACGCTCTAACATACTATGCAATTTCCGCATTTGTGTCAATACAATAACGCTGAATTCGTTCGAAACTCGTGTTAAAAATCACGGCGTGAGATGGTTAAAACTGTATATATCCGACACATAGGGCTCACTGCGGTCGCCGAGAGCCCAGTCTATAATGCCCATGCCGAGCGCGTCATAGGATATGCGTTCATGCTGGTCATACACGCAGCCGACTATCGTAACATCGTTTCCGGTCATCACCATTTCCCTTATCGGAGCACGGTCCATGCCGACAAACGGGCTTTCAAACAGATAAAACTGCGTGCCGAGCTGTGCTGTCTTAAGGCACTCTTCCCTATTGAGCGTGTAATCCGTCTCCTGCCAGTCACTCCCAGCGTCAAGAGAAAGGACGCACGGCACTGTGATGCCGAAATCCTCCTTGCAGTATATGGCGGCATGCATCGCAGGATACGCGCCGAGACTCGATCCGCAGAGCATGACGTCATGCGCAAACACCCCGCACTCCGCTGCGGCATGGTCGAGCGTATCCACGGCAAGCTTGGTTTTCTCCTCCACATAATCAAGACCGTTCGTGTAGAGAAACAGCGCTATCGTGTTCGGCGCTGGGTTCATTATGTAATAATATAGAAAATCCTCGTATATCTGCGTGTCGCGTCCGCCGGGGAAGTATATGAAGAAGCGCGTGTCCGCATTGCACTGCTCGGGCAGCACAACATAACCCGCATCGCAGGCATAAACATCTTTCAAATATGAGTTTGGAAAACGGTTCTCCTCGCTGAACATCGGCGCGGCCGACTCGTCACGGCTCATTTCAAGCATTCTTTCGCAGCGCCATTCGAGCACGCGGCTGTCGGCATAATCCTCAAGCCGCTGCCATATCCCGCAGGCTTGCTCATAGTCCGCGGCGCAGGCGCAGTCAAGCGCCTTTTGGTACAGTTTCTCCTTGACAGTGTCAAGCCCCTCAGCCGTGCCGGGATAATCGCCGAGGGATTCAAACAGCTCCAACGCGGCAAGCAATTCCCCATCATCCGTGAGCTGCCGCGCCTCAAGGCTGCGGCAGGCAAGCTCAAGGTTTCGCGCGTCCTTATAATCGCCAAGCTCCGTGAACATCCGCCGGGCGGTTTCATAGTCCCCCGCCTGCTGGGCGCGGCGCGCATATACATAGTTCTGCTCGCAGATAAGCTGCCGGTCGGCATTATCTCCGTTCCTTGCAGCCGCAGCGCAGAAATACCCCAATATTCCGACAGCCGCCGCGGCTGCAAGCAGCACTGCGGCGGCGATGATATACCATCTGCTTTTTGTCTTCATTCCGGGCGCGCTCCAAATACGCAGGCTACGTTTCGTTTTGTCCCACAAATCACCTATCAGTACAAACGAATCGTGTCGAACCGTTCTCTTTTATTTCGCATAAATCTGTCCGACTATCCAGTTGGACAGACGGCGCGGGAACAGCTTTGCGATCACGGCAGCGCCCTTGTATGCGAAGCCCATCGCGACAAGCGGTCGCGAATTCTTCTTCAGCGCGTACTTTGCGACGAAGCTCCCGGCGTATTCCGGTGTCATGCCGGTGCGCTCGTCATGCTCCATAACGGCGACGGAGCGCTCTATGCGCCCGGCATAGACGTCGTCCCCGGCAGAGGATTTGCGCCGTGCATCGGTGAAGCCGGAGGCGATATCTCCCGGCATTATAGCGCAGACGCTTATTCCGAAAGGCCGTACCTCATTCTGAAGTGCGAGAACGTAGGCTATTATAGCCGCCTTGCTGACCGAATACCAGAGCTGAAACGGGATCGGCACTATACCGGCAATGGAGCTCATGCACACTATTCTCCCCCCGCCCTGCGCACGCATATGCGGCAGCACCGCGCGCGTGACGTTATCCGTGCCGAATACGTTCAATTCAAGCTGCGCGTGGGAATCCCGGCTCTCCGTCAGCTCCGCTGCGCCGGATATGCCGAAGCCTGCGTTGTTGACGAGGATATCGATTCTCCCTTCGCGCGCGGCGATCTCATCAATGACGCTTCGCACCTGCACTTCATCCGTTACATCCGCGCTCATGTGTATGATGCCGTCGGACGGGATATCGCGCCGGGATATCTCATAAACGGTGCAGCCCGCCGCCTTGAGCGAAGCCGCCGTGCAGCGGCCAATGCCGCCGCTGCCGCCTGTGACTACAGCGATTTTATTCATGGTATATCAGCATCTCCGTTTCTGTAAATTGTGGATAGTTAAAAAATTTTAACTATCCACAATATAACGCGGCGGCGGGGATATGTCAAGCGCCGTTGCCAAAAGCTCTGTTGTAAATTCTGCAGGCGATGATATAATAT
>CAZFCH010000105.1:0-5853 GCA_964517445.1 uncultured Oscillospiraceae bacterium | reverse complement strand
CGAGGCGGGTCTTGTTCGGGGTGCCGTCTATCTCGATAAGCATCTTATCGATAGAGGTCTGGTCAAGCGCGTTGAGACCGACCATCGCTTCGGCAATCTCGCCGTTGACGTTCTCAACCGCAAGCTGCACGCCCTTGCCGCCGTAACGGCTCTTGTCGCCGTCGCGCAGCTCACAGGCTTCGTACATACCGGTGGATGCGCCGGAGGGGACAGCCGCGCGGCCGATGGTGCCGTCGTCCAGCGTGACCTCTACCTCAACTGTCGGGTTGCCGCGGGAGTCAAGAATCTCGCGCGCCATGACGTCTACTATTTCAAAATACTGCTTCATATCAAAAACCTCCTCATAGGATATATAGCAATTATACCCTATCGCGGCGGAAAAATAAAGACGTTTATGCGCGGAAGACAGCCTGATTTTCAGGAATAGATTCTGGCACTGTGAATATAGACGATTTGCGCGTTACTGATTTGTACAAAACAGATATTTGACTGTTGAACTTTGACAAATAAAAGGCACAAGTTTGGACATATCTGTATAAAATGAATATTCAAATTGAATGTAGACGTACATAGTGATATAATGTTAACAATCCTAAAGGGATAAAGGATGGACGGAAAGAAATAATAATTTGGGGGGAACGCGATGAGAGACCTAAAGTACCTTAGCTTCTTTGAAAACCTCCTCCAGGAGGCAAACAATGCCTTAATCACCCAGGCGAAAAACGAAGGCAAGATCTGCGCAGCCTTCGTGTGTGAGAACACGCCGGAGCCGCTTATGAACCTTGACGGTATGTTTTCTGTCCGCCTCTCCGCGCCGCACACCGGCTCGATGGACATTGCGACCTATTATATGACAAGCTTCCTGTGCGAGACGAGCCGTGCTCTGCTCGAGCGCGCGATCGAGGGCGGCTTCAACTTTGCCGACTGTCTGATTGCGCCGGACGGCTGCACGATGATAAACCGCTGCGTCGAGAACATGGAGCTGCTGAAGACCATGGGGGAGGGGAACGACAAGTTCTTCTGGCAGTATATGGAGATCCCTCTCAAGGCCGATGACAACGGCGTGGCGCTGCTGAAGCTCCAGTGCGAGAACCATATCCTGAAGCCGCTGCATGAAAATTACGGCATCGATATTTCCGACGCCGCCATCAGAAAAGCCGTGGAGGAGCACAACCGCGTCTGCCGTCTCATCCGTGAGATAGGCGACTTCCGCAAGGAGGAGCATCCGCGCATCACGGGCTATGAGTTCCACGTGCTGACGCTTGCGACGTATCTTGCACCGAAATACCTGCTGGTTGATAAGCTGGAGGAGACGCTTGAGGAGCTGAAAACGCGCGAACCGGAGCAAAAGCCCTACCGCGCACGCCTTGCGGTAGTCGGCTCCGAGGTCGATGACAGCGGATTTATTAAGCTTATCGAGGATACCGGCGCTTATGTCTGCGCCGACCGTTTCTGCTTCGGCTCACTGCCGGGGCGCAACGTTATAGAGATGAGCGACGGGGAGGACGCGCTCACGCAGCTGTGCCGCCAGTACGTGTACCGCGGCCAGTGCCCGCGCACGATGAACATGGCGAAGGTCTACGGCCGCAAGCAGTATGTGAACGACATCGCCAAGGAATACGGCGCGGACGGCATTGTATATGAGCAGATCAAGTTCTGCGACCCGTGGGCGTATGAGCGGCTCATGGGCTCGACGATGCTGCGCGAGGACTACGGATATCCCGTGCTTTCGGTCGACAGGCCGTATAACATCGCCTCGTCTCTCGGCCAGATGCGCACGCGCGTGCAGGCCTTTGTGGAAAGCATTGAGATCAAGAAGCTTCAGGGAGGTGCGAAATAATGGCTGTTGTTGTAAACGACAAGGAGCGCATCGGCGAAAAAAAGCTGGGCGTGCTGTTTGACGGCGGAAAGGTACGCAGCCGCCGCGAGTGGCGCGGACTCAAGGACACGCTTTATGATTACGGCAGATGGCTGTATATCCTCTCAATCCTCGCTAAGGTCATTGTAAAGCCCCGCAACGTGAAGGGCTTGTTCCGCTACAGGTGGTTTGCAAACTATCTCGCCGTGCCGCATATGCTCGACAAGTTCACCATGGGTCTGCGCGATGAGCCGCTGCGCATCGTCCATACCGCGATGGACTTCGTCGTCAAGGACGTTGCCATGACTATCGACAACAGCATGCGCGGCGACCGCAGAACCGGAAACGACGTTGAGTTTTCCGAAAGATGCGTATTGTGCGATGAGAACGCCATGACCGCGTTTATGATGGGATTCCCCACTTTGAAGGCAATTCTGCGCGAAGTCCCGACAATGTTCTCCGCAAACCTCTTGAATCAGTACTCCACTACCCACTATCTCGATGTTGCCCAGCAGTTCGGCATCCCCGGCGACGTGTGCCCCATGCCGGAGGCGGAGGCCGGCATCTCCATAGACGATGACTTCCCCGTCCTCGGCAGATGCGCCGTTCAGGTCAACACCACCTGCGACGGTTCCCTCATGGGCAACGGCGTTATCGCAAAGCGTCTTGAGCGGGAGTACGGTATCGAGACCTTCCAGCTTGCCGCGCCTATGCGCCACAGGGAGGAGGACGTGCAGGCCTACGCCGCGCAGGACATAAAGAACGCCATCGCTTTCATCGAGAAAAAGATGGGCGTGAAGTGGGACTGGAAGGCCTACTTCGAGTGCGCCAAGCGTGTGAACGAGACGACGCGCAACCGCTGGGAATGGCTCGAAGTCAACAGCACGCCGTATCCGCAGTTCGTCGGCGCGGTGTTCTCGCTGTATAACGACACAAACTACATGGGCAACTGCGGCCGCTCCGCGGATTTCCCGCCGATAGACAAGAAGATAATGAAGCTCGTCCGTCAGGGCTACGAGAGAAAGACGATGATGGCCCCCGAGTACCGCCACCGCTGCATTGTCTGGGGCGTCCAGCCGCAGTACGTCATCGATATGCTCAACTGGATGGTACACTGCTGGGGCGTCGTGCCGCTGACAGATATGCTCTCTATGGTCATCAGCAAGGAAATCGCCGAGGAGGACACTCCCGAGAACCGCGAGCAGGCGTATTACGACATGGCCTATCTCACCGAGAACATGATAATGCGCAACCGTACCCACGGCGGCTACAAGGTGCTTGTCGACGAGCTGTGGGAGCTGTGCGAGCGGATGAACGCCGACATGGTAATGATGTGGGAGCATATGTCCTGCAAGGCTCTCGACGGCATGCACGGCCAGTTTGAGGAACAGGCCAGAGAACGCGGACTGCACCTCGTCTGGGTCTGCCACGATCTGTGCGATCCGCGCGTGTACACGCGCCAGGCCATACGCGACCAGTTCAACGTCTATATGCGCACCGTTATGCGCGAGGAGCCGCTCGATCCGTCGATCGAAGTGCTTCCGGACGAGAACGCATGGTAAGGAAAAGGAAGGAGCTTAAGCATGAACGTGAAAAAGATACCTCTTGCGATCCTCGGCGGAGCAGCCGGGTTCTTCGCCGTCAGCTTTACGGTATATTTCCTCAATCTGGATATGAAATTTCTCTCCCGCTTTGTCGAGCCGATACTGCTGAAACATTATGACAAAATCCCGCGAAAGCAGTACATCTGAAAAATCACCGGAACCGGGCGCGCCGCTGCTGCGGCGCGCTCATTTTAAGCGGCAGTGCGGAGGTATTTGCGCCGTTCTTTAAAAAATTTTAACCGACCTTTACAACGACTCTCAACTGTCTAAACAGAGGCGCCTCAAATACGCGACAAAATACTCAAAAGTATGCAAAATTAAGAATTGTCAACTGTTTATCTTGCATATTCATGCCCAATGTGTTAGAATACTGACGAAGATGTGTTACTGCAATTATGCGCAGATTGGGGGTAAGTATATGGATAAAAAAGCCAAGATTATCACGGTTGCAGGTAAAGGCGGCGTCGGCAAAACTTCCATCTCTGCTTCAATAGTCAGGCTGCTTGTCGAGAAATATCCTGACAAGAAGATACTGGCCATCGATGCGGATCCGGCTGTCGGCCTGTCCGTTGCTCTTGGCGTGGATGTAAAGCTGACGCTGGACGATATCCGCATGGGCATTGTTGACAGCGTTGAAAACGGCGAGACTAAGGAAGCGCTCGAGCTTCTCAGCGAGGCGAGATTCAGAATTTTCGACGCGCTGGTTGAGATGCCGGGCTTCGCATTTCTGGCAATAGGCCGGCCGGAGAGCTCCGGCTGCTACTGCAAGGTCAACTCCTATCTGAAGGAAGTTATCGGCCTGCTTGCCAACAGCTTTGACTACGTTGTTATCGATGGAGAGGCCGGGATTGAACAGATCCAGCGGCGCGTTATGGAGAAGGTCACGCACCTGCTGCTTGTGACCGACCAGAGCAAGAAGGGCGCGCAGGTCGTCTCTACCATCAAGAAGGTGGCGGATGAGCTTATCGCTTACGACAGGATAGGCGTCATCGTCAACAGGGTCACGAACCCCGAGCTTGCCGATCTTATCACGGTACCGGGCGTTGAGATCCTGTCATTCATCCCCGCGGACAGCGTTTTTGCCGCAAACGATATCAAGGGCAAGAGCGTACTTGAGCTGCCTGCGGATTCCGCTATGCTCACCGGAGTGAAGGACGCACTCCAAAAAATAGAAATACTTTGAAGAAGAGGTGTAACATTTGAAAGATCTTAAGCATCTTATCTACTTTGAAAAACTGCTTGAGAACGCTGACAATGAGCTGGTTCAGAAGGCTCAGGCCGAAGGCGATATCTGCCTCGGCTATACCTGCTACCATATCCCCGAGGCACTGCTCAATGTCGGTAACTGCTTCTCGGTAAGACTCCGCGCACCGCACACCGGCTCCATCGACATCGCGACCTACTACATGTCCAACTATACCTGCGAGTACGCCAGAGCACTGGTTGAGCGCGGCATAGAGGGCGGCTATCAGTTCCTCGATGCGATGATCGGCGTCGACGCCTGCTCCATGATGAACCGCGCAATGGAGCACTTCGAGATCCTGCATGTGAACGAAAAGCCCAACTTCTTTGTCACTCACTGCGACATCCCCTACAAAATCACGGACTACACCCTTGACTCCTATGTCAAGCAGATGCGTCTGCGCGTTCTGGACAGACTCACCGAGACCTTCGGCGTTGACACCTCCGACGCGGCTATCCGCGCAGCTGTCGCCGAGCACAACGAAGTCTGCTCCATCATCTCCGAAATGGGCGAGATGCGCAAGGCTGAGAACCCCGTCATCACCGGTTACGAGTTCCATGTCATCAACCTCGTTTCCTACACCTGCCCGAAGCGCCTGATCCTGCCTTACCTGCGTGAGACTCTGGCTGAGCTGAAGAAGCGCAAGCCCGATAAGGTCAGCCCGTTCCGCGCAAGAGTCGCAATCGTCGGCTCCGAGATCGACGATCCCGACCTGACCAAGCTCATTGAGGGCTGCGGCGCTCTGGTCGTTTCCGACCGTTTCTGCTTCGGCTCCACTCCCGGCCGTGAGGTCATCGAGCTCAAGGACGATGAGGACGCTCTGAGTCAGATCTGCCTGCACATTATGGAGCACTCCGAGTGCGCACGCTACATCGCCGATGAGAAGGTGCTGCAGCGCCGTGAGACGGCTGACCGTCTCGCCAAGGAGTACAATGCCGAAGGCATCATCTATGAGCAGATGAAGTACTGCGACTACTGGGGCTTTGAGCGCGCTCTTGCGTCCCATATCATGCACGACGAGTACGGTTGGCCCGTCCTGTCCATCGACAGACTGTACAACAACGGTAACTCCGGTCAGCTGCGCACCCGTGTTCAGGCCTTTGTTGAATCCCTTGAGATCAAACGCATCCACAAAGAGGAGGGCAAAG
>CAZFCH010000104.1:0-5864 GCA_964517445.1 uncultured Oscillospiraceae bacterium | reverse complement strand
TAAAGAATAATCATGACGGGGCCTTCAAGCTCCATACATATAACGAAGGATCGAGACTGAATATCTGCGGATACAGCATAAGCTTCAAGAAAACTGTTCATTCGATTGAAAACTTTAGCGTTTGTTTAGAGAACAGCAATACTAAATTAGTTTACAGCGGCGACATGGGATACCACAACATTGATGAGTATAGCGAATTTTGCAGAAATGCCGATATATTTATTTGCGAGAGTACATTCCTGAGTACAGACTCAAATAAGAGCAAATATCATTTGGATGCAAAAGAAGCGGCAATGATCGCAAAAGCCTCAAATGTCAAAAAGCTGCTGCTTACGCATACCTGGCCTGAACATAAAAAGGATCTATACTTAAAAGAAGCAAAATCTGTATATGACAAAGTATATATGGCGCATGAAAATGATGTAATAAAAATAGAAACTGCGCGGTAAAATGCAGTTTCCTAATATGGGGACAAAAGCCATGGATACGCGAAAAAGGCTGATTATTATAAAAGGCGAAGACCAAACTGAAAAGGTTGCAAGTCTTCGGTTCAACAACGGTAAATATGAGATCGTTTATACCAGCAAGCCTAACAAGACATATAGCTTCAATGCCTGCAATGTGGAAGTGCTGCCGCTCCAGGGGTATATTGATCCGGCGCAGGTCATTGTAAAAGCGAACGGGAAAACAATCGCAGATATCGACGGCATTCTTGACTTCGGCCTATACTATCGCATGATTCGCAGCGGCAAAAAGGATATGCTGTTTCACAAGAGCGATGTGCAGCTTGAGACGAACTGTTTGGCAGACAGCAAGAACCGGGAAGTGTTTGATTATTTCAAGGAAACTGCGGCGGCAATAAGCCTGAGGGAAAATGATTTTAATATTCTGGATGCGCAGTATGAAAAAATTCAGGCAGTCAGTGATGAGACTGTGTTGGCAAATTATTTTGATCCGCATAAACCAAGAGAAATGCCGATTAAGACTGATACGATTATCTATCCTTTCGGATTGAATCAAAGCCAGAAGACGGCAGTAGAACGCGCGCTTTCTTCCAAAATCAGCATAATTCAGGGGCCGCCCGGAACCGGGAAAACACAGACGATTCTTAATATTATTGCCAATATTGTGATGAACGGGAAAACCGTAGCGGTCGTTTCCAATAATAACTCTGCAACTCATAACGTAATTGAAAAGCTGGAGAAGAAAAACGCCGCATTTCTGACTGCGTTTCTTGGCAGCGCTGCCAACAAACAGGCTTTCCTGGACAGCCAGACAGGCGCATATCCCAATATGAAAAGCTGGGAACTGCGTGCAGAAGACCGGCAGAAACTTAAAGATGAAGTCGCAGCTCTTTCAAAAGAACTCAACGATATGCTGAATATCAAAAACCGTATCGCTGAAATCGAACAGGAGCTTTTGCGACTTGCCCCGGAGCAGCATTATTTTGAAGAATACTATGATAGCTGCGGGGAGATTCCGGCGCAGAGCGGGGGAAGGCTGACTTCAAAGAAAATCTTTGCTCTTTGGATGGAGCTTGAAGAGCATCTGGAGAGCGGGGCAACATTTGGACTTTTTAAAAAACTGTCTGTACTGTTCCGCTTCGGACTGAGCGCACTTAAATTTTTCCTCCGCGCATCTGAAAAAGCTATTCCATATTTGCAGAATCAGTTCTACATAGTGAAGAAGCAGGAGCTGGAAGATGAAAAACAGCTGTTGACGCAGAAGCTGTCCAATTATGCTTTTGACGCAAGGATGGAGGAGCTTACGCAAAAATCTCTCTGCTTGTTCCGGGCGGCGATGGCGGCGCGGTATCACTGGCGGAGCGGACGACAGCACTTTGAGAAGGAGGACTTCCGCCGGAGAAGCGAGGATTTTACTCGCGAATATCCTGTTGTACTCAGTACCACATATTCAATCAAAGGCACATTAAACCCAGGTTATGTTTATGATTATATTATTGTCGACGAGGCATCGCAGGTCGATTTAGCTACCGGGGTGCTGGCTTTCTCATGCGCAAAAAATATTGTAATAGTCGGAGACCTGAAGCAGCTTCCCAACGTGGTGACGGAGACTGATGTCAAAATATGCGAAGCGATTTGGCAAAAGTATTCTCTTGAGGAGAGATACCGCTTTTCTACGCACAGCATGCTATCTTCTGCATTGGAGACATGGCAGGATGCACCGACCACGCTGCTGCGGGAGCATTACCGCTGTCACCCGAAGATCATCAATTTCTGCAATCAGAAGTTCTACAACGGCCAGCTGATTATTATGACAAAGGATAATAATGAGCCCGATGCGTTGACAATGTACCGCACAGTTGCCGGAAACCATGCGCGAGGGCACACAAATCAACGTCAGATCGACGTAATCCAGCAGGAAGTGATTCCACATCTCAGGCAGAAAAATTACAACAGCATTGGCATTATAACGCCATATCGGGATCAGGTCTCCGCAATACGCAAGCAGCTGGGCGATGGCTATGAGGTTGATACAGTTCACAAGTTTCAGGGGCGCGAGAAAGACGCAATCATCCTCACGTCTGTTGACAACGTAATTTCAGGCTTTGTTGACGATGCGCATATGCTGAACGTTGCAGTATCGCGCGCGGTTCATTCGCTCACTGTCGTCACATCGCAGGATTCGCGCAACAATCAGACAAATTACGGGGATCTGATGCGGTATATTGAGTATAACAACTTTGAAGTCATACAAAGCCAGGTGTACTCTGTGTTCGATATGCTTTATCAGGGCTATGCAGAACAGCGCCGAGAGTATTTGCAAAAGCACAAAAGAGTATCGGAATATGATTCCGAAAATCTTATGTACTCCGTAATACAAACCGTGCTGTCAGAGGAGCTGTTTTCTGCGGTTGGCTGCGCTGTGCATGTTTCACTCTCGATGATAATCAAGGACTATGCTTCCCTTTCGGAGGACGAATGCACATATGCTCGGAATCAACTTACCCATGTGGATTTCCTGCTGTTCAGGAAAATGGACAAAGAGCCTGTGTTGGCAATCGAAGTAGACGGGACACGCTTCCATGAAAGCGGCAGCGATCAGTCGGAGAGAGATGAGAAGAAGAACCGCATTTTTGAGAAGTGCGGTGTTCGGCTGCTCAGGCTCAGAACGGATGGCAGCGGGGAGCGGGAAAAGGTTGAAACAGCTTTGCTGTCTGCGCTGCAGTCGTAAGCGGTTTGGAAAAACAAACGATCTTTGGCAGGCTGCCGGAGAGACGGCCGCGGCGGCAATTACCGCTTGCTTAAAAAAGGCTTTTATGATATGCTGACAGGTAGCGAATGACACGGGAAATTACAGTACAAACCGCAGGCCGGATGACGGAAGCTGCGCAGAATAAATATATTTTCAAGGAGATAAAAGTATGGCGAAATACAACAAAATCACCGCTGAGATTGCCGAAAAGCTCAAGGCAATAGTCGGCGAGGACAGATTCTATTTTGACGGAAACATTCCCGAGGACTACTGCCACGACGAAATGCCCATCTACGGCAAGCGCTTCCCCGAAGCAGTATGCGAGGTGGAGAGCACCGAAGAGGTCGCGGCCATCATGAAGCTCTGCAACGAGAACCTCATCCCCGTCACTCCGCGCGGCGCAGGCACCGGCCTTGTCGGCGGCGCTGTTCCGCTCTGCGGCGGCGTCATCATCTGCACGGCGCGCATGAACAAGATCCTCAGCTACGACATGAAGAACCTCTGCGTACATACCCAGGTCGGCGTAAGGCTCTGCGACCTCGCGGCTGACGCTCAGGCTCACGGCCTGTTCTATCCTCCCGATCCCGGCGAGAAGACCGCGACGGTCGGCGGCAACGTCAGCACCAACGCCGGCGGCATGCGTGCTGTCAAGTACGGTGTCACGCGCGACTATGTCATGGCGATGACCGTCGTCCTGCCCAGCGGCGAGATTATGAAGCTCGGCAAGACCGTCTGCAAGACCAGCTCCGGCTACAGCCTGCTGCACCTGATTTGCGGCTCCGAGGGTACTCTCGGCATCATCACCGAGCTTACGCTCAAGCTTATCCCCGCACCTGCATGCGATGTGTCCCTGATACTGCCCTTCACCGAGCTTGCCGACGCTATCGCGTCAGTGCCGTCGATAAAGCTTGCAAACCTTGATCCCCAGTCCATCGAGTTCATGGACGCGGACATCGTCAAGAGCTCCGCTGCGTTCACCGGCAACGCCATCTTCCCCACCGAGGTGGGCGGCGAAGCCGTCGGCGCGTGCATCCTTGTTACTCTTGTCGGCAACAGCGAAGATGAGCTCGACCTCAAGATGGAAAAGCTCGCTGAGGTTGCAGAGGAAGTCGGCGCGATGGACGTTCTCGTTGTTGACACTCCGTCGCTTAAGAAGGAAGTATGGGCGGCACGCAGCTCGTTCCTGACCGCAATCGAGGCCGACACGAAGCTTATCGACGAGATGGACGTCGTTGTCCCGGTCGACAGAATCGCAGAGTTTCTCGTCTATGTGCGCGAGGTCGGCGCAGAGCAGGGAATAAAGATCCGCAACTTCGGCCATGCGGGCGACGGCAACCTGCACATCTACTGCTGCTCCAACACCATGACCAAGGAGGAGTTCCTCCCCAAGGTCAAGGTCGTTATGGATAAGTGCTACGCCAAGTGCACCGAGTTCGAAGGTCAGGTCTCCGGCGAGCACGCCATCGGCCGCGCAAAGAAGGAGTACCTCAGAGAATCCGTCGGCGAGGTCGCCTTCGGCCTTATGGCACAAATCAAGAAGGTCTTTGACCCCAACATGATCCTCAACGTCGGCAAGGTGTGCACCTACACCGACGACGGCGAATAAGAAATATAAAAATATCCCGCATCGACGTGCTGTTCAGCGTCGGTGCGGGATACTTTTTTTGATGCTGAATGTGCCGAAAACCCTTGACAAATAAAGAAAAAAAGCTATAATAATATAGCCTGTCCATGGAGACGGGTAAAATCCTTGCTCCCGTTCAAACGGGGGCCAACAGACCAGAAGGAGGTGCAACCATGGCAAAAGCAAGCGAAAAGTACGAAGTAATGTACATCATCAACCCCAACCTCAGCGAGGAGGAGACTGCCGCTGTTGTTGAGAAGTTCAAGGCACTTGTGGAAGCAAATGGTACTCTTGAAGAGATGGAGGAGATGGGTAAGCGCAAGCTCGCTTACGAGATCAACTACATTTCCGAGGGCTACTATGTGCTGATGAAGTTCACCAGCGCTCCCGAGTTCCCCGCCGAGCTGGATCGTATACTCGGCATTACCGACGGCATTCTGCGTCGCCTGATTACCCTGCGTGCAGAGTAAGGAGCGATAATTATGCTGAATCATATCACCATTATGGGACGTCTGACCAGAGACCCTGAGCTCAGATACACCCAGTCCCAGACGCCGGTAGCGTCCTTCACCCTTGCAGTCGACCGTGATTTCGGCGGCCGTGACGGTGGGGAAAAGCAGACCGATTTCATCGACTGCGTCGCATGGCGTCAGACCGCGGAGTTCGTCAGCAAGTATTTCACAAAGGGAAGTATGGCCGTTGTTTCCGGCCGTCTCCAGATTCGTGACTGGACCGATCGCGAGGGCGGCAAGCGCCGCAGCGCGGAGGTCGTTGTTGACAATATGTACTTCGGGGAAAGCAAGCGCGACAGCAATAATTCCGGCAGGTATGACAATCAGTCGCCTAACTACGGCAACAAAGGCGGTCCCGGTTATGGCGGGAAGACTGCTTCTTCCAATGAGGACCCCTTTGACGAGCTGGATGGCGGCGATGACGGCGAGCTGCCGTTCTGAAAATTTTGATAGGAGGATACAGCTTTGGCTTTCGATAAGAACAATCCCAAGAACCGCAAGCGCAGAAAAGT
>CAZFCH010000103.1:0-6032 GCA_964517445.1 uncultured Oscillospiraceae bacterium | reverse complement strand
GAACCTGATAGGCGAGACGGTCGGCGCGACGATGAACGCGGAGCAGGCGGCGGACTTCTTTGAGCTTGTCGGCAGGATTGACACGGTGAGCATGCTCAGCGACAACAGCATATATAAAATAGTGGCGGAGAACATGCAGGCAATGCTCGCGGGGGACAAGACCCCGGAGGAGACGGCGAAGCTCATACAGTCAAAGATCAGCATATATCTTGCGGAGCAGGGGTAAAATGTTCAAAGAAGCTCAAAGAGCTTCTTTGAAAAGATTGCGCTCAGACCACTTTCAGGGAGGCCTGGCGGGGGGACATGATAACTCAAAAAAATTTTCTCCCGGGCGGGAACAAAATCGGAAGGGGCGGCGTCATATAAATGCAAGGATGAAGAGAGGCGGATTTGTAACGGAAAAGGTTACAAGAGATATTAAGAATCCTTAATTGCATCCGGAAAGAAGGTCGATAAATTTGGACAGAGAACGGGATGTGTTGAACAAATAATCTATTTGTTTGACATAACACGGCAAATTGACACTTCAAAAATTCAAAACGGTTACAAATAGGAAAAAATAATTCGCAAAATCATTAAAAAAACTCTTGCATTTTACATAACATCGTGTTACATTATAGCTACACCGATGACCTGGGGGGAAAATCGTGAAGTACGTGAAGTATCCGGCCAAAGGTAAATGTAAATTGGTGAGAATAAAAACAGCAATATAAGGAGACGGAAAACATGAAAACAGTTACAAAATTCTTATCCATGCTTCTTCTTGTTGCCATGTGCATGAGCCTGTTTGGCGGCAGCGCATACGCCGCTGAGCTTCCTCTGGCGGCGGCAGAAGGCGGAGCTTTGGATGTCTACAGCGACGGCAACACCGGAACGCTTCCGACGGATGACCAGAGTTATTCGTCCGGCGACGCTCTGCCTGCTTCACTCGACGATACCTCCGTTGCCAGCCTCCCCGGCGGCGATGACGATGAGAGCGCAACAAGCGTAGTCAAGAACGAGACCAAGAACAAGTTCTATGACACTCTCGCAGCTGCTGTCTCTGACGCAGCAAGCGGAGACACTCTCGTGCTCGTAAAGAGCGTGAGCGAGAGCAGCCTCACCGTCGACAAGAACCTGACGATCAAGACCGACAAGTACACCTGGACGGTAAAGACCCTGACTCTGAAGAGCGCAGCAGTTCTTACTATCGCTCAGGGCACGGCGGATTTCAGCTCCGCAAGCATCACTGTTGCTACCGGCTGCAAGATTAACCTCGGCGGCGACCTCGAAGTTAAGGGCAATCCGTTCAAGGTCAGCAACAGCTACATTGTAGCCAAGAAGGGCTGCAAGTTCTACAGCGTGAACAAGAGCACCATCGACAACTACGTCGAGACCGGCTGCGAAGCCAAGGACATGGGTGATTACCGCGAGGTCGTTGCCCGCGAGGATGTTACCGACGGTGTTGCATACATCGGAAACACCTACTACGCAACGCTCCAGGAGGCCTTTAATGCAGCTTCCAGCGGCGCAACCGTGTACATCAAGCAGAGCAGCGAGGATATAGTTCTCAGCGAAGATGTTGAGCTGAACAACAAGAGCCTCACTCTTAACCTCAGCGGCCAGGAAGTCGCACTGAATTCTCTGACTGTAAACAGCGGCTCGACCCTGACGGTTACCAACGGTTATCTGAACGGTGTCGCTGTTGTAGTCGGAACGCTTAACGTAAAGGGATCCGACGCATACGACAAAGTTAACACTGTTCTTGCTTCCCTCGGCGGCACGGTCAACGTGTCCGGCAACGGAGCTATTGAAGATCTCCAGATGAATAACGGCACCGTTAACATGACCAGCGGCAAGATCGGCACCATCACTGTTACCGGCAGCACCGATAAGGTCGCAGTCAGCGGCGGCACTGTAAACTTCATCAACGAGAACAACGAGTCCATCGACGCACCGAAGTCCGTCACCGGCGGCACCTGGTACACCACGAATGTTAAGGGCTATGTAAAGGCCGGCATCGAATGCACCGAGAATTCTGACGGCAGCATCACCGTCGGCACCGGCAGCACTCCCACTCCCGTATCCGGCAGCATCACCGTGAAGCAGTACACTGACAGCTACAAGCGCAGCAGCAGTGTCTCCACCCTCGGCTTCCAGGTTCAGGTCAGCGGCAGCACCAGCCTCAGCACTGCGATCAACTCCATGAAGATCAACATCCAGGTTGAGGGCGGCACGATTTACACTCTGTCTCCTGCAGCTACCTACTACAGCGCAAACTCCAGCACCGGCAATGTCAACATCTACACCTCTACTTTCAGCAACAGCGCTCTGAAGGCAAGCATTGACGAAGCTATCAACACCTCCGGCAACGCAAGCGTCTGCTTCTACTTCCTGTTCGACGGCGTCCTGTACGACGGCAACACCAAGTATGTCAAGGTCTATGACACCGGCTCTGACACCTCCGACGATTACCTGATCGACTACATCAGCGGCATCGACAGCTGGTACTCCGGCGACGACAAGCTCGGCTTCAGGATTCAGCCGGGTATCGCCAGCAAGGGCGGCATCGCAGTCGACGGCTACAAGGTCCCCGGTGAGGACTACGTTGACAAGGGAACCGGCCTCATCTACCTCGGCACCGCATACCTCGGTGACCTCTCTACCGGTTGGCACACCCTGACCGTGTACTACGATGAGATGTTCCAGACCCCGAACAGATCCATCCAGTTCTACGTTGGCCCGTCCCTCAAGGCAGTTGACACCAACAAGCACGTTATCAACAGCAGCAAGGACCTCAAGTTCGTCTGCTCCACCACTATTGACTCCAGCAACGTCAAGGTCGGCTCCGGCAACGGCTGGCTCGAGGAAGGCAACCAGTTCACCATCAGCGGCAACGGCAGATACATCACCCTCAAGGCGAAGTTCCTGAACGCCCGCACCGCAGGCGAGACCTACACTCTGTACGTCAAGACCACCGGCGGCGAGTGGACCAGCTGCAACTTCCAGATCCTGACCACCGCTCAGGCAGCTTCCAGCCCGAAGACCGGCGACAGCAGCAACATCGGCCTGTGGATCGCATTCATGCTGATCTCCGGCAGCGCTGCAGCAGTTGCTCTGCCCAAGCTCAAGAAGGGCAAGGACTGATCCGGTAACACGGCAGGAAAAACGATAAAGCGATAAACTAAAATAATCAAAGCTCCCGGTTCTCGCCGGGAGCTTTGAATTATTAACAAAACTGTAATTTATAGCGCGTTGCAATATCGGGCGCTGTGAAGTATAATACCAGCGCAGCAAACGGGAGGAGACTCCCGGAGAAGCTGAAAGCTAATAAGGAGAAGATAAAATGAAGAAATCATTTGCAATAGTTCTGCTGCTGGCCATGGTGCTGAGCCTTGCCGCCTGCGGCGAAGCTGCACCCGCTGCCACTGCGGAGCCGACCGTTGAGCCGACTGCCGAACCCGAAACCCTCGCCGTTGAGGCGGAGGAGCTGTTCTATGCGGCCGATTACACCGCAGCTTTCGAGAAGCTTGACGCGCTCGAGACCAGCGGCATTACCTCCGTGCAGGAAATGCTCGGCACGAGCTACTACTACGGCCTCGGCGTTGAGACCGACAGCGAAGAGGCTGTGTCTCTGCTGACCAAGGCAGCCGATCAGGGCGACGCGGTCGCAATGTATCTGCTGGGCGAGGCCTATGCAGCCGGCAACGGCACAACGAGAGACGAGGCAAAGGCCGATGAAATGTACGCAAAGTTCATCGCCGTCGGCGAGGCTGACAGCGGCGAGAACGCGGATTCCGGCCGTATTCAGGCATACCTTGCTGACTGCTACGCAAACGGCAAGGGCACGGATGAGGACATTGACAAGGCTGCTGCCGCGGCTGAGAAAGCAGTGTCTGCCGACCTCACCGTATTTGACATGGTGAACCTCGCGGACAGCTATGTCGAGGGTGCTTTCACTAAGGACGACGACACCGACGAGGCTGACGAGACGGCTGAAGCTGTCGACGATACTGCTGCAGTCGAAGAGACCGAAGACGGCGAAGAGGAGAGCGAGACTCCTGCTATCCCCACTGAGGCAGAGGAGCTTTACACGAAGGCTTTTGACAGCATAAAGACTCTTGCGGACGCCGGAAACATGAAGGCCGTGAAGGTCCTCGGCGACTACTATTTCAACGGTTATGCCGGGGTTGAGCAGGACTACGCCAAGGCACTGGAGCTCTACACCGAAGCCGGTGAGAAAGGCGACGCTGACGCACAGGCTCAGGTCGGCTACATCTACCAGTTCGGCTGCGGAATTGAGCCCGACTACGAGAAGGCTATGGAATGGAACAACAGAGCTGCTCAGCAGGGCAACGCTCAGGGACAGGCTCAGATAGGCTGGCTGTATCAGCAGGGGCTCGGCGTGACGCAGAACCTCGACGAGGCCGGCAGATGGTACACCAGAGCCGCAGACCAGGGCAACGAGTGGGCAGAGGAGCGCCTTGCGGAGACTGAGGAAACCAACCCGCAGGATGTGTTTGAGGCACACGCGTAAAATTAACTTGCCGAAGAACCTATGGTTCTTCGGCAAAAAAGATTGCGCTCAGACCCGCGCCTCGCTGCGCTCGACACTCTCTGAGCGAGAAGTATTTTTCGCGAGGTACACGCCCCCGCGAAAAATGTATTTGATTGATTTTTCGCCGTGCGCGGCGAAAAACTCTGCGAGGCTTTTTTGAAAGTCTGAAAAAATTGACCGCCGTCCGGTTGGATGGCGGTCAATTTTTATATAGGTTTATTACTTTCCGAGGACGTCCTTGGCGCCGTCGAGGATTGTGCCGAGAAGGTCGCTTTTCCCGGAGGAGCCGCCGAGGAGCTTGGCGATGATGTCAGTCATGCCGGTTGTTTCGCCTTTGAGCAGGCTCACCGCGGCTTTCCTGGTATCGGAATCGGCGGCGCGGTAGAGCTCAAGCAGCTTCTGCTCCGACGCCGTGACCTTCACGGATTTGCTTCCGGAGGAAGTCTTTGTACCGGAAGTCTTCTTCGACGATGAGGACTTATAGGTGGATTCTTTTGCCGCGTTTATGAGAGAGCTCTGCGTGACGCCGGTCGCTTTCGCGATATCCTTGAGGACGGTCTGCGTAAGCTCCAGCTCACCGCGTTCGGCTTTGCTTATGTCCGAGGCGGTTATACCTTTTATCTTCTTTGCGAGCTGCTCCTGAGTGAGTCCCGCTTCCGTGCGCGCTTCCTTTATAAGCGGGCCGACTTTGTTTGCCATGCTTCATACCTCCGGTTTTTATATTTGGTGCTTTAACTTTACCATGACTTTCACCGGATTTCAACAAAATGGATGCGCTGCAAAATAAGAAGTTTCGCAGCGCATCCATGTGTTTTTATAACTTATCAGGTTCTGCGGTAGAGAGTATAGCCGCAGCGGCAGTTTATGTGAATTTTACCTTTGCCCCTCGGGACGCGGATATACGTGCCGCAGCCGGGACATTTGAAGAAACGGTAGTTCTTGCGCTGGGAGAAGCGATCCTTCCAGGCGGCGTACTTATTCTTCCAACGATCGAGGTAGGCGAGGAAGGCGCGGTTCTCCATCTCACGCCGGTCAAGCTGCCGCGAGAATGCGCGGACAAAGGCGGAGATCAGCGAGAAGATACCGAGCCAAATAAATAATCTGCCCAGAAAACCGGGCAGGAAACATCCTATCACAAACCCTGCGAGACCGGACCAGAACTGGAACTTTGAAAGCTCATCCATGCCCTGACGCCCGGAAAACAAATTGCGAAGCTTATCTTTCATTTTGCACCCCTTGCCGGAAAGCGAACCCGGCACTTTGAATCTGAATATATTTTAAGAATTTGAACTGACGATGTCAATAGCCTGGGCGCAATGTTTACAAATCGGCAATACCGTGACGGCTCAGGTGGGCGGATGAGCCTGTTTTTGCGGGAGGGGACAGACAGTAAGACTTGAACCTTTGGCGCTTTGCTTGTCAAAGAACCGGAGGTTCTTTGACAAAAAGATTGCGCTCAGACCCGCGCCTGCGTCAGAATAACACTGCAAGGTCA
>CAZFCH010000102.1:0-6084 GCA_964517445.1 uncultured Oscillospiraceae bacterium | reverse complement strand
CTTTTGTTTGCTCTAAGTAGTGGGCATAGCTTTTCTGCGCTTCAGGTGGTGCATCTTTTTTGACTGTTGGAACTAAATCTACAAGTTCCCACCAATCACGATTTGACATCCAA
Organism: uncultured Oscillospiraceae bacterium; assembly: GCA_964517445.1. Lineage (GTDB taxonomy): Bacteria > Bacillota > Clostridia > Oscillospirales > Oscillospiraceae > Limivicinus. The sequence goes on along the minus strand of CAZFCH010000102.1, from coordinate 5,971 downwards.
TATAAATCAAGTTTTCGCATCAAAATAAGCCCCTTCAGCAGGTTAGTAAAGCTTTATTACTTCGTCAGAACTTTTTTATGATATGCTCTTTTACCGCAATAAGGGCATTTCATCTTGCGGTCTCTCATTATGTGAGGCGCCAGAATGACTGCTCTCATGGTTGGCACATAGCGTTTCCCGCAATTCGGGCATTCATAATAACCGGCATCATGCTCCAGCTTCATGGAATGATACATGCCTATGACGAATATCACACTGCCGGTCAGTATCATGACAATGCGCCATACCGGTGCAGTTACTGCAAAGCTTGCCGCATAAATCAGAATAAGAAATGCTATCGAGCATGTCCATCCGATAACGTATTCCAGTGTCAGCAGCTTTTTGTTGTTCAGTTCCTCCTGCCTTGCCAGCTCCATAAGGTTCTGTTCTGCCATCTTTTTATAGTCTTCCATGTTCAGTCGTTCCCCGGTCAGGAGCTCATTGACGTTGATGTGAAGCAGCTCGCACAGCTCCAGCATGATGGACGGATCCGGCAGACTCTTTCCGTTTTCCCATTTGGAAATGGCCCGGTCTGTGATACCGAGCTTTTCTGCTAAGACCGCCTGAGTAAATCCGTTTTCCTTTCTGCAGGCCGCAATGAAGCTTCCGATTTTTTCCTGATTCATCCGGGAACCCCTCCTTTCATGAAATAGCTTAGCTTTTTTCAGCAGAGATGTACACGAACCGCCGGTTGAGTTCGGTAATTTCCGGCTCATTTATAACGTTAGTATCACAGTCCGATACCCATGACACTAAAAAACGGCCGTTTATTGATGACTCTTGCCTGGGGATTTGTATGCGACTTCGTTTCGCCGGGCTTATTTGCTGTTTGCTTTCTCCAGTGCCAGCAGGCTTTTTTTCATTTCCAGCCCGCCGCCGTAACCGACAAGGCTTCCGTCAGCACCAATGACACGGTGGCAGGGGATTGCGATGAAAATGGGGTTTGCGTGGTTTGCCATGCCGACCGCGCGTGACGCCTTCGGCTGCCCGATGGCCTCGGCAATGTCCTTGTAACTGCGCGTCTCTCCGTAAGGAATATCCCGCAGCGCTGCCCATACCTTTTCCTGAAACGGCGTTCCGTGCAGCCGGTACGGGAAATCGAACGCCCTGCGCGCTCCCGCAAAATATTCGTCCAGCTGCCGGAACACCAGCTCCGTCAGCTCATTCGGTGCATCCGCCTTCACATCCGCGTTCGCGTTTTTCAGTCCCGTGACTGCACCGTCCTCATAATCGAGCTGAATGTCCCCCACCGGCGAATGGTAAATTGCAGTCCCTTTCATGGCAATCGACGCTCCTTTCAGGTTATCTGTCTTATTATACCATGCTTTCCGTCCTTTTGCTTTTCAAAAATAGAAATTTAATTTTGACAGTTTCGAGAAAGCAATGTTCTGCATTTACTTTATCTGCCTCATGTGGTAAAATAATCAATAATTCGATTTATCGGAGTGACACATGTTCGATAGTATTAAACAGCTTCAGCGGCAGTATGAGCTGCTCTGCGCCAGAATGGAAGAGCCGTCTACTTACTCTGACCCTGCGGCCTATTCCAAATATGAGCGCGAAGCTCGTGAGCTTCAACCCATCGTGACCGCGTATACGGAGTATCAGCAGGCTGATTCCCGTATGCAGGAGGCGCTTGAGCTCATGAGCGACAGCGAGATGCGAGAGCTTGCGCAGGAGGAATACGCTCAGGCAAAGGCGGAAAAGGAGCGTCGGGAGCAGGAGATTAAAATACTGCTGCTGCCAAAGGACCCGAACGATGCAAAGAACGTCATCATGGAGATACGCGGCGGCGTCGGCGGGGAGGAGGGTATGCTTTTCGCGGCGGACCTGTTCCGGATGTATTCGATGTATGCCGAGTCCAAGGGCTGGAAGATTGACGTTGCCAATGTCAGCGAGACCGAGCTTGGCGGCATAAAGGAGATAAGCTTTGTCGTCGAGGGTGCCGGTGCGTATTCACGGCTCAAGTTTGAAGCCGGGGGCCATCGTGTCCAGCGCGTCCCGGTTACGGAGTCCGGCGGAAGAATACACACTTCGGCTGCAACCGTCGCCGTCCTGCCCGAGGTCGAGGAGGTTGACTTCCAGCTTAACCCGAATGATTTGAAAATTGATACCTATCGTTCCTCCGGCGCCGGCGGTCAGCACGTCAATAAGACCGAGAGTGCGATCCGCATTACCCATATTCCCACCGGAACCGTCGTCGAGTGTCAGGATGAGCGCAGCCAGTATAAGAATAAGGATCGCGCTATGCAGATTCTTCGCTCGAAACTTTATGAGGCCGAGCAGGCGCGGCAGCATGCGGAGGTCGCAAGCGAAAGAAAGAATCAAATCGGGTCAGGTGACCGCAGTGAGCGTATCCGCACTTATAACTTCCCACAGAACCGCGTGACGGATCACCGCCTGAGCGGGGACATTAAAAATTTCAATATTCAAAGCATAATAAACGGGAATCTTGACCCGCTTATTGACTGCCTTATTACCGCCGATCAGGCGGCAAAGCTTCAGGCGCAAACGGAGGCGTAGCAATGGAAACGAAGGTTTTTTCCGGCACTTCAAAAGGTGCCGCGGATATTATCAGAAATGGCGGTCTTGTCGCCGTCCCGACGGAGACGGTATACGGTCTTGCCGGCAGCGGATTGAACGAAAAAGCGGTGAGTATGATATATGAGGTAAAAGGTCGCCCGACCTTGAAGCCTTTGTCTCTTATGGTTCACGGCAGCGAAGCCATGGATGCCCTGTGCCTCAGTGTTCCCGAGCAGGCGCGTACGCTTGCTGCACGCTTCTGGCCCGGGCCGCTGACCATTGTGCTGAATGCAAAGCCGGAGATACCGTCCATTGTTCTTGCAGGCGGCTCGACAGTCGGTCTGCGCTGCCCGGATCATCCGCTAACCCTTGAGCTGCTGCGCGATTGCGGTCTTCCGCTTGCCGCGCCATCGGCAAATCCTTCGGGAGAGGAAAGCCCAAAGGACGCCGGTAAGGTGCTCGAGTATTTTGACGGAAAGATAGACGCCGTTATCGACGGCGGCAGATGCGGCCTCGGCCGTGAGTCCACGATAATAAGCATGAGCCAAACCCCGTACCGCATTCTCCGTCAGGGGGCACTTCCTGCTGAAGATATCGCGGATGCGCTCGTCGACGGGATGAAAATAATAGGCATAACCGGCGGCACCGGCTGCGGGAAAACGACTGCGCTGCAAGAGCTTGAAGCCATGGGCGCGCTCGTGCTCGACTGCGACGATATCTACCATGAGCTGCTTGAGAGCAATGCGGAGCTTCTGGACGAAATCGAAAAGCGCTTCCCGAATACGGTATGCTGCGGCAAGCTTCAGCGCAAGGCGCTCGGCGCCATCGTCTTCGCGGACGACGCGGCGCTTAAGGATTTGAACGCGATTACGCATAAGTATGTAGGCATTGAGCTTCAGCGCAGACTGCGGGAGTTTGCCATGTCCGGCGGTACAATTGCTGCAATAGACGCTATAGAGCTGTTTTCCAGCGATATAAACCGTCGCTGCTTCAAGACTGTCGCAGTTCTTTCGGATAAGGAAAACCGCGTGAAGCGCATTATGGAGCGGGACGGGATAACGCGCGAATATGCGCTCCTGCGTATCGATGCCCAGCATGACGACGAGTATTACACCGAAAAATGCGACTATATACTTTACAATAACGCTGACAAAGACAGCTTCAGAAACGACTGCCGTCAGCTTTTTAAGGAGATGTTCAGCAATGGATGAAATCAAAAGCAAGCTTTTTTATGAGCCGAAGAACGGCTACGACCTGATAGACACCGCCGAGCATGTTGCCATTGAGGATTACTGCCGCGGTTATATGGAGTTTTTGAACACATCCCGCACCGAGCGCGAGGCTGTCGCGAACGCTATAGCTATGGCGAAGGAGAACGGATTTGTTGAATTCCACCCCGGCATGGAGCTGCGCCCTGGCACGAAAGTCTTTTACTGCAACCGCGGCAAGGCACTCATTCTTGCGGTTATCGGCAAGCACAGTCTGGCCGACGGCGCGGTCATTGCAGGTGCCCATGTTGATGCACCGCGTGTTGACCTCAAGCAGAACCCAATGTATGAGACGGACGAGCTTTGCTATTTCCGTACGCACTACTACGGCGGAATAAAAAAATACCAGTGGGTCACAATCCCGCTCGAACTGCATGGTGTCGCCGTACTCAAGGACGGCACTGTCGTGGATATCTGCATCGGCAGAGAGCCGGACGAGCCGCGCTTCGTTATCACTGACCTGCTGCCGCATCTTGCTCAGGATCAGGTGAAAAAGACGATGGCTGAAGGGATAACCGGCGAGGGACTCCAACTGCTCATAGGCTCCGTTCCTTATGCGGGCGAGGGCAAGGACAGGGTCAAACTCGCAGTCCTCTCCACGCTCAATGACATGTACGGCATCACCGAGGAGGATTTCCTTTCAGCAGAACTTGCTGCGGTTCCGGCTTTTGATGTGTGCGAAATCGGCTTTGACCGTTCCCTCATCGGCGGCTACGGCCATGATGACAGAGTCTGTGCCTATGCTGAGCTCAAGGCTCTGTTCGATGTAGTTGAACCGGAGCGTACCTGCGTGTGCATCCTTGCCGATAAGGAGGAGATAGGCTCTGACGGCGTGACCGGTATGCAGAGCGCGGCATTTGACTGCTTTATGGAGGATCTGTGCGCAATACAGGGCGTTGAAGTACGCCGCTGCTTTGAGAACAGTTTCTGCCTGTCGGCGGATGTTACTGCTGCCTATGACCCGCTGTATCCCGAAGCATACGAGAAGAGCAACGACGCGAAGCTGAACTACGGTATGGGTATCTGCAAGTTCACAGGCGCTCGCGGCAAGTCCGGGACGAGCGATGCCTCTGCTGAGGTGGTCGCGTATCTGCGCCGTCTGTTCGATAAAGCCGGCGTTATCTGGCAGCTTACAGAGATGGGCAAGGTCGATCTCGGCGGCGGCGGAACGATAGCAAAATATATGGCAAACCGCAATATCGATACCATTGATGCAGGAGTTCCGGTACTGAGCATGCATGCACCGTTTGAGGTTGTCTCCAAGCTCGACTGCTACATGACCTATAAGGGCGTGCACGCAGCGTACTGCGACGAATAAATTTGATTTGCGAAATAATGCCGCCCAGCCGGGCGGCATTATTTGTTTTAGCTTGCGCACTGTGCTTTGACTCAATGTCAATGGCAAAAGAAAACCCCGACCTGTTTGCACAGATCAGGGAATGGCTTGCCGCCAAGCTGCGCAAGGCATTTGATGGAGTACAGGCACGGAGCGCCGAGGCGCAGGCCATGATGCAGTACGCCGAGGAGCTTCAGCAGATGTGGGACAGCGCACTCGTCGGCGCTACACAGAACGTACGAAATAACACGCAAGCCAAGGCTGATAACGGATCGAACGCTGCTGATAACGTAGCATCGAGTGGGCAAGGAAAAGCGTCTGTAAGAAGGAATAGCAACGGGGACAATGTTGTTGTGGTCGAAGAAGACATATTGAATGGCGTTCCGGAAGAAGACTGGAGAAGTACGGTACAAAGAAATCTCAAGCAGAAATTTCCCGATGGAACAGCTGCCGGCCGAAGCATAATAAAAATTGACCGACAGAGCCGCAGAGAAATGACGTACTCGAAGTACACAAGGTATCTGAAAAATAACTTGCCAGATAGATATGCAGATAAACTCCGAGCCACCAACAACGCAGATGAAATAATTCAATCCACAAGGAACTACGTCAATGAAGGACTGAACCATCCACGCAAGGACGACATCGTAGATTTTGCACGAGGGAATATAAAACTGCGTATAGGCAACAACGATTACAACGCAGACGTTATAGTTGCCATGAGAGAAAATGGTGAGCTCCTATTCTACGACATGCTCAACCTCGAGCCGGATAAGTTCACTTTGAAAAATACGAAAGAGGCAGA
>CAZFCH010000101.1:208-6146 GCA_964517445.1 uncultured Oscillospiraceae bacterium | reverse complement strand
GGAGAAAATGTATCTGACTGATTTTTTGCCTGCGGGCAAAAAACTCTGCGAGGCTTTTTTGACGGTCTGAATAACTTTGCAGAGATGTGCCCTGCGGAAGTAGTTATATGTGTACTTTTAGGGATTACATTACGAAGCCGAGCACCGTGTACAGCACCAGAGACACGCCGGCGAAGATTGCGGCGTAGGGGATCTGGGTCTTTACGTGGTCGATAATGTCGCAGCCGGAGGTGGCGCAGGACATTATGGTGGTGTCGGATATCGGGGAGCAGTGGTCGCCGAAGATGGAGCCGCCGAAGACTGCGCCGGCGACGAGCGGGATGTTGACACCCATGTTTATTGCCATCGGCAGGCAGATGACGGACATTATCGCCATCGTGCCCATGGAGGTGCCGGTCGCGAAGGACAGGAGCATGCACAGCAGGAAGCTCAGCATCGGCAGCAGCGCCGGGGTGAGCACGCTCATGAACACGGCGGTGAGGTAGTTGCCGGTGTCAAGGCTCTTGACGAGAGTGCCCATCGTGAAGCCGAAGAGCAGCACCGCCGCCATCGGAAGCATTGTGCCCATGCCCTTGAACATCTCGTTTATAACGCCCTCGACGGTGTACAGCTTCTGCGCGACGCAGAGGATGCAGATCGTCAGCACCGCGAGAACGCAGCCCCACAGCAGGCTCTGCATGCCGGCGCCCTGAGTCGGGTTGCCGTTGCCGGTGACGGTGAGAACGGCGAGGATGGTCACGATGAGAACGCCCATCGGCAGAACCATGTTGATGAGTCTGGGCTTTGCGTCGCCGACCTTGTCGGCGGTTTCGCTGAGAGCGCCGCCGTGGCCCGGCTCGTCAAGCGCACCGGTCTTCTCGGCGCGCTCCTCGGCCTTGCGCATCGGGCCGATGTTTATGTTGAACAGGCAGATTGCAAGCGTGCCGAACACGGCAAGGATGCAGTAGAAGTTGAGCGGGATGGATTTGAGCAGGACGGATATGGCTTCATCCTCGGCGACGCCGCCGGAGGTGAGATAGCCGGTCAGGGATGCAAGCCAGCCGCTGAGCGGGAAGAGCACGCACCACGGGGTCGAGGTTGCGTGGATGATGAAGGCGGACTTCTCATGCGGCACCTTGAGCGCCTCGTTGAACGGGCGGGAGATGGAGCCGGTCACCATGCAGCTGAGAGAGCCGGAGGTGAAGATGATGATGCCGAGCAGCCAGGTGAACAGGTTTGCACCGCGCTTGGACTTGATGAGGGCGCGCTTTTTGAGCATGACCTCGGTGAAGCCGTCGATGCCGCCGGACTTCTCGATGAGGTAAATGAGGGCGCCGATCAGCAGGAAGGACGCGAGAACGATGGTGTTGCTGTTGCTCTCGAAGGTGTGGATGAAGCTGTAAAAAGTTTCGTTGAGGCCGGCAAGCAGGGCGCCGTTGCAGAGCACCATGGAGCCGACAAAGATACCTATCAGCAGGGAGATGAACACGTTCTTCGTCACCAGCGCCAGAACTATAGTCAGCAGCGGCGGGATGACGGACCAGAAACCGAATTGCATTTTTCTTTCCTCCTATTTTTTCCTTACACTTTACATTTTTCTTACGCTTCTGCCGAGCTTCGGGTTTACTATCCGGCAGTCCTTTGCGGCAAGCTCGCCGCCTATCAGCACGCAGTCTATTCCGACCGGCGGCAGCACAGGCTCACTGAAGCTTGCGCAATCGCAGATTTTTTCGGGATTGAAGACGACGATGTCAGCATCCGCGCCGACATTCAGGCGGCCCTTATTCTCAAGGCCGAGCCTGTTCGCGGGCATAGCCGTCATCATGTTTACCGCCTCATACATACCGAGCTTTCCGGTTCGCACAAACTGCGCGATGAGGCGCGGGAACGAGCCGGCGGCGCGCGGGTGTCCCTGACCGTGGGACATGATGCCGTCGCTTGCGAGCATCACGTTCGGGTGCTGCAGCGCAAGGTCGACATCCCGCTCGCGCATGACATAGCACACGGTCAGGCACTCCGGCATTTCGCGGCGCACCTTTTTGAATATCTCTTCGGTGCAGCGCTGTCCTTTATATTCGCCCTCGCACAGCTCGACCGCGTCATAGCCGCAGCCGTAGCGCTCCATCCAGCCGTCGTCATAGGTGGTGGAACCGAGGGAGGTGGAGAAGGCATAATACGGGTAGCAGTCACAGCTCACGTCAAGGCCGCGGAGCCTGTATTCATCGACGATGCGCAGGAACTCCTCCATCTGCCCGAAACCTGCCATGCTGCCTATGTGCGACACCTGAACGGGTATATTAAGCTTGCGGCCAATCTCGAGAAGCTCACGCTCGGAGTCAAACACTTCATCCGCGTCAGAACGGATATGCGCGGCGATGAGCCGCCCGAAGTCGCGGCAGGGAGACGCTGTCTCAAGCAGCTCCTCCTCATCGAGGCCGGGGACATAGCGTATCCCGTAGGACACGCCGAAGCAGCCCCGGCGCAGGCAGTCCGCTATTTCTTCCCGCATCTGTGCGCGCTGTGCTGCCGTCGTTTTGCCGTAGCGGTCATTGGCTCCGGCGTGCTCGCGGAACCATGCGTGTCCTGCCAGCATCGCGACATTTACCGCCGCGCCGTCACGGTCGACCGTATCAAGATAATCCGCGGGGTTGCAGCAGCTCAGGCCGCAGTTGCCGCCGACAGCCGTCGTCACGCCCATGCGCAGCATACAGTTGAATATGGCTCTGTCACAGTCGGAATATATTTTCCCGTCAGGCTCGACAGGGTCTTCATGCATATGGATATCAACAAAACCGGGGCAGACTATTTTGCCCTCGGCGTTTATAAGCTTATCGGCCTGCGGCATGCTGCGCGTAATATCGGCAACCTTGCCGTTTTCTATCAGCAGATTCAGGCTGCCGTCAACGCGGTTCGCCGGGTCTATGAGCCTTCCGCCGTATATAAGCGTTTTCAAAACACTGTCACCTTACTTTCTACGGCGTGTATTATACATGAAATAAATGCAATGTAAATTGTCGGATATGCTATGTATATTGCAAAAAGTGCTGCGTCATTTCCCGGAGCGCAGGGTCTCCGGTGCTTAGCTCCCTGCGTCTGATTACATTAAATAATGCTCCGGAAAATAATTTATGTTGCCTTTTGCGCGCCGGGATGTTACCATATATGATAATTTACGGTTGCCGTCGGCAGCTACGGGATAGAGAAATTTACGAGAGGATGGGTTTTCCCATGAAAAAAAGTCTCAGCAGAAGCGAATATATCTACATTGCCAGCATGCTGTTCGGCATGTTTTTCGGCGCAGGGAATTTGATTTTCCCTGTCTATATGGGGCAGATGGCCGGAAGCAACATGTGGCCGGCGCTCATCGGCTTCATTGTCACCGGCGTCGGTCTGCCGCTGCTCGGCGTCGCGGCGCTCGGCATCAGCCGCAGCAGCGGTCTGTTTGAACTGAGCAGCCACATCGGCCGCCCTTACGCGTATTTCTTCACCTGCGCGCTGTACCTGACGATCGGACCGTTCTTCGCGATTCCCCGCTGCGCGACGACCTCCTTCACCGTCGGCATCGAGCAGATCCTTCCGCAGGGCTCGGACAAGCTCTCGCTGTACCTGCTGCTGTTCTCGCTGGCGTTCTTCGTTGCGGCACTGCTGTTCTCGCTCTACCCCGGAAAGATAATGGTCTGGGTCGGCAAGATACTCAACCCCGCATTCCTGCTCTTCCTCGGTATCCTCGTTGTCGTCACGCTCGTGAACCCCGGCGCTGCCATTGCTGAGGTCGAGCCCACGGGCGACTACGCCTCCATGCCTTTCTTTGAGGGCTTCATCGAGGGCTACAACACGCTTGACGCGCTGGCAAGCCTTGCCTTCGGCATTGTGGTCGTGAACGTTATACGCGGTCTCGGTGTGGACGACGGCGACGCTGTTGCTTCCAACACCGTACGCGCCGGTATCTTCAGCTGCCTGCTGATGGCGGTCATCTACTTCTTCGTGACGCTTATCGGCGTACACAGCCGCGGCGTCATGGAAAGCGCCGAAAACGGCGGCGTTGCTCTCGCGCAGATTGCAAAGCACTACCTCGGCACACCGGGACTTATCGTCCTCGCTGCGACCGTTACCCTCGCATGTCTCAAGACCTCCGTCGGCCTTATCACGAGCTGCGCCGAGACTTTCGCCGGCATGTTCAAGGGACTGAGCTACCGCGCATGGGCGATCATTTTCAGCGTTGTCGCGTTTGGCTTTGCTAACTTCGGGCTGAACAAAATCATCAGCTATTCCCTGCCCGTGCTGATGTTCCTCTATCCGCTGGCCATCGTGCTTATTCTCCTCTCTCTCGGCGGAAAGTTCTTTGAGCATGACAAGCGCGTCTACCGCTGGGTCGTCGGCTTCACGTTCTTCGCGGCGCTCTATGACCTCTGCGCAAGCCTGCCGAGCGGAGTTATCACTGCCCTGCACCTGACAGGCGTGCTTGAGTTCATACGCGCCAATCTCCCGCTCGCTTCCCTCGGTCTCGGCTGGGTCTGCCCTGCCGTGCTCGGTCTCGTCATCGGTCTTGCGGTGCACTTTGCAGGCAAGAAGAAAGCTCAGGCCGCGTAAGAATTTATCGGCAATAAACATTCATCGCCGCTGTACCTATACCGGTACGGCGGCGATTTTTTTGTCGAAAGCTGCGTACTGCCGGGTATTTTTCGTGAGCCGGCACTGTTGAGGAAACGCGTGTTTTGTTAATTTGCTGTCAATATATACAAAAGCCGTGAGGCACTGCCGCGCAATTGCGGGCACGGATTAACCAAATCTCCGAAAATGCACTTTGCTATTGAATTTTCAAGGGAAAAAGTGCTATCATAAAGATAGTTAAAATATAGACAGGTTCGGACGATGTTTGATAATTTGTCTGAATGTGTCTGTTTATGAAGTCAATAATATTTTTGGTTAACTGAAAGGAAGGTTTCGCAATGGTCAATCGTATAGTTCTCAACACTGTATCTTATCACGGCTCCGGTGCTGTCAAGGAAATCGGTCCCGAGCTGTCCGCCCGCGGCTTCAAGAAGGCTCTTGTATGCTCCGGCAAGCATGTTGTCAAGAGCGGCGAGATCAACAAGATCCTCGACCCGATTAAAGAAGCCGGTATTGATTACGCGCTCTTCACCGATATAAAGGCCAACCCCACTATCGAGAACGTTCAGAACGGCGTTCAGGCTTTCAAGGATGCCGGTGCTGACTGCATCGTTGCCGTCGGCGGCGGCTCCATCATGGATACCGCGAAGGCTGTCGGAGTTATTATAAACAACCCGGAGTTTGCCGACGTTCGTTCACTCGAGGGCGTTGCGCCCACCAAGAAGCACGCAGTGTTCACCATCGCCGTCCCGACGACCGCCGGCACTGCCGCCGAGGTCACCATCAACTACGTCATTACCGATGTTGAGAAGAAGCGCAAGTTTGTCTGCGTTGACACCAACGACATCCCCGAGGTCGCTGTCGTCGACCCCGATATGATGTCCTCCATGCCCGCTCCGCTCACCGCCGCCACCGGTATGGACGCACTGACCCACGCCATTGAAGGACTCATCACCAAGGGTGCATGGGAAATGAGCGATATGTTCCATCTCGAAGCTATCCGCCTTATCTCCTCCAACCTGCGCGACGCCGTCAACAACGACCCCGACGGCCGCAAGGGCATGGCTCTTGGCCAGTATATCGCCGGTATGGGCTTCTCCAATGTCGGCCTCGGCATAGTCCACAGCATGGCGCACGGTCTGTCCGCGCTGTATGACACTCCGCACGGTGTCGCCTGCGCAATCATCCTGCCGACCGGCCTTGAATACAACAAGGAATACTCGGGCGAGAAGTACAAGGCGCTTGCCAAGGCAATGGGCGTTGAGGGCGTCGACGCGATGACTCAGGAGCAGTACCGTCAGGCTGCTATCGACGCGGTCAGGAAGCTGTCCGCCGATGTCGGTATCCC
>CAZFCH010000101.1:0-198 GCA_964517445.1 uncultured Oscillospiraceae bacterium | reverse complement strand
ATCCCTGCCGACCTCAAGAACATCGTCAAGGAAGAGGATGTACAGTTCCTCGCAGAGAGCGCTTACGCCGACGCGTGCCGTCCCGGCAACCCGCGCGATACCAGCGTTGAAGAGATCGTCGGCCTTTACCACAGCCTCATGTGACGGGGCTTGATTCAGGCAATATACTCAAAACTTAAAAATCCCGAAGGAGCCGCA
>CAZFCH010000100.1:0-6295 GCA_964517445.1 uncultured Oscillospiraceae bacterium | reverse complement strand
TCCTTGTTATCGCAGCTTCCGATGGTCCTATGGCTCAGACTCGTGAGCACCTTCTTCTCGCACGTCAGGTTAACGTTCCTTCCGTTCTCGTCTTCCTCAACAAGTGCGACCAGGTTGACGACGAAGAGCTCCTCGAGCTCGTCGAGATGGAAGTTCGCGAGCTGCTTGACTTCTACGGCTTCCCCGGAGATGACACCCCGATTATCCGTGGTTCCGCTCTGAACGCACTCGTTTCCGAGTCCAACGATCCTAATGCACCTGAGTATCAGTGCATCAAGGAGCTCATGGATGCAGTTGACAGCTGGATCCCCACTCCTGACCGTAAGGCTGACATGCCCTTCCTTATGCCTATCGAGGACGTCTTCACCATCTCCGGCCGTGGCACTGTTGTTACCGGTCGTGTTGAGCGTGGCCGCGTCAAGATCGGCGACAAGGTTGAGATCGTTGGTCTGAAGGAAGAGAGCACCGAGACCACCGTTACCGGTACCGAGATGTTCCACAAGACCCTCGAGTACGCAGAGGCTGGCGACAACGTCGGCTGCCTGCTCCGTGGTATCGACAAGAAGGCTGTTGAGCGTGGTCAGGTTCTGGCTGCACCTAAGTCCATCCACCCCCACACCAAGTTCAAGGGCCAGGTTTACGTTCTGTCCAAAGAAGAGGGCGGCCGTCACACCCCGTTCTTCAACAACTACCGTCCGCAGTTCTACTTCCGTACCACCGACGTTACCGGCGTCATCACCCTTCCCGAAGGTGTTGAGATGTGCATGCCCGGCGACAACGTCGACATGGACGTCGAGCTCATCACCCCGATCGCAATCGAGAACGGCCTTCGTTTCGCTATCCGTGAAGGCGGCCGTACCGTCGGTTCCGGTGTTGTTATCGGCATCAACGAGTAATTCTCGATAACCCAAAGCAAACCCGCGTCCCCGTTCGAAAGAACGGGGACGTTTTTTTGCCGCGGTTTGAAATAGATTTGCGCAACCTTTTACAATTTTATTAAATAAGCTAAATATTGCTTGTAAGCTTGCCCGCATTATGTTAAAATACCTTGGTATTGGTAATTTGGATTATTATATCCATGCCCGCCGAAGTACATGTGCGTTTATTAAATAGAACTGCGAAGGTGTAACAGTGAAGAAGAAAATCAGCGAAACCGAAATAGACAACAAAATAGATGCAGTAGATACAGACGAACCCCGTGACGAAGCCGCCGAGGCCGAAGCGCTCCGCGAGAAAAAGCTCAAGCGCAGAAAGCGCCAGCGCGTCTGGGACAGGATCGCCGGCTTCATCATTATCACCGGCATCATTGTCGGCTGCTCCTGCCTTGCGCTCGAGTATATAATCGTCAAAGGCCCGTCTCCCGCGCTGCGTGATATTTTCATCAGCACCATGGAGGAAACGCGCCGCTTCAAGTTTATCCCGCGCATATTCCTCACTGCGGATGAGCTTACGGAGATCCAGAGCGTCGAGGAGATGGATAAGGACATCACCACCGATACCTCGCTCATTACCATCCAGTCCGGTGACGCCGCGCAGAGCGAAGACGGCGCTGATGCCTACGGCCTTGTTGATGACGACGGTGACGGCATCATCTATACCGACATAAAGGGCAACGGCTTTGTCGGCTATATGATAACCGTCCTCGATCCCACGCGCGTCTTCGTCGGCATGCCCGACAGCTACGGCGGCGTTGGACTTACGCTTGAAGAACTCGTCAACAAATACGGCGCCTTGGGCGGCATCAATGCCGGCGGCTTCAAGGACGACGGCGGCGGCGGCTTCGGCGGCATCCCTGAGGGCATCACCGTTATCGACGGCGAGATCTATAACGGCGGCGACGGTTCGCTCAACGGTTTTGCCGGCTTCGATGCAGACGGTATCCTCCACGTCGGTTACTACGAATATGATGATATTGTCGCCACCGGCATTGTCAACGGCGTCTCCTTCGGCCCCGTCCTCATCTCCAACGGCGAGCCTACTTCTTCGGAGTATCTCACCAGCGGCGTTAACCCCAGAACTGCCATTGCCCAGCGTGCCGACGGCGCTGTCATCATGCTCGTTATCGACGGCCGCCAGCTGCACAGCATAGGCGCAAAGTATCAGGACGTTATCGATATCCTTATGGACTACGGCGCAGTCAACGCCTGCAACATGGACGGCGGCTCTTCAACCGTCATGTACTATGAGGGCGAGTATGTCAACAGCTGCTCGGCTGAAAACGGTCAGCCGCGCCCGCTGCCCAATGCGTTCATGTTCAAGTAATGGCGAGGTGAGACAGATGGCCAGAAAAAAGAAAAAGAACTCCCATGTGTATTGGATATGCATGGGCATATACGCGGTCGTCCTGATCGCCGCCGCCACGTTCGGCCTTTCCAAAGTCTGGAAATACGCCGAGGAATATGAGGCGGCGCAGCCGACAGGCACGATGGATGAGTACGTCTCCGAGCTTAACGACAAGCTCTGGGGCGACGGCATCGCGGACACTATCGCCGCCATGCCGCATGAGGTGCAGTCGGATGAAGAGGTCGCCGAGTATGTCAAGGAGATGCTCTCGACCGGCGTCACCTATTCCCGCAAAGGCAGCTCCGAATCCGGCACCGTCGTGACCTACACTCTCAAGTGCAACGGCAGCCCCTTCGGCACTGTCAGCCTCATTGAGGATGAGAGCTATAAAGATGAAGTTGAGTTCGGCATGCTGCCTTGGAAGGTGTACAAAGAGGAGTTTGACTTCACCGGCCTGTACAGCTCCGTCGAAGCGGTTGTCCCGAGTTTCTACTCCGTCTGGCTCAACGGCGTTGAGCTCGGCGAGGAATACATCGTCGAGGAGAACATCCAGTACGATGTCCTGAAGGACTACTATGACGAGTTTGACGGCCTGCCCACCAAGGTCAGATACAAGTATGACCACTGCATCGGCAAGCTTGAGCCCGTCATCAAAGACGAAAACGGCGACGAATTCGTGATCGATTCCACCAAGGACGATTCCCAGTTCATCAAGCCCTGCGACGAAAGCCAGCTCGAGCGCCTGAGCGAGTTTGCGGAAAACTTCGCCGACCGCTACCTGACCTATACTTCCGGCGCGGTCGATCCGAGCTACGGCTACCAGCGTCTCATGCCGTATCTGAAGCTCGGCGCCGACCTTGACACGCGTATGAAGGAAGCAATGGACGGCTTGAGCTGGGCGCATACAGCCTCTGTCAGCGTCAACTCCACGGTTCTCAACAGCGCCACCTCGCTGGGCGACGGCTTCTACATCTGCGATATCACCTCCGAAGCCACGACCTACGTTCCCGGCAAGGGCGAAGTCAATGATACCAGCAACATGAGAGTCATTGTTGTTGACACCAACGACGATGTCAGAGCCATTTCTCTGGAACTTTACTAAGAAAGACAGGTGGATCCGTCCCTCACGGGATGAACGGATATGTCAGAAAAACTTGAATGTCAGAAGAGCATGGCAATCATCCTGCCGTCGCTTGATCCGAATGAGAAGTTCAAAGGCGTTGTCGATGAGCTTATAGAAAGCGGCTTCGAGCATATCGTTATTGTCAACGACGGCAGCGACGCGGAGCATCTGCATTGGTTCGAGGAAGCGGCGGCGCATGAGCAGTGCACCGTGCTGACGCATGAGGTCAACCGCGGAAAGGGCCGCGGCCTGAAAACGGGCTTTGCCTATGTCGCTGAAAATCTGCCGGAAGTCAGGGGCGTCATCACAATTGACGGCGACGGGCAGCACCTCACGCAGGATATCATTGCCTGCGGCGAGAAGATGCTCGAAAACCCTGATAAAGTAGTGCTCGGCTGCCGTGACTTTAATCAGCCGGGCGTCCCCCCGAGGAGCGTTGCCGGCAACAAGACGACCTCGCGCCTGTTCCGTCTGTGCTACGGCATAAAGCTCTCGGACACGCAGACAGGTCTGCGTGCCATCCCCGCAAAGTATCTCAAACGCTTCTGTGAAATTTCCGGAGAGCGCTTCGAATATGAGACGAACATGCTTCTCAACATGAAGCGCATGGGCATCGGCTTCATCGAGCAGCCTATCACCACGGTCTATGACCCCGAGGATTACAGCTCCCACTATAACGCCATTAAAGACTCGTGGCGCATCTTCAAGGTCATGTTCAAGTTCCTGCTCAGCTCCATGGGCTCGACTATTATTGACCTCACCGTGTTCTATCTGGTGATGAAGATTTTCGGCACCGGCCTCGGCGCATACAGTGAGCTTGTCTCCACGGCGGTCGCGCGCGCCTGCTCGTCGTTTGTAAACTTCAGCGCAAATAACGCCGTCGTCTTCGAAAACAGAAAGCATTATAAGCGCGCCCTCGTGCGTTATTACTGCCTCTGCATACCGCAGATGCTCGTCTCCGCAGGCCTCGTGACGCTTATAAATCATCTGCTTGCAAACAGCGTGCCCATCCTTGCCACGCTCGTCAAGTTCGTTGTCGATACCGTCCTGTTCTTCATCAGCTACGGCATCCAGCGCGAGTGGGTGTTCACTCAGAAAGATTGATTAGATTATTAAAAAACCGACCCCGGAATTTTTCCGGGGTCGGTTTTTGCGTATCGGATTATCTTATTCCGCGCGGCTCTTCGTCTTTTCAACAAACGCTATGACGAGCATCGCGCCCGCGAGACATGCGGCAGTGCCGATAAGCAGGGTAGTGCGCACGGAGAGACTGTCGTACATCATCCCGCCGAAGAGCCCGGCGAAGATGGAGCCGAGCGTCGTCATGCTGTAAGACAGCGACTGCCCCTTTGCCGAATCCTCCGGGCGTATCGTCAGGCTTACGTACTGCACAAGCGCCGGCGTGATGAGCGCGAAGGAACCCGCCTGCAGCAGCTGTGCCGCGTAAAGCCCGCCCAGACCCGTCGAGAGCGCGATGGCAAGTGAGCGCAGCACGAACACCACAGCCGCGAAACGTATCGTTGTCGAGCATTTGACGCGGTGTGTGATCCTTTCGTACATCAGCATGACCGGGATCTCCAGCAGTGCCATAACGCCGTTGATGCTGCCCATGTCGGAGGAGTCGCCGCCGATATTGCGCACGATGTTTATCATGAAATTCGTTATCAGATTGTGCGCGAAGAACAGCACCGCCACGCCGAGCAGCATCAGGCAGAAGCGCACGTTTGAACGCATGAACTCAAGAAGTCCGCTGCCGCCGGCCTTTGCCTCTGCGGCGGATCGGATAGAAGGTCTGCCGAGCCGGACAAATTCAAGGCTTACCCGCAGCAGTATCGCCGCCTGACACGCGAGGATAATCAGCCCCGCAATCGTCAGCACACCCGTGCCGAGCGCTGCGATGCGTGCGCCGACGAACATTGACGTGAGCGCGTAGGCGAGAGAGCCCATTCCGCGCGCCGCGCCGTAGTTCACATCACCGCCCCAGCCGCTCATGAGAAAGCACAGCTGCGTCTGTATCGGGTTTGCGATTATCGTTGTCGTGAGGTACACGCAGTACATTGCCGACACTATGAAGCTCTTGCCCTGCACCAGCAGAAAGCCTCCGAGCACCATCAGCTGCACCGCGATTATCACCCATAGCCAGGCAAACAGCGCGCTCTCCTTTGACCTGTCGAGCTTTGCGGCAAGCGACGGAGATATGAAGAACGCCGCGATGCTGCCGATTGAGATAATGAGCCCGAGCTCAGAGTTGCTGTACCCGCGCCCCTGAAGAAAAACAGCGGCATAAGCCGAGCATACGCAGTAGCCCATCCAGAAGAAAGCCTGAACCAGGGCGTACTCAATATTAAGCGAGGTCGATTTCTTTCTCATTTCAAAACCCTCTCAGCCGGAACGAAGGATAAAGAGTTGTGTTATTGCAGCCGGAACAAAATTATATCACCGCCGCCGCCGACTTGCAATGACTTGCACGAAGAAAATATCCCTCCGGAGCAATGTCCGGAGGGGAGAAGTTTCAGCCTTTCAGCTTCAGGAAGCTGCGCTTTACGTCGATGTGCACCTTGTCATATGCAACCTTGCACTCGCCGTCCAGCGCCCATTCGAGCCCGTGCGGGTTCGTGATTTCAATGTGGTCGGCCTGGAAGAATTCGATAAGCGGGCAGGAATAATCCTGCGCGAGAATGCAGCGGATAATCATGTCGAGGTCGAGTATGGTCTTCGGCATCTTTATGAGTATGACCTCGAGCTTGCCGTCGTTTGTGTCGACGACGTCGGACGGGAGCGTAATCGTGCCGGCAATAGAGGTGGAATTGCACACCGCCCCGAATATATAATCGTCCTCGTAATTTACGCCGTTTGCCGAGAGCTTGAGGTGGATGGGCTTTATCTTAT
>CAZFCH010000099.1:0-6316 GCA_964517445.1 uncultured Oscillospiraceae bacterium | reverse complement strand
TCTGGATCGGGCAAAATGCGGTGATTCTCCCCGGCGTTCACATTGGAAACGGAGCAATCATTGGTGCAAACAGCGTTGTGGGCAGTGATGTTGCACCATATACAAAGGTCGTCGGGAACCCCGCAAGAGCGATTCAAAAGCGCTTTGACGATGAACTGATTGAATTGCTGCTTAAATTCAAGTGGTGGGATAGAGACATTAATGAAATCAACCGGCTGATTCCAATCTTGACTTGCAGTGATTTGGATAAAGTGAAAGCTGAAATCAAGAAGCAATCAGGCTGACAAACTCCGGTTCGCCAAACTGTGGCTGTATTTTCAAACTGTTATAAATTGGGTAAAGGCTACCTTCCCAACGTTCCGCATATAAACTTCAATCGTCTGCCGCAAGCTTCAAATCATAGTGTTAAGCGACAAGCAAAAAAACTCCTGCTGATTTTACACAGCAGGAGGTTTTTTGTATTCTTTTTTTCGACGCGGGGATTATTCTTCGGCGTCTTCCCAGTTGTGCCAGACGTTCTGGACATCGTCGTTATCCTCGAACATGTCGAGCATCTTCTGCATGTTCTTGATATCGTCCTCATTGGTGAGCTTGATGTAGCCGTTCTGCGGCAGCATCTCAACCTGCGCGGAGAGGAGCTTATAGCCTTTCTCGGTCAGCGCGTCGGCAACGGCAGCGACATCGTCCTCTGCGGTGTAGACGGACATGACTTCACCGTCTGCCTCAAAGTCGGCAGCGCCGGCATCGAGAGCGTCCATCATGACGGTATCTTCGTCAAGGTCTTCATCCTCGTTGTCGATAACGATAACGCCCTTGCGGTCGAAAGACCAGGAAACGCAGTTTGCAGCGCCCATGTTCCCGCCGTACTTATCGAAGTAGTGGCGAATTTCGCCGGCGGTACGGTTGCGGTTGTCGGTCATCGACTCAACAATGACGGCGACGCCCTGAGGACCGTAGCCCTCGTAGACGACCTTTTCATAGTTCTCGGTATTGCCCGAACCGAGCGCCTTATCGATGGTGCGCTTGATATTATCGTTGGGCATATTGGCAGCCTTTGCCTTGGCAATGACAGCTGCAAGTCTGGAGTTGCTGCGCGGATCACCGCCGCCGCCCTCCTTGACAGCCACGATCATTTCTCTGGCTATCTTGGTGAAGGCCTGCGCGCGCTTGGCGTCAGCCGCTCCCTTGGTCTTTTGTATGTTGTGCCACTTGGAATGTCCTGACATATAAACAACTCCTCTTGTATCTTGTGAATAAAACGCATAGCAGCATTAACGGCGAATATTTTAACACATCCCCTGCGCTATGACAAGTAGTTTTTTTTACGCGCATTCGGGGATAAGCTTTCCCGCCGTTCAGTTCTCCCAGGACTTGCGCTGAGCAACTATTTCATACAGCCGCTGATAGGAGCTGTAACGGCTGGCGGATATCTCCCCCGCCGCGACTGCCGCCGTCACGGCGCAGCCCGGCTCTTTGAGATGGGCGCAGTCATTAAAACGGCACTTGCCTATGTACGGGGCGAAATCTATAAAATCATGCTGGAGACCTTCTTTGCTGATCTCGCATATCATTTCCACGTCAAGCGAGGCAAAGCCCGGAGTGTCGGCGATGTAGGTGCTCTCGCCGAGATCGTAAAGCTCGACATGCCTTGTCGTGTGCTTTCCTCGGCCGAGGCGCTCGCTGACTTCGCCAGTCTCGATGTTTATTCCCGGAATGAGCGCGTTGAGAATGCTCGACTTGCCGACGCCGGAGTTGCCTGTAAAGGCGCAGACCTGCCCTTTCAGCGCCCGGCGCAGTTCATCTATGCCTTCGCCGGTTTCCGCGCTCGTGCGCAGGACTCTGAAGCCTGCCTTCTTAAACGACGCATAGAGCGCATCGCCCGGATCAATGTCCGTCTTATTGATGCACAGCACAAACTCGCAGTCCGCTTCAGCCGCGATAACGGAGATTCTGTCGGCAAGGAAAGGATCGGTCACGGGGTTCGTGTTCGCGGCGACGAACACGAGCGTGTCGATATTCGCGACGGCGGGACGGATGAACCAGTTGCGACGCTCGCAGACGGAATCTATTCTGCCTTTGCCGTTTGCCTCGGGGCTGCACAGCACCCTGTCACCGACGAGCGGTGAAGTACCGTCAAGCCGGAAGAGGCCGCGCGCGCGGCATTCGAGCGTGCCGAGCTCCGTCTCAACATAATAGAAGCCGCTGAGTGCTTTTATGATTATTCCTTCAGTCATCGCTCACCTGTATTCATCCGGGCCGGCAGACACCGTGAGCTGTATCTTGGAGTGCTCCTCAATCTCGGTAAAGGCGGTGATGCTCTGGCCGATAACCGTGCCCGCTTCAAGGTCGCTCGAGATTCTTTCGGAGCCGCCGTAGCTGAGGCCGACGCTCTCAAGCCTTGATATTGCGGCGTCCTCGGTGAGCCCGACAAGGTTCGGCATCTCGACCTTTCCTATCTCGGGGCCGGAGCTGACGGTCACATACACGGTCGAGCCTGCGCTGAGCTGGTCGTTCGCGGAGGGGCTCGTGCTTATAACATAGTCTTTCGCGACGGAGTCGGAGGTGGCGTTTTCTATCTCGACCTGGAAGCCCGCCTGCTCAAGCCGGGTCTTCGCTTCGCGGTAGTCGATGTTCACGACATCCGGAACAGCCGTGAAAACAGTACCCGTGCTGACGGTGAGCTCCACGTTGATGCCCTCGGGGGTGACCATCATGCTTCTGCCGGCGCTCGGATTCTGACCGAGTATCGTGCCGGCCTCGGAGTTTGTATCCACGGTGTAGGTCACGGTGAAGTTGTACATCGCGGCAATGTCGGCATTTTCAGCGATGTCCTGATACTTGTAGCCGATGAAGTTCGGCAGGCTGACGCGCTCCGCCGGGGAGAAAATATCGCCGAGCCAGAAGTCCCACAGGAACGCGAACAGCAGGATGCTCAGCACGATTGCCCCGAACACGCCGGTAAGGAAGCTCACGCTCTGCGCGCGGCGGTGCCGCACGGCGTAGCGCTCTTTGTTCATCTCGCTCACGGAGCGGATGGGCACGACTGCCGGGTTCTCGAAGTTCTCTTCCTGCTCCGCTTCCGCAGCCTCCTCCGCCCTGATCTGCGCCTGAGTAAAGGCGTCAAGGTCGTGCAGCAGCTCGTTTGCGGACTGGTAGCGCTCGTCTATCGGGGCGCTCATGGCTTTGAGAGTAATACGCTCAAGCTCGGGCGGAATATCCGGGACGATCTCGTGCGGCGGCTCAGGGTCGGCGTTCATGTGCTTTACGGCAATTTCAACTATCGAGTCTCCCTCGTAGGGCTTGTGGCCGGTGAGCATCTCATACATGACAACGCCAAGAGAATACACGTCGCTGCGTGCATCCGGGCACTCGCCGCGCGCCTGCTCGGGCGCAATGTAGTGTATAGACCCGACGGCCTGGCCGTTATTTTCGTAAATCTCGTTTTCAAGCGCGGCAATGCCGAAGTCTGCGACCTTGACGGTGCCGTCGCGCAGCATCATAACGTTCTGCGGCTTTATATCGCGGTGGACTATTCCGCGCTCATGGGCGTGCGCGATTGCCTTGGCGATCTGCTTTGTGAAATGCAGCACCTCGCGCCACGCAAGCGCGCCGCGCCTGTCCATATACTGCCGCAGCGTGATGCCCTCAATCAGCTCCATGACTATGTATTCCATATCGTCGCTGTGGCTGACGTCGTACACCGCGACGATATTCGGATGGGACAGCATCGCGACAGCATGCGCCTCGGCGCAGAAGCGGCTTCTGAACTCCTCATCCGCGAGCATGTCCTCGCGCATAATCTTCACCGCAACGTTGCGGTTGAGCCTATGGTCGAGCGCCTTATATACGATGGCCATGCCGCCCTCGCCGATGACCTGCAGTATCTCGTATCGGTCGTCAAGCAGCGTGCCTATATATTTGTCGTTGTTTTCCATATATTATACTCCACGATATTCCATGGGAAAATTCATCTCATCACCGCGACAACCGTGACATTGTCCTTCGCGCCGCGGATAAGCGCCTTGCTCATAAGCGCACGGCAGATAAGCTCCGGCTCCTGATATTCCTTCGCGTATTCAAGCATCTCAAGATCGGTCACCGTATTGGAAAGGCCGTCCGAGCACAGCAGCAGGATGTCCCCGGGCTGGAGCGTGAATTCAAAATAGTCCGGCACTACCTCCGGATCCGAGCCGAGGGCGCGCGTGATGACGTTCTTATGAGGATGCGTCCTCGCCTGCTCCTTCGTTATTGCGCCAGCCTCTACAAGCTCCTCGACCAGCGAGTGATCCTTTGTAATCTGGTATATGGTGTTGGCGCGCTTGGAGATATGATAGGCGCGGCTGTCGCCGACATTGACGATATAACCGTTTCCGTTTGACCGGATCACGCCTCCGACGAGGGTCGTGCCCATGCCGTTGTAGGCCTTGTCAAACAGCGAGTATTCATAAGCGACGCCGTTTGCCTCGGTGCAGGCGTTGATTAAGGCTTCCTTATAGTTGATGCTTTTGATGGTTCGGGACGTAAGCCGATTGTATATATACGAGACGAACGCCTTGTTCGAAACCGCGCTTGCGATCTCCCCCGCGTTCGCTCCGCCCATCCCGTCGCACAGCGCGGCGATAGTGCAGCTGCGCGCGGGGCAGCTCTCAATGATAAAGCAGTCCTGATTGTCTTTCCTGACTTTTCCCTTGTCGGTAAGGCCAAAGCTTTTCATATCGTCCTCATTTTCTCCCGGGGTTACTGCCGGGGATCACTGCTTCTTCTGCATCTTCCTGCGCAGCTGACCGCAGGAGGCGTCCACATCGACGCCGAGCTTGCGCCTGACGGTGACGTTCACGCCGTTATCTTCGAGTATTTTTATAAACGCTTTCATGTGCTCCGGCGTTGACGGCTGGAACTGGCGCTCCTCAACATGGTTGAGCGGGATAAGATTCACGTGCGCCGCGACGGATTTCGCATGCTTTGCAAGCAGGCGCGCGTGGTACTCGGTGTCGTTCACGCCGTCTATCATTGCGTACTCAAAGGATATACGCCGCCCGGTCTTTTCGTAATATCTGCGGCAGGCGGATATCAGCGCGTCGACCCCGCGGCCGCGGTTCGCCGGCATGATCTTCGAGCGCGTCTCATCGTCAGGCGCGTGCAGAGACACCGAAAGCGTCAGCTGCATGTCACGCGCGGCGAGATCGTCGAAGCGTTCAATTATACCGCAGGTGGAAAGCGAGATGTGACGCATGCCTATGTTTGCGCCGTCCGGCCTGTTAACGAGCTCCAGAAAGCGCATGACGTTATCGAAATTGTCAAGCGGCTCGCCTATGCCCATGAGCACGATGTGCGATATCGTCTTGCCTGAATCGATTTGAGAAAACAGAACTTCGTCCAGTATCTCGGAGGGCTCAAGGCTGCGCACAAGGCCGCCTATTGTCGAGGCGCAGAACGCGCAGCCCTGACGGCAGCCGACCTGTGACGAGACGCACACGGTGTTGCCGTACTTATAGCTCATCACAACTGTTTCGACGGCGTTGCCGTCTTTAAGTTCCCACAAATATTTAATTGTTCCGTCGATTGCGGAAACCTGCTTGCCGATGACCTTCGGCTCATACAGTTCGTATTCGTTTTTGAGCTTCTCGCGCAGGGGCTTTGAGAGATTCGTCATCTTGTCAAAGTCGCGCACGCCGCGGCTGAGCCACTGAAAGACCTGCTTTGCTCTGAACTTCTGCTCGCCCATGAGCGTGAAGTCCTGTTCAAGCTCCTCCGGCAGCATTGAAACTATATCTTTTTTCATATTATCACTGCCGCCTTCTCAGCTTTGCGGCAAAGAATCCGTCCGTCCCGTCGGCATTCGGCCAGAAGGTGTACATCCCTTCGGGCGCGCTGATGCCGCAGACCTCGAACGGCTCCGCCGTATATTCCCCGTTTCTTTCAAGAAACGCTCTTACCGTATTTTCGTTTTCCTCCGCCGTCACGGTGCAGGTCGAGTACAGCAGCACTCCGCCCGGACGCACGTATTTGGAAACATTGTCTAATATCTCGCCCTGTATCTTCGGAAGCTCCGCGATGCTCTCGGGAGTCTTGGAGCGTATCTCCGGCTTCTTGGCGATAACACCGAAGCCCGAGCACGGGACATCCGCAATGACGACATCGAAGCTCTCCGCAAGCTCTGCCCGGAAAGACCTCGCATCCATTGCGGCCGTCTCTATGATATCTATCCCGAGCCGCTGCGCACCGTCTCTCACAAGGCGCAGCTTCTTCTCGTGAATGTCGCAGGCGAGAATGCTGCCGCGGTTTTCCATGGCTATCGCTGCGGCAAAGGATTTTC
>CAZFCH010000098.1:0-6383 GCA_964517445.1 uncultured Oscillospiraceae bacterium | reverse complement strand
GCGCGCGATGAACGGCGAAATAGATTCTCCCGAGGACGCGGGCGGAATGATGCGTCTTGAGGGCGCGGCCCCCGTTGCGGGAATGAACGAATACATGCAGGAGCTGCTGGCATATACACACGGCCGGGGCAGACTGAGCCTGACGCCGGGCGGCTACCGTCCGTGCCGTGATCAGCAGAAGGTAGTAGACGCCATAGGCTACGAGCCGGAGCGGGACACCGACAACCCTGCCGACTCTGTGTTCTGCTCGCACGGCGCGGGCGTGAACATCCCGTGGGATCAGGTGAAGGACTACATGCATCTTGAAAGCTGCCTGAAGCCTCCGGCAGAGGAGGCAGCGCCGGCCGCCGTGCCGCGGTACAGAAACCTGAGCATTGACGACCGAGAGCTTGAGGCGATAATGGAGCGGGAGTTCGGGAAGATAAAGCGACCGCAGTATTCCGCACGGCAGGTAAACGCCGCGGCGGGCGAACCGGCGTTTGAAAAGAAGCCGGAGTTTATCATCGTCGACGGCTATAATCTTATCTTTGCATGGGATGAGCTTAAAAAGCTCGCCGCCGACAGGCTCGACCTTGCGCGCGGGCGGCTCATGGATATGCTGTCAAACTACTGCGGGTTTACGAAAGCAAAGCTCGTGCTGGTGTTCGACGGCTTCCGCACACCGGGAAACCCCGGTTCACGCGAGGATTACCACAACATAAACGTTGCATTCACTAAGGACGGCGAGACGGGGGATGCGTATATCGAGCGCCTTGCCGACGAGATAGGGAAGAATTATTCCGTGCGTGTTGTGACGAGCGATAACCTGATACGGCTCTCGGCGCTGCGCTCGGGCGTGCTGCGCTGCTCATCGGGCGAGTTCATAAGCGAGGTCGAGTGGGTGCTCGGCCAGATAGACGCGGTTCTGAAAAAGAGCAACCAGGACGCGCATAAAACAAGGATAGCGGATCAGATCAATGGAAAACAGTGAACTTCTCAAACGCGGCGAGGATCTTGCCCGCCGCTGCGAAAACAAGGGCTGCGTCACCTCGACGGGCTTTCTCACTCCGGCGGAGCAGTACGCGCTGGCGCATGATGCCGAGCTGCGCTTCAGCCGGATGGTGTTCCGGGGCGGGCACGAGGACTTCGAGCGCGGCATGGCGTTCTTCCTGCCGGACTACATGGAGGAAGCGGAGCTCGACGAGAGCGAGCATATCCGCGCGATTAAGATTACCGCAGCCTTCGGCGAGCCGGCACACCGCGACTACATGGGGGCGGTGCTCGGCATGGGCGTGAACCGCGAGTGGGTCGGGGATATCATCGTCGACGGGTGCACGGCATACGTGCTGTGCCAGCCGAGCGTGCTGCGCCACCTGCTGAGCATAGACAAGGTCGGGCGCTGCGGCGTGCGCGCGGAGGAAATCGCGCTCTCGGAGCTGCCGCATAAGGCGCGGCAGAGCGAGGAGCGCAGCTTCACGCTGATGAGCCTGCGGCTCGACGCGCTGTGCTCGGGGATGTTCCGCATATCGCGCACCGAAGCCGCGCGGCAGATTGCCGCGGGGAACGTGAGCCTGAACTATACGGAGTGCCTGAAGGCTGACAGAAGCGTCAAGGAGGGGGACATTGTCTCACTGCGCGGCGCGGGCAAAGGCAGACTCAAAGAATTGGGCGGCAGCTCAAAAAAGGGCCGGCTGTTTGTGACGGCTGAAATTTTCAAATAAAAAAATAAACGGAGAAGAACATGAGAGCATATGAACGGCTTTTGAAATACGCGGCGGTCGACACGCAGAGCAGCGAGGATGCACAGGGGACGCCAAGCACGCCCGGACAGCTCAGGCTCTGCACGCTTCTTGCGGAGGAGATGCGCACCCTCGGGCTGCAGAATGTCTATGAGGACGGGCGCGGCTATGTCTACGCCTGTCTCCCGGCGAGCGCCGGCATGGAAAACGAGCCGACGGTCGGTTTCATAGCCCATGTTGACACGGCGCCGGATTTCTCCGGGACGGGCGTGAAACCTGTGCTGCATGAAAACTACGACGGCGGAGAGGTCGCACTCGGGACGAGCGGTCTGGTGCTCTCGCCGGAAAAATTCCCTGATCTCAAGGACTGCGTTGGGCAGACACTCATAACCACCGACGGCACGACGCTCCTCGGCGCGGATGACAAGGCGGGCGTGGCAGAGATAATGACGGCCTGCGAGCGAATTATCAGCGAAAACCTGCCGCACTGCGCTGTCGCGGTGACCTTTACGCCGGATGAGGAGATAGGCAGCGGAGCGGAGCTGCTCGAGCTGGAGCGCTTCGGTGCGGACTTTGCCTACACCGTCGACGGCGACGAGGCAGGGGAGATAAACTATGAGACATTCAATGCCGCGGCGGCAAAGTGGGAGATACGCGGCGTGAACGTTCACCCGGGCAGCGCAAAGGGGATAATGATAAACGCGGCGCTTGTCGCGTGCGAGATAAATTCCCTGCTCCCGGCGGAGGAAATACCGGCGATGACAGATGGCTACGAGGGCTTTTATCATCTGCTGGAAATGAACGCCGCGGTTGAGCGGGCAGAGATGAAATATATAATCCGCGACCATGACGCGGGGAAATTCGCGCGGCGCTGCGAGGCCATGCGCGATATCGAAAAACGGATAAACGAAAAATACGGAGCGGGTACGGCAAAGCTCACAATCAAGGAGCAATACCGCAACATGGCGGAGGTGCTCACGGAGCGCATGGACATTATCGAACGGGCAAAGAGCGCGATGACGAAGCGCGGTATTGCGCCGATCATACGCCCGGTGCGCGGCGGGACGGACGGAGCGCAGCTCTCTTTCCGCGGTCTGCCATGCCCGAACCTCGGCACAGGCGGCAGCGCTTTTCACGGCCCTTATGAGCATATCACCGCGGAACACATGGATGAAGCGGTTGACATAATACTAAATATAATTAAAGGGTGACGGTGCAAATGAACACAACGACGTCCATCTCGGCGCGCAAGTGGATCACGCTCATACTCATCGGACTGTTCGGGCAGTTTGCCTGGACAATCGAAAACATGTACTTTAACGTCTTCCTGTATAACACCATTTCTACCGACCCGTGGTACATCGCGGAAATGGTCGGATGGTCGGCCGCTGCAGCGACGCTGACGACGCTTCTGATGGGCGCGCTGTCGGATAAGCTCGGCAGGAGAAAGCCGTTCATCGCCGCGGGCTATGTCCTGTGGGGGCTTTCGACCGCGGCGTTTGGGTACATTACGCCCGAGAACGCAGCGCGGCTTTTCCCGGGAGCGAACGCCGTCGCGTCGGCGGCGATGCTGGTCGTCATAATGGACTGCGTGATGACATTTTTCGGCAGCACGGCAAACGACGCGGCATTCAACGCATACGTCACGGACATCACGGATAACACGAACCGCGGCCGCGCGGAGAGTGTGCTGGCGATACTGCCGCTTATCTCGATGCTTATTATTTTCGGCGCTTTCGACGGGCTGACGCAGCAGGGGAGATGGAAGGAGTTCTTCGACATCTTCGGATTTGCGGTGACCTTCGTCGGTGTGCTGGCTTTCTTCCTCGTGAAGGACGAGCCGGGGCTTGAGCGCGGGTCTGACAGCTATTTTAAGAACCTGCTCTACGGCTTCAGACCGTCGGTCATAAAAGAGAACAAGGAGCTTTATCTGTCGTTTGCGGCGTTCTGCCTGTTCTCGGTTGCGGTGCAGGTCTTCTTTCCGTATCTCATAATCTACATACAGAACTATCTCGGCATCACGGATTATGCGATAGTCCTGGGCGTGGTGCTGATTCTCGCTTCGGTCGTTAGCGTCGTGTCCGGGCGGTTTATAGACAGACTCGGCAAGCTGCGCTTCGTGTTCCCGGCGGCGGCTGTCATGCTGGCGGGGCTTATCGGCATGTTCTTCGTGCGCAGCAGCGCCGGCGTGATGATTGCGGGAACGGTGATGATGAGCGGGTACATGATGATGACGGCAGCGCTCGGGGCAAACATACGCGACTGGACGCCCGCTGACAAGGCCGGGCATTTTCAGGGCATACGCATGATATTCGCGGTGCTGCTGCCGATGGTGACGGGCCCGGCGATAGGCGCGGCGGTCATAAAGAACGGAGCGAGCACCTATGTGGAGCTGGGGCAGGTGAAGACAGTACCGACACCGGGGATATATCTTGCCGCGGCTGCCGTCCTGCTGCTGACATTTGTGCCGATATTGGTGCTGAGGAAGAAAGAGAGATAAAACAGCCCGTAAAGAGCCCGTAAAGATGCACAAAAAATTGTGCAAAAAATTGTTGACAATGTTGAACGAGAGGAGTATATTACACGCATCAAAGGACAGAGGCACATCGGAAGCGCTTCCGGGAGCCGTGTCTTTCAAAAATATAAAGGCGTTTGAATCCGGACAAGTAATGCGGGAACCTCACTTACAGAGAGTGCGCGGAAGCTGAAAAGCGCACAGCCGAGCCTGCACGAATAACACCGGGTGAGCTGCGAGGGGAAAGGGAAACCGAGTATCCGAGACGTCCGCGTCCCACGTCAGTGGACAAGGGTTTGATTGAACCCCGGGAATGAGAAAAAAGATAGGTGGCACCGCGAGGTACAGCACTTGCCCTATCGTACATGCTGAACATTTTGAATCCGACATCAATGGGAGGAAATGTTTATGTGTTCGATAATGGGCTTTTGCGGCAGCGGCGTCACCTTTGCGCGTTTTAAGGAATGTTTTGACAGAACGGTATCCAGAGGACCGGACGATACACGTTACGCGGATACCGGGTACGGCCTGCTCGGTTTCCACAGGCTTGCAATCATGGGCCTGCATCCGGAGGGAATGCAGCCGTTCGAGCTGCACGGCAGCTATGCCGTCTGCAACGGCGAGATATACGGCTTTGAGAAGCTGCGCGAGGGGCTGAAAGCCAAGGGCTATAAATTCCGGAGCGAGTCCGACTGCGAGATACTGCTGCCGATGTATGAACAGTACGGCACGGAGATGTTCAAAATGCTCGACGCGGAGTTTGCGCTCATCATCTACGATGCCGCAACTCACGGCTTTGTTGCGGCGCGCGACCCCATCGGCATACGGCCGCTCTATTACGGCTATACAGATTCCGGCGAGATAGTCTTTGCAAGCGAGCCGAAAAACCTCGTAGGCCTTGTCGGGAAGATTATGCCGTTTCCTCCCGGACACTATTACATCGACGGGAAGTTCGTCTGCTACGCAGATATGTCGAAGGTCGAGAGCGTTTGCCATGACGATCTTGAAACGGCCTGCGCAAAGATACATGAAAAGCTCGTCGCCGGTATCGAGAAGCGTCTTGTCGCCGACGCGAAGGTGGGCTTCCTGCTCTCCGGCGGGCTTGACTCCTCACTTGTCTGCGCGGTTGCAGCGCGCAAGAGCAAGGAGCCCATACGCACATTTGCAATCGGCATGGCGACGGACGCGATAGACCTCAAGTACGCAAAGGAAGTCGCCGACTATATCGGCAGCGAGCACACCGAGGTTATCATTACGCACGACGATGTTATCGCGGCGCTGGATAAGCTTATATACATCCTCGGCACATATGACATCACGACCATACGCGCGAGCATGGGCATGTACCTGCTGTGCAAGGCGATACATGAGCAGACCGATATACGCGTGCTGCTGACGGGCGAGATTTCCGACGAGCTCTTCGGCTATAAGTACACCGACTTTGCGCCGTCACCCGAGGAGTTCCAGAAGGAAGCCGAGAAGCGCATACGCGAGCTGCACATGTACGATGTGCTCCGCGCAGACCGCTGCATCTCCGTAAACTCCCTTGAGGCGCGCGTGCCGTTCGGCGATCTGGACTTTGTAAAATATGTGATGAGCCTTGACCCGGCGATGAAGATGAACATCTACGGCAAGGGCAAGTACCTGCTGCGCCACGCATTCGAGGGCGACTGGCTGCCGCACGATATTCTCTACCGTGAGAAGGCCGCTTTCTCCGACGCTGTCGGGCACTCTCTCGTTGACGATCTCAAGGAGTATGCCGCGGCGTATTACACCGACGAGGAGTACGAGCAGAAGCGGATGAAGTATGACCATGCGCGGCCGTTTACCAAGGAGTCGCTCCTCTACAGGGAGATATTCGAGAAGTACTATCCCGGGCAGAGCGAGATGGTGGTCGACTTCTGGATGCCGAACAGGAGCTGGAAAGGCTGCGACGTTGACGACCCCTCGGCGCGCGTGCTGTCGAACTACGGCGCGAGCGGTGTGTGATACCATAAAACTATAAAATTTAATGGCGCGCTGCGTTTTGCAGCGCGCCATTAGTACATTATTATATAACTATATTATTCCGCCTGAGTCTCATTGCTGTGGAGAAGCTCCGGCCAGGGGAAGACATACACGCCGGGTTTGGTATCGGCGGTAATCTCAAG
>CAZFCH010000097.1:0-6428 GCA_964517445.1 uncultured Oscillospiraceae bacterium | reverse complement strand
TAGTCATCTTTCCTCCCTCTATTATCGGCATAAGTAGGTACTATATGCCAACCTTATCAAACTCCGGATAGTCCATTGCCTTTTCCAGCGTTGACAAGATTTTATAAACTGCTTTGAAGTTATCCATCGTTGATTTCCGCGATTTCTGCTATGTCGTCCAGATAAATAATCACGTCGCCAATGTCAAAATAATCATATATCTCGTCATTATCGTCGAGTTCGGTGTACATATAACACTTGCCCTCGCGTGTATAGCCGTCTTTGCAGGTAATCCGAACGTTTTTTAGATTAAACTCCGCTGCTTCTCGTGGGGTCATGTTCTTCAACTCCCTTCGTATCCGCATAGTCGGGTACAATATGCCAACCTTTTTTCCGGCTGTAATGAATGGCAAAACAGGATGTTTCTATCTTCTCATTCGTTTTCTCGTTAACAGTATAACCAATAATCTTATCTGATACAGATATTATCTCAATTTCCGCCCATGTGCCGTTTTTTTGCTTTTTCAATCTGCCCGTGCCTGAATATTGCTCAAATAGTTCTTTCAACTCATCGGGCGTTACGGTTACGACACTCGGCCCGTACATACCGCGTTTTTGCTGTTTCCGCACGTACATATTGTACTCATTCGTACCGACATAGTGCCCGTTTTGCCGCCCGACGTTCATCTCATGTGAGTATTCGTTCTTTATCTTTTGACGTATAGGCAAGTCACGGAGATACGCATCAACATTCCCGCTTTCGCTGCCTGTATTATACATCGAGTTAGCTTTTTTAACAAGAGTGCCATACTGCTTGTTAATTGCTTTTGACTCTGACGCGCCAAACTCTGCAATATTTCCGCGCTCTTTTTGTGATCGCAATCCGGCGGCTTTTGTAAAGCTGTCGTATTCGTCATTCAAGCGCTTATAACGCACGGCTTTTGCGGTGTATGTATTATCATCGCCCATCGCCTTTGCCGCGATTGCTTCACGTTTTACCTTGCGCAGCGCTGTTTCTATCTGTCTTTGCTTTTAGAACGTAGCTGCTATTGTGATCAACGTGCCCAACAGCACGCTGACGTGAGCAGCTGGTAACCTCTTGCCATTTTGCCGGGCAGGCGGTATAATATAAATATACGCGGGGCAGCGCCCCGCAATAACGAAAAGGAGTATTGCCATGGATTTCAGGAATCTTACCGTCAAGGAGCTGTTTGACAATCCCGATACCGCCAACGTTATCAAGGAGCTTGCACCCCAGCTGCTCAAGTATCCCATAAAGCTGCTCGGCAAGAAAAAGTGCGGCGAGATCTTTGATAAGGTCGTCGCCACCGGCATCGTCCCCGAAACAATAGCCAAGGAAGCGGAATCGCGCATCAACAAGATCCTCGGCGAATAAGTCCCGCATTCATACTAATATCAAATAGCAGTAACCCGGCTGCCGTCTATGCACGGCAGCCGGGTTGTTATTATCTATTATTCAATTATTTCATTTGCCTGTTTTCGTTCCGCAGTACGGGCAGAACTTTGCCTGTGCTTCAATCTGCTTGCCGCAATGCGTGCAGCCCACAAGCCCTGAGCCTGCATCCGGCAAAGCGGAATCGGCCGCCACCATCTGGTCAATCGACCCGCATGACGGGCAAACCTGATACCAGCCGTTGCAGCGTCCGCCGCAGTTTGTGCAGACGTATACCTTTGGCTGTTCCGGGATTGCCGAGATCGCAGGCTCCGCTGCCGGCACAGCTGCCGGTTCCGCAGGCTCAACGACCGCCGCGGCGCCGCTGTTTTCTTCAGGCTCTTTCGGTATCTTTTTCATTGAGAGCGCAATGATTAAAAACACTACCCCGGGCGAGAATGCATATTCTGTCGCACCGCTTACTGCAAGCAGCAGGGCAACCGCTGTCCACACTCCGGTGACCCATGCAAACGTCTTATGTCCCTTGACCGCAGCCACTATACACGCCGCTATACCGATCAGCCCCATATTCTTGCCCCCGTATCATCTGTATAATAATGATAATATTAATATAACATGCCCGGTCTTTCCGGTCAATGTTTTTCCATATATTCTACACTGCGAATGCTGTCTATCGGTATACTCCGCCTGTCGGTAAAGATGAGCTTTCGCTCATACATATCCATCTTTTTCAGGCTGCCGCGCCAGGTCAGATATGCGCCGCCGTCCTTTCTGTCGTCCGGCCTGAACCACGTTACAGATACCTCTGGTCGCTCTGCTGCATGCTCCGCCAGCTGCCGCAGCGTGCGGTCAAGCTCCTCAATGCCGCCATCGTCGAGCTCGATTTGCTGTTCTGTCAGGCGCGCCGTCTCGTCAACGGCCTCCTCAAAACCGTTCAATGCGGCGAAGGGTGCAAACTGTGCCGCGCGCTCCCGGTTTGGCATTGGCGGATGCTTCTCGGAAATGCGGCGGCCGCGACGGAGCAGAAAATCATATTTCCCGCTCATGCCATATGTCCCCCTATCTGACGGTTGCGGTCGCGCATCGTCGCGCCGTCCATGAAGTTCGTGCCTTTGAGAATCGCGTTTTTCCCGTACTTTCCTTTTATCAGCACGACCGCTCTCTGGCGGCGTTTCTCCCGCTCGAGCTGCTTACGTTCTTCATCCGCCCGCTTTGCCTGCGCATCGCAATCGGAGAACAGGTCAAACTGCACTGCCTCCTCCGTTGGTCGCGCCATCGACTCCGGCACGACGTTGTTCGCCGCTATATTAATTCTGCGCACAAGCAGCCTGCTGTCCGTGATTCTGTCGTACAGCGGCAGCACCGCATCCATTATCAGCTTCAGCGAATCCGTCTGCCGCCCAAGCGGGCATGAACCGTGCGCGGGCTTCGGCACCTGCCGGCCGTAGTAGTCGCGCACCACTTCGCCCTTATACTGCGCGGCAGTCTCCTGCCGGGAGAGGCTTTCGGTATCGTAGCCCACGGTGAGTATAATCTGGTCGGTCACAAGACGCTTTTCCACAAGCTCAAGCACGAGCTGTTCCGTCATCTCGCGGACGATTATCCGTGCCTTATCGAATGTGTACGGGCAGTGGAGCACCTGCCCTGAGCCGAGACTGCTGCTGCCGGGGCGATACGCCTTAATGTCCGCGATAGTGCACGGCTCATAGCCCCACGCGTGGTCTATCAGCAGCCCCGCATTCACGCCGAAGAGCTTATAGAGCGAGTCCTCATCATACTCCGCGCGCAGTGCGACATCACCCATTGTGTACATTCCGTGCGCTTCGAGTTTCTTTGCATACCCTCTGCCGACGCGCCAGAAATCCGTCAGCGGTCGGTGCTCCCAAAGCTGCTCCCGGTAACTCTGCTCCGTGAGCTCTGCGATGCGCACGCCGTCCGCGTCAGGCCCGATGTGCTTTGCAACTATATCCATCGCGATCTTACTTAAATAAAGATTTGTCCCTATCCCTGCCGTTGCCGTGATGCCCGTGCTGTGCAGGACATCGAGGATAATCCTCTGCGTAAGCTCGCGCGGGGTCAGCCCATAGGTCTTGAGATACGCCGTCAGGTCGATGAACACCTCGTCTATCGAGTAGACATGCACATCCTCCGGCGCGAAGTATTTCATGTATATATCGTATATCCTTGTGCTCATTTCTATATAATGCGACATCTGCGGCTTTGCCACTATATAGTCCAGCTCGAGCGTGCTGTTTTCCTTAAGCTCCGGGTCAAGGTAAGACTTTCCCGTAAACTTCCCTCCCGGCGCTTTTCTGCGGCGCGCGGCGTTTATCTCGCCCACGCGCTGCACAACCTCGAACAGCCTCGCTCTGCCAGAGATGCCGTAGCTTTTGAGTGACGGCGTCACTGCAAGGCATATTGTCTTTTCCGTGCGCGAGGAATCCGCAACGACAAGATTCGTTGTAAGCGGGTTCAGCCCGCGCTCCACACACTCCACCGACGCGAAGAATGACTTCAGATCGATGGAAACATAGCAGCGTTCCATTTTTCTGCGCTCCTCAAATTGCCTTTATCACGTGCCGTGCGACGCCCTGCACCGTGAAGCTGTCGACAAGCTCGGTCTTTCCGGGGTAGACTTTCTCGTTCATGTATTCAAGCACGTAACGGCCGCGCGACTCATCGAAGCCGGCATAGCGCTTGAGTGTGTTCTGCCCGCTGCCGTCGAGCGCAACGACAATGTCCCCGATGTTTGCCTCGGTCTGCACCGTGATGACCACAAGGTCACCCTCATCTATGCCAGCATCATGCATCGAGTCGCCCTTCGCGCGCAGCAGATACATGCTCCCGCCGCCGAACACGGAGGTCGGCAGATTCACATATTCCTCAACGTCCGCCTCCTCGCCCTCGGGACTGCCGCAGCGTATCGCACCGACTATCGGCGCGGAGACATAGCCTGTGGTGCATTTGGCGATGCCGGGAGAGGCGGCGACGCGCCCGCTGTATTCGAGCATTCCCCTGCTGTCCATATCCACCAGGTAGCGCTGCACCGTCGCGCGCGGTATCCCTGTCGCCTCCGATATGCTTCTTATCGACGGTGGCGAAAGGTGTTCCCTGTAATAGCTCTCGACATAGCCGCGTATCGCTTTCATCAGCTCCGGATTCCTGCTTCTCATTTACCGCACCTCCGTTTTTTAATGAGACGCCGTGTCTCATTAAAGCCATTATACACTCATAGGCAGAAAAAATCAAGAGCGGATCATTTGTCCGCTCTTGATATTAATATCGGTTTTCAGTGTCCCGCTGCGCTGTCAATCTCCTGCAGTTCAAAGCGGTACTTCTGCTCACAGTCGGGGTATTTCTCATGGTCCACCTCGCTGAGAAACATCTCGAGCGGGCGTATCCAAAGTCCCCCGTCGCCATAGAGCTTTCTGTACACGACATACGGCTCACCCGTTTCAGAGTCGTTGGCTATGTCCTCGGTGAGATAATAATCGCCTTTGAAGTGTCGGTACACGCGTTTCAGCT
The DNA here is from genome assembly GCA_964517445.1 of uncultured Oscillospiraceae bacterium. Classification (GTDB taxonomy): domain Bacteria; phylum Bacillota; class Clostridia; order Oscillospirales; family Oscillospiraceae; genus Limivicinus. Next base: position 1,510 of record CAZFCH010000097.1, on the reverse strand, counting down.
TAAGCTCCCGCATCGCGCTGCCCTCCGCTCACAGATAGCATTCCGGACGCCGCGTCGGGATATACGGCTTCTTTGCGCGCCATGCGTCGCTCTCGGCAAGGTCTATCTCGCAGCAGACGAGCTGCTCCTTATCGTCCGCCTTGCATATGACGTCACCGCTCGGGTGCACAACGAGCGACTCACCGGCAAAGTTCATATCGCCCTCGGCGCCCACGCGGTTGCACATCGCGATAAATACCTGATTCTGCATCGCCTGCACCCGTATCTCCCACTCAAACATTTCCATCGGTTCGGCTTTGGTGTTCGCCGTCGGGATTATTATGAGCTGTGCGCCCATGAGCGTGCATGTGCGGATGCTCTCAGGCAGGTGTCTGTCATAGCATATGACGATGCCGATCCGGCCAAAAGGCGTATCGAACACTTTGAAGCCGTCGTCCGAGGGAGTGTAATAGTCCTGCTCATAGAACTGCTCCGCCTGCGCGATGTGCACCATCTTTGCACAGTCGAGCAGCTTGCCCTGCGGATCTATCCAGAGCGAGGTATCATAGCGCCGGCCGTTCATTTCAAGGTACACGTTCGGCGACATGTAATAGCCGCCCTCCCCAGCCGCTGCGGAGAGCGCACGTATCTCCTCCGCATCCGGGCGCAGACAATAAGCGTCCACGTTTTTCTTCTCATACTGCGGAAAGAACGGGCAGAGCTGGATTTCCGGGAAAAACAGTATGTCGCTCCCCTTTGCTTCCTCGCAGAAACGCAGGGACTTTTTCAGGTTTTCCGCCATATCCGCGTTCATCGCCATCTGTGCCATTGCAAGCTTCATATACACACGCCTCCTCGGTACTTTTTTATATTATACCACCGTTTCCATTCCGGTCAATCTCCAAGTCGATTTCACAATAAGTATACAAATTTCTGACAAAGTGTGATATACTATCCGCATCAAAGACTTGGAGGTCACTCATATGTATAAAAACATTGCAAAGCAGGAAAAGCTGCTTCTCAAGGATCTTGTGGATTATCAGGACGGGCAGGTCGTCAGCAAAACGCTCGTGCAGAATAACTCCGTCAGCATGACGCTCTTCTCCTTTGATAAGGGCGAAGAGATATCCACCCATGCAGCGGGCGGTGACGCGATGGTCACTGTGCTCGACGGCACCGGCCGCTTCACTGTCGGCGGCGAGGTGTTCATCCTCAGTGAAGGCGAAACCCTTATCATGCCGAAGAACATCCCCCACGCAGTGTACGGTGAGGAGCGCTTCAAAATGCAGCTCATCGTTTCCTTCTGATTCTGATATCAGACCCATAACGAAAAATAGCGGGCGGCTTCCGTATTTGGAAGCCGCCCGCTATTTCGGCGATATCGGTATTCCCGGTGTAGTCCTTAATGTCGCCCTCTGACTGTATTCCGACAGCTTCAAGCGCCGTTATTATCTGCTCTTTCGCCGCCTGCCTTATCAAGTCCCGGTTATCGCTAAGCGAAAAGCTAACGTTTACGCTCATGTGTCACCTC
>CAZFCH010000096.1:0-6479 GCA_964517445.1 uncultured Oscillospiraceae bacterium | reverse complement strand
GCTGCGAGTTCTTCATCAGCTACAAGATAAGCTTCTGCAAGACTGCAAAGGAGGAAAAGTAAGCTATGTTTGATTTTGTTTCCTTTATCCCCAGAGCCGTTGCGCAGGGCATTCCGCTCCTCTTTGGCAGCACTGGTGAAACGCTCACCGAGAAGTCCGGCAACCTCAACCTCGGCATCCCCGGCATTATGTACGTTGGCGCCATCAGCGGCGTCGTAGGCGCTTTCATGTATGAACAGTCCTGCGGCAGTGCGGCAAACATGAACGGCTTTCTGACGGTTGCCATTCCACTGCTTGCGTCTGTGTTCGGCTCCCTGCTGATGGGCCTTATCTACTGCTTCCTCACGGTCACTCTCCGTGCAAATCAGAACGTTACCGGCCTTGCAATGACGACCTTCGGCGTCGGCATCGGCAACTTCTTCGGCGGCTCGCTCATAAAGCTCACCGGCAGCGAGGTTCCGTCCATAGCGCTCTCCGCGACAAGCGCCTATTTCAGCAAGTCCCTGCCCGTCGCATCAAAGCTCGGCGCGTTCGGAAAGATCTTTCTCTCCTACGGATTTCTTGCGTACCTGGCAATTATAATAGCGCTCGTGGCGTCATATATTCTCAATCACACCCGCGTCGGGCTCAATCTCCGCGCCGTCGGCGAGAGCCCGAACACCGCTGACGCAGCCGGCATCAATGTTACACGCTATAAATATATGGCCACCTGCATCGGCAGCGTTATTGCGGGACTCGGCGGACTCTACTATGTCATGGACTACGCCTGCGGCATATGGTCAAACGATGCCTTCGGTGACCGCGGCTGGCTTGCCATCGCGCTGGTTATCTTCACGGTCTGGCGCCCGAACGTCAGCGTGCTGGCGTCCATTCTCTTCGGCGGACTGTATATACTTTATATCTTCATTCCCACCGGCACGAACCTCGCCGTCAAGGAACTGTATAAGATGATCCCCTACATTGTCACCATTGTAGTTCTGGTTATCTCCTCCATGCGCAATAAGCGCGAGAATCAGCCTCCCGCATCCCTCGGCTTGGCATACTTCCGAGAAGAACGATAAAAAATTTCAGCCTCGGGCTTTTGCCCGGGGCTGATTGTATATTGAGAGCGTATCACATTCCGCATTCGGCAGTCTGCTTGGCGATGAATTTAGAGCGCGTGAGCAGCAGCAATACCGCCGTCTGCACCGGCAGTATGACCGCCAGCTGCACCGCGCGTGCCGCGAGCATCGCAGCATAGGAGTTGCCGGTGATGAAAGAGATCATGGCGGAGTTCGCGAGAAAAGAGACTATCAGGCAGTTGAGCGCCGCCGCCAAGACGGCGCGTATCCATGAACGTTCATGCTTATACAGGCACAGACCGAATATGAGCCCCGTGACCGCAGCGGTCAGGGTGAAACCGGGAAAATACGCGCCGGTCGGGAACATGAGTGAGCCGATGAAATCCCCCAGTGCGGAGACGAACGCTGCCCATACCGGCCCATAGAGCATCGCGCACAGCGCTATTGCGGCAAAACCGAGGCCGATTTTCATAAGCGGCGTGTTGAACGCAAACACCCGCGTGAGCAGCACATCCGCCGCGAGCAGTATCGCCGAGATGGTGAGCTTGCGTGTAGTTATCTTCATTATTATAATATTGCCTTTCCGGAACAGAAATTGGCCCGAACAGTATCAGACCGCGCAATCGATAGAATATCACACGGCGACGCGGAGCACAAGCCGCATAAGAAAGAAAATCATCGCGCAGCTCGAAAAAATTACGCGAAAAAGCATTGAAAATGCTTGACTTTCATGCCAAGCTCTGTTATATTATTACAGCGCTCCAAAGACAGCAGGTGGGTTCTGCCCGTAAGTCCTGCCGAGGACATTAACATTATCAAGGTTTACCGCGATTGTTTTTGTGCCCTTGCGTCTTGACGCAGGGGTTTTCTTTTTGAGCGTGCCATCATTCGCGTGGAGGTGAAACACAATATGCCAAATGCAAAGGTTCTTAGCGAAAAGCAGGCAATAGTCGAGGCTCTGGCTGAACGCATCAAGGGCGCAAGCGCAGGTATCCTGGTTGATTACAAGGGAATCACCGTTTCTGAGGACACCGCTCTTCGTACCGAGCTGCGCAAGGACGACGTCAACTACACTGTTGTCAAGAACACCCTGACCAGAAAGGCTCTGGACAAGCTGGGGATGAGCGGTCTCGACGACGTCCTCAACGGCACCACTTCTCTGGCCACCGCTGAGAATGACCCCATCGCTCCTTTCCGTATCATCAGTGATTACAGCAAGAAGCTGGGCGACCGTTTCAACGTCAAGGCTGCCTTCATGGAAGGCAAGATCCTTACCGACGCTGAGATAGCCGAAATGTCTTCTCTGCCCTCCAAGGATGCTCTGTATTCCAAGGTTCTGGGCACCATGATCGCACCCATCACCGGCCTGGCCGTTTGCCTCGGTCAGATTCTCGAGCAGAAGGGCGGCTCTATTGAGTCCGGCGCTGCTGAAGCCGCAGCTGAATAATCAGACTGCACAAATATTTAATGGAGGAAATTACAATGAGTGAAAAAATCGCTGCCATGATCGAAGAGATCAAAGGCCTTACCGTTCTTGAGCTCAGCGAGCTCGTACATGCTCTGGAGGACACCTTCGGTGTTTCCGCCGCTGCCGTCGCTGCTGGCCCCGCAGTTGCTGCTGGCCCCGCTGTCGAAGAGCAGACCGAGTTTGACGTTGTCATGACCGCTTTCGGTGCAGAGAAGATCAAGGTCATCAAGGAAATCCGCGGCATCACCGGCCTCGGCCTCGCAGAGGCAAAGGCTCTGGTCGAGTCCGTCCCCGCCAAGGTCAAGGAAGGCATCTCCAAGGAAGACGCAGAGGCTCTCAAGGCTCAGCTCGAAGCTGTCGGCGCAACCGTCGAGATCAAGTAATTTATTACTGGTTTATAAAATACCGTCTGTCAAACGACAGACGGTATTTTTATTATCTTGCGCTCCTGTAAAGTGCAAATAATTATACAAACTCTTTTGCACATGTAGAGCAAAAAGCGCATAAACCGCGGGACAATACTGATAAAATACGCGTAAAATTGAGAAACCGGTTTACATTACGGATTTGCACGACAGCAATGAGATTTTATCATGTTAAAAATGCTTAAAAAAATTGCACTTTAAATTGTTGAAGTTCTTGACATTGCCACTGTCAGTTGCTATAATACCAGCATATTTATTCATGCGCTGCGGAGTATCTGCCGCGCCGCGGAATAGATAAAGAGAAAAAGGAGGAACAATATGTACAATTTCGCATTGGCGTTCATTCTGTGCGCCGTAGCCTACCTGATAGGCGATGCAGTGTCCATCCTGACCAAAGCATGGGTTCCCTCCGTGTTTGTCACGGCGATCGTTATGCTGGCTGGCTACTGGACGGGCATTTTCCCGGAAACCCTCATTTCCGATTCTAACCTGATCCCCTTCGGCAGCACCATCGGCATCTACCTGCTCATCACCCACATGGGCACCATCATCAGCCTCAAGCAGCTTGGTGAACAGTGGAAGACCATCGTTGTCTGCCTCGCTGGCCTGGCCGGTATGTGCCTTGCCTGCTGGTTCATCTGCATCCCCCTCATCGGCAGAGAATTCGTCGTTGCCGGTCTGCCTCCCCTTACCGGCGGTATCGTCGCTGCTGTTACCATGCAGACTGCCGCAGCAGAGAAGGGTCTCGAGGCCGCAGCGCTCTTCGCAATAGCAATGTACTGCGTACAGGGCTTCGCTGGCTACCCCCTCACCGCTCTTTGCCTCCAGCTCGAAGGCAAGAAGCTCCTCAAGGGCTTCCGCTCCGGCGAGAAGAAAGTCATCGACGCTTCTGCAGTTGAGAAGGCCAACAAGCACGAGGCCGGCACTGCAGCTGAGACCACCAAGAAGAAGCTCATCCCGCCTCTGCCTGAGAAGTGGAACGGCCCCGTTATGATCTTCCTTAAGCTCGGTATCGTTGCATGGCTCGCTACCCAGCTCGGCACCATTGCATTCCCCGGCATCGGCAAGATTTCCGGCGCTGTCTGGGCCCTGGTCCTCGGCGTTATCGGCACCACCATCGGCTTCCTCGATGTCAACTCCCTCAACAAGGCCAACTCCTACGGCATCATTATGTTCGCCCTGATGATGTACGTTTTCGACGGCCTCAAGACCGCAACTCCTGAGATGCTCGGCGCCGTTATCGTCCCGATGCTTATCCTCATTGTTGTCGGCGTTGCCGGTATGGCTATCTTTGAGTTTGTCGTTGCAAAGCTTCTGAAGATTGACTTCTGCCTTGCTCTGGCAAACGGCCTGACCGCTCTCTACGGCTTCCCCCCCAATGCCATCATCACCGAGAACACCTGCAAGGCTCTGGGCGAGAACCAGGAAGAGGTCGATTACCTCATGAGCGAGATGTACCCCAGCATGATCGTCGGCGGCTTCACCACCGTCACCATCACTTCTGTTATCATTGCAGGTCTGTTCACCAACCTGTTCTGATTAGGTATTCTACATAACTAAATGGCTGCGCCGCATATGCAGATTATGCGGCGCAGCTTAAGCAGTATTTAATCATTCTGCAATGACGCCGCACATACGGCGGAAAGGAAGGGCATATTATGAACATCAAGGAAACTGCTCAGAAGTACAGCGATTACATCATCGAGACCCGCAGACACCTCCACATGCATCCTGAACTCAGCACCAAGGAATACGAAACCAGCAAGTTCGTTCAGTCCGAGCTTGATAAGATAGGTGTGCCTTACGTACAGTGCGGTCTTGAGACCGGCGTACTGGCTACCATAAAGGGCGGTAAGCCCGGCAAGACCATCCTCATCCGCGGCGACATGGACGCTCTGCCCATCCAGGAGGAGAATGACCTGCCCTATAAGTCCACCGTAGACAACGTCATGCACGCCTGCGGCCACGATACCCATACCGCTATGATGCTCACCGCTGCCCACATCCTCAACGATGTCAAGGACGAGCTGTGCGGCACTGTTAAGCTTGCTTTCCAGCCTGCTGAAGAGACTGCTCAGGGCGCTCCTTCCATGATCGCAAACGGCGCAATGGAAGGCGTTGACGCTGTCTTTGGCCAGCACATCTGGACTCAGGTCCCCACCGGCAAAGTCGCTTTTGCAGCCGGCCCGAGAATGGCCTCCGCAGGCCAGTTTGAAATTTGGGTACAGGGCAAGGGCGGCCACGGTGCAGAGCCACACAACTGCCATGACGCAGTTACCTGCTGCGCTGCTATCGTCAACTCTCTCCAGACCATCGTCTCCCGTGAGTACAGACCCATTGACGCCGCCGTCTGCACGGTCGGCCGCATGGATGTCGGCACCCGCTGGAATGTCATCGCTGACAGCGGCTACCTCGCCGGTACCACCCGCTGCTTTGACAGACAGGTATTTGCTGAGTTCCCCGAGCGCATCGAGCGCATCGTAAAGGGAACCTGCGAAGCATACAGATGCACCTACAAGTTCAAGTACACTACCCTTGTCATGCCCACTGTCAACCATCCTGTTATGGCTGATATAATTGACGGCGCCTGCAAGAAGGTCTACGGCGACGATGACAGCTACAAGATCGCTTTCGACCCGACCACCGGCGGCGAGGACTTCTGTTTCTTCATCGATGCTGCTCCCGATCAGATGGGCGCTATTGCACTCGTCGGCTGCGGCTGCGAAGAAAAGGACACCTTCCAGGCTCACCATAGCCCGAAGTTTAAGGTTGATGAGGATGCCCTGCTCAACGGCGCTTGTCTGTACTGTCAGGTAGCAGCAGACTTCCTTAATAAGTGATTTTTCGGGGCGGCATAACTAATAGTTGTGCCGTCCTGATTTTGATTGGAAAGAATATATTTTAAAGAAGGAGGGGCTTTTATGGACATTAAAGCTCTGGCACAAAAGTACGAACCCTACATCATCGAGCGCAGGAGATACTTCCATGCGCATCCTGAGCTCAGCTTCAAGGAGTGGGAGACCACTAAGGCTCTCGTCGCAGAGTTTGAGAAGATGGGTATGGAGATTCAGACCTTCCCCGACTATCCCGGCCTGATCGCCACTCTCGACACCGGCAAGCCCGGCCGCACCGTCATGCTGCGCGCCGATATCGACGCACTGCCTGTCAAGGAGGGCACCGGTCTCGACTTTGCTTCTCAGAACGAGGGCGTTATGCACGCCTGCGGCCACGATAACCACATCGCCATGCTGCTCGGCGCGGCTCATATCCTTCTCGAGAAGAAGGACGAGCTCAAGGGCAAGGTCAAGTTCCTGCTCCAGTCCGGCGAAGAAATGGCCTGCGGCGCAAAGTACTATGTTGATCACAACATCCTCGACGGTGTTGATGCTATCTACGGCCAGCATATCTGGGGCACTCTGGACGCTCCCTATGTCTGTGTTGGTACCGGCAACCGCATGGCTTCCTGCGATAACTTCACCATCCGCGTCAAGGGCTTCCAGTCCCACGGCTCCGCGCCTCAGGACG
>CAZFCH010000095.1:0-6490 GCA_964517445.1 uncultured Oscillospiraceae bacterium | reverse complement strand
ACACGCTGAAAGCCCGCGGAGTGGAGAAGATCGTGTTCGTCACCAAGGACGCGACCTCGACATTTGCACTGGCCAATCTCCTTGATAAAGGCAGCTTCGGCGAGGAATGTAAGCTCACCCACGACGGCAAAACCGTCACATTCACTCTCAGCGTAAAGAACACCGACGTGAGCGATATCCTTGAAAAGGCGTAAAACAAAAAATGCCCTAATATTTTTGCGGTTTCTGCCGCTGCTTTTGACTTTCAGCCAAAGGGGCTGCAGCAAAAATTTCATTTTGTTGCAGCCCCTTGCTTTATTATTATTTATTCTTATTCCCGCCGTTTGTGCCGGGATCCGATTCAAAATCAAGTTCGGTCACGCCGAAGTATTTTTCCGCAAAGTCGACGCGCTCAACCCTGAACTCTTTCCCCCTCAGGTACTCGAGCGCGCCCGCGTCTGTCGGGAACTCGAAGCGCAGCCGGTATGAGTAGAGCGCCTGCCCGTTTTCGCCGAAGTCCTTGTTGAAGCGCTCGCGCCCGTACTTTCCGTCGCCGAGCAGCGGCCAGCCCGCGTGCGCCATCTGCGCGCGTATCTGGTGCGTGCGCCCTGTCAGCAGCCTGCACTCCACGAGCGACAGCTGCCCCTTGCTGCACAGCACGCGGTACTCCGTGATTGCTGTTTTGCAGCCCGGATCGGGCTTGTCCTTTATAAACACCTGGTTCTTCTTCGCGTCCTTGAACAGATAGTTTTCAAGCCTTCCGGACGCGGGGCGCGGCTTGCCGGATACCGCGCAGAGATAGAACTTCTCAATCTCCCTGTCGCGTATCTTCTCGTTGAGGATGCGCAGCGCCTCAGCGTTCTTTGCCGCGATGACGATGCCGCCGGTGTTGCGGTCGATGCGGTTGCACAGCGCCGGGGCAAAAGAGTTCTCCTCGCGCGGTTTCCATTCGCCCTTTTGCGCCATGTACGCTTGAACATTCGCGATAAGCGTGTTATAATCCCAGGTGCCGGCACTGTGGCACAGTACCCCCGGCTTCTTGTCCAGCAGCAGGATGTTCTCATCCTCGTAGACAATTGTCAGCCGCGGTGTGCCGACCTTGAGGTAGGAGTTCTCCTCGCGCGGTTTTTCAAAGAACTCGTCGTTTATGTATAATTGCAGAATGTCCCCCTCCGAAAGGCGCGTGTCGCGCTTTGCGCCCTTGCCGTTGAGCTTTATGCGCTTGAGGCGGATGTATTTTTGCAGCAGCGATTCGGGCAGGAGCGGCACGGCTTTGCCTATAAACCGATCGAGACGCTGCCCGGCGTCGTTGTTTTTGACTGTCAGCTCTTTCATGCTGTGCAAAAACTCCTTTATTTCAGCGATTTTCTGAATTATACTATATAAAATTAGTGTTGACAAGTCTTGACAAGTAATCTATAATACTAAGGCGTCTGTGCGAGGTGCGTGTATGTTTCTTAACCTGAGAGATATAATCGAGATTCCCGGCGGTTCGGTTCCGTTCGAGTGTGAATTGGAGACGGAGGGGCTGGATTTCCCGCAGATAAAGGAATATAAAACAAAGCCCCACGCTGAAGGCCGGGTCTACAATGAGGCCGGAGTGCTCAGGCTTGAAGGGGAGCTGACTGCGGAGATGATCTGCATCTGCGACCGCTGCGGTACTGAGTTCGAAAGCATTAAAGTGACCCCGCTTGACGCCGTCATCGTTGAGGAGAACACCGGTGACGATCCTGAACTTTTCACTCTGGAGGGTGACGGAATAGACCTCAGTGAAGTTCTCGAAACCTGCTTCATTCTGGATATGGAGACCAAGTTCCTCTGCAAGGAGGACTGCAAAGGCCTCTGCTCCACCTGCGGCAAAAATCTCAACCTCGGCCCCTGTGGGTGCCGGAAACAAATTGATCCAAGATTTGCTGTGCTTGAGCAGCTTTTGGATAAATAATGCAAAACCTAAAATTAGAGCTGCTCAAAACAGCCGTCAACAGGAGGTGTCAACATGGCAGTCCCGAAAGGAAAAGTATCAAGACAGAGACGTGATAAGAGACGTTCTTCCGTTTGGAAGCTCACCGCTCCCAATGTGATAAAGTGCCCCAACTGCGGCGCTTTCTGCATGCCTCATCGTGCTTGCAAGGCCTGCGGTCAGTACAATGGCCGTTCCGTCATCGCTGTTGAGGAGAGCAAGTAAAAGATGCTTGAGGAGGAGAGGCGTCAGGCCGCTCCTCCTCAATCCATATTCTGCCGTATTTTCTTTTTAAGGAGGCACGCTCATGGAAGACAATTATATAAAATCCGTCGATGAGACAAGCCCTTTGTACGGCAGGGTAGAGTCGGGAGATACCGTCATTGCCATCAACGGCAATCAGATTCTCGACGTGCTCGATTACAAGTTCTTCGCGTATGACAAGCTGCTGAAGGTTCGCCTGAAAAGACCGGACGGCAGCGAGTATGAGCTGGATGTGAAGAAAGACGAGGGCGGCGACCTCGGCCTCAATTTTGAAAGCTACCTTATGGACAAGCCGCGCTCCTGCGCGAACGCCTGCGTGTTCTGTTTCATCGACCAGCTCCCGCGCGGTATGCGCAAAACCATGTATTTTAAGGACGACGACGCGCGCCTGAGCTTCCTGCTCGGCAACTATATCACGCTCACGAACCTTTCCCCGCGCGAGGTTGAGCGCATTATCGCCCTGCACATAAGCCCCATAAACGTATCTGTCCATACGACGAATCCCGAGCTGCGCTGCAAGATGCTGCGCAACAAAAGAGCCGGCGAAACCATTGACATCATGCGCCGCTTCGCGAAAGCCGGCATCGTCATGAACTGTCAGATTGTCTGCTGCCCCGGCCTCAATGACGGTGATGAGCTTCTGCGCTCCATGCAGGATCTTGAGCAGATGCACCCCGCGGTGCACAGCGTCTCCATCGTCCCCGTCGGGCTTACCAGGTTCCGTGAGAAGCTCTATCCGCTCACGCCCTTCACCCCAGAGCACGCTGCCGAGACCATCGACCTTGTCGAGCGCTTCGGCGACCAGTGTGTCCACCGCCACGGCACGCGCATCTTCTTCTGCGCCGATGAGCTGTATATCAAGGCCGGGCGCGAGATACCGGATGAGGACTTCTATGAGGAATATACCCAGCTTGAAAACGGCGTCGGCATGATCCGCCTGCTGGAGACGGAGTTCCGCTCCGCGCTGAAGCTCTCGGATGAGCCGGAGTATACCGACTTCTCCATTGCCACCGGCACCTCCGTCGCGCCGTATTTTGAAGGACTGCTGGCCATGGCGCGTGAAAAATACCCCGGCATCAAAGGCCGCGTCTACGCCATTGAAAATGACTTTTTCGGCCGCAGCATCAACGTCACCGGCCTCATAACCGGCGGCGACCTCATCCGTCAGCTCAAGGATAAGCCCCTGGGCGAGCACCTGTTCATTTCGCAGAACATGCTGCGCCGTCAGGAGATGGATTTTCTTGACGATGTGCTGCTTGAGGAAGCGTCGGCAGCGCTCGGCGTGCCCATTTATCCGATAGAGAGCGACGGCTTCGCCCTCTGGGACGCGATAAGCGGCGTCCTGCCGGAGGTGAAGCTCCCCGTGCGCGAGGAGTCGCACGAAGCCTTTTATAAGTATAATCAGAACTGATAATTAACTGAGAATTAGTAGGAGGAAACTGAATGTCAAGACCTCTTGTTGCAATAGTAGGCCGGCCGAACGTCGGCAAATCGATGCTGTTTAACCGCCTTGTCGGGCGCAGACTCAGCATCGTTGAGGACACCCCCGGCGTCACGCGCGACAGGCTCTATGCCGAGTGCGAGTGGTGCGGCCGCAAGTTTGACGTTGTCGATACCGGCGGCATCGAGCCGACCACCGACAGCGAGATCCTGCTCTATATGCGTGAGCAGGCACAGATAGCCATAAACTCCGCAACCGTTATCGTCTTCGTCACCGATATCCGCACCGGCGTCACTGCCGCGGATAAGGACGTTGCCAACATGCTCCTGCGCTCCCGCAAGCCCGTTGTGCTCGCCGTGAACAAGGCTGACTCCACCGGCACGGAGGACCCCGCCATATATGAGTTCTATTCCCTCGGCCTCGGCGACCCCATCGCCGTCTCCGCCGTGCACGGCCACGGCACCGGCGACCTGCTCGATGAGTGCCTGAAGCATTTCCCGCCCGCCGAAGAGGAGAACGAGGAGGACGACTGCATCAAGGTCGCCGTCATCGGCAAGCCGAATGTCGGCAAGTCCTCGCTCATCAACCGCATCCTTGGCGAAAAGCGCCTGATCGTCAGCGACATTGCCGGCACCACGCGCGATGCGGTCGATACCATCTTTGAAAATGAGCAGGGGAGATACATGTTCATCGACACCGCCGGCATCCGCCGCAAGTCGAAGGTCGATGAAAAGATAGAGAAGTTCTCCGTCATGCGCTCCCAGCTCGCCATCGAGCGCGCGGATGTCTGCATCATCATGATTGACGCGCGCGACGGCGTCACCGAGCAGGACACCAAGATTGCCGGTCTCGCGCACGAATCCGGCAAGGCCTGCATTGTCGCCGTCAACAAGTGGGATCTGGTCGATAAGGAGACCGGCACCATGGAGAAGATGCGCAAAGACATCATGCGCGACCTGAGCTTTATGAGCTACGCGCCCATCATCTTCATCTCCGCCGTCACCGGCCAGCGCACCGAAAAGCTCTTCGAGCTCATTAACTTCGTCAATGACCAGAGCAATATGCGCATCTCCACCGGCATGCTCAACAACGTCCTTGCCGACGCTCAGGCGCGTGTGCAGCCGCCCACGGACAAGGGCCGCCGCCTGAAGATATACTACATGACCCAGACCGGCATAAAGCCGCCAAACTTCGTCATCTTCTGCAACAGCCGCGAGCTGTTCCATTTCTCCTACCAGCGCTATATCGAAAACCAGCTCCGGACTATCTTCGGCCTTGAGGGCACGCCTATCCGCATCGTTATCCGCCAGAAGGGGGATAAGGAATGACGGTATATTTCCTCCTGCTGATCCCGACGGCGTTCTTCGCCTATATGTTCGGCGGCCTCGATACCATGGTGCTCGCCTCGAATTTCGTGTTCCGGCGCAGCCTGTGGAAGCTCGGCCGCGGCAACGTCTGGCTTTCGAACTTCCGCCGCATCTACGGCGTCGGCGGCTTTGCAAAGCTCCTGCTCGTCGAGCTCGTGAAGGATCTGATCCCCATTCTCATCGGCGGCATCCTTCTCGGCATCAAGGACCACGCCGATGCCGGCCGCGCGTTCGCCGGCTTCTGCCTGGTTCTCGGCAGGCTCTATCCCATCTATTATGATTTCAAGGGCAGCCACGCGAGCATATGCATGATCGTCGCGGCCTTTGCCGCGGATGTGTCCCTCGGCGCCGCCGTGCTGGTCCTCACCGCCGCCGCGACGCTCGTGACGAAGTACCTCTCCCTCGGCGCTGTCATCGGCGCGCTTTCGTATATCGTCCTCGGCATCCTGATCGTTGATGATTCGCTCATCCTGCGCCTTACCATCTTCACGGCGGTGCTCATCATCGTAAAGCATCTCCCGGCGCTTGCCCGTGTGCTGAACCGCACCGAGCCGAAGCTCGACTTCAGCACCGACATCACCTATAAGCTCGACGAATAAATCGCCGCACGCCGGAGCGGACAGCTTAGGAATTTTATAATCCCCGAAAATTTGGCATAGCCGTAATATGCGGCTATGCCTTTTTGTTTTCTCATAAACAGCACTGCCCGGCGGCGTCTTTGCCGCTGGGCAGTACTATGTTTATTCCTCTGAAATTGTCTGTATCAGTGCCTGAATATGTATCTGCATCACATCAATGTACGGCACGGACAGTTCCATGTCCCGAAACACAAGCGGCAGCTCCGTGCAGCCCAGCACGACAGCCTGCACCTTTTCCTCCCGAATGATCCGCTCCACGATTTCGCGGAAAGCCCGCTGTGTTTCCGGCAGCACCTTGCCGAATTCCAGCTCGGTTTCTATCTTCGTTTCAATGTATCGTTTCTCTTCTGCATTCGGTGTTGCAGTCTCAATGCCGCGCTTGGCAAATGATTTCTGAAAAAATGTGCCGTCCATTGTGGGCAGTGTTCCCAACAGGCATACTTTCCTGTAACCGCATTCCGCCGCACAGTCCCGTGCCGTGTCCACCATGCTGATAAGCGGGATGGGTGCTGCCGCCGCCAGCTCATCAAAAACAATGTGCGGCGTGATCCCGGTCAGCGCCGCGCACTCTGCGCCTGCCGCCGCCAGATTTTTAACTCCCCTGAGCAGATACTCGGTCAGTCCCGCATAGTCCTGCCGTGCGCAGAGCCCCAGCACATCGAATACGCTGAGACTTTCAATTGTCAGGTTAGGGAAAAAGCTGCGTCCTGACCTCTGCTGTACGCCGTACTCAATGCCCTTATAGTATTCGATGGTGGATTCCGGCCCCGTGCCGCCGATTAAGCCTAATTTTTTCATGCCAGCACCTCTTGATACGCGGCGCGGAACGCCTCCACGCTTT
>CAZFCH010000094.1:0-6527 GCA_964517445.1 uncultured Oscillospiraceae bacterium | reverse complement strand
TCTGTTTATAAAGATAGTTCATGAGAACAAGGATGGTGAAGAGATATGATGCTTGGTATTCTTTTCGGGCTGTTCTTCGTGCTGCTGTTCATCGGCATGCCCGTCGCCTACGGCATGGTCATTTCTGCCGTCGTTACTCTTTTCTTTGACTCCTCACTCACAGGTATAATCATTCCTCAGAAGCTATTCACCGGTATGGACTCCTTCTCCCTTATGGCAGTCCCCTTCTTCATGCTGGCAGGCACCCTGATGGAGAAGTCCGGTATCACCGATATTCTCGTTAACTGGGCAAAGAGCCTTGTCGGTCACTTCAAGGGCGGTCTCGGCCATGCGACCATCGTCACCGGTGTCGTGATGGCGGGTGTCTCCGGCTCCGCGAATGCCGACACCTCCGCTCTTGCCTCCATACTTGTTCCCATCATGCGCAAGGACGGCTATGACGACGGCTACTCCTGTGCTCTCGTCTCCTCCTGCGGCGCTCTCGGCCCGGTCATTCCGCCGAGCATTATGATGGTTCTCTACTCCGGCGTCACCTCTATCGCCATCGGCAAGCTGTTCATGGCCGGTATCATCCCCGGGCTTATCATCGCCGGCGGCTACATGATTGTTAACGGCATCTACGCCCGCAAGGCCGGCATCCCCAAGACGAAATTCGTTGGCTGGAAGGCTCTCGGTCAGGACACCCTCAAGGCAGTGCCTGCGCTCATCATGCCCGTCATCATCATCGGCGGCATTCTCACCGGTGCCACCACCGCAACCGAAGCCGGCGTCGTCGCCTGCGTATACAGCATCATCTATGGCTTCATCCGCAAGACCATGACCGTCCAGCACGTCTGGGACTGCTTCAAGGACGCTGTCCACGGCACGACCAACTGCATGATCGTCGTTGTCTTTGCCGGCATCTTCGGCACCCTTGCCACGAACTATAACCTCTCCAAGGTCGTTCTTGCCGCGTCTCAGTTCTTCCATGGCAACCCCTACCTGATTCTGATATTCATCAGCATCATCCTCTACATCGCCGGTATGTTCATCGACTCCAACGCCGCAATGCTCATGCTCGTGCCTATCTTCACTCCGCTCATCTCCGCCTACGGCTTTGAACCGATTTACTTCGCAATGGTCTGCATTCTGACTCTCGACATGGGCGGTATGTCTCCCCCGGTCGGCCTGCTCATGTACATCTCTGCGAGCATTACCGACACCCCGCTGGCAAAGGTCGTCAAGAACATCTTCAAGTTCATCGCCGTCAACTACAGCGTTACCCTGCTCGTCATCTTTATCCCCGCGCTTGTCACCTGGCTTCCCTCTATGATGTGATAGGGAATAGAATTCGGAATCTCAGAGCTGTCACTCTGCGATCATAAAAAATTTAGGAGGAACCCCAAAATGAAGAAACTCATCGCTCTGGTGCTTGCACTTGTCATGTGCTTTGCACTGTGCGCCTGCGGCGAGAGCGCTGCACCCGCAGCAACCGAAGCCCCCGCAGCAGAACCCGCAGCCGATGCTGCAGCAGATGACACTGCAGCAGTCGAATACCCCGAGCTGACCCTGAAGCTCTCCCACCACAATGCTGTTGACCAGCCCATTCACGAAGCACTGACCAAGTGGGCGGACATGATCAACGAGCAGTCCGGCGGTAAGATCACCATCGACATCTACCCCGCTGCTTCCCTCTACAACCAGTCCGACGCTCAGGATGCCGTCCAGATGGGCACTCTCGATATGTGCCTTGCTGACTGCTCCCAGCTCTCTTCCGCAGTCCCCGCTTTTGCTCTGACCGCACTGCCCTTCCTGTATGACAGCTACGAGACTGCAGGCAAGGTCATCTTCGGCGAAGTTGGCGCAGAGCTCGACCAGCAGCTCGAGGACACCCTGAACATGCATGCCTTCGGTTGGACTTGGAACAACTTCCGCAACATGATCACCAAGGACCCCATCACCTGCCTTGATGACTGCAAGGGTTACAAGCTCCGTTCCCCCGGCACTGACCTCTACCTGAACACCTTCACCACCCTCGGCATGAGCCCCACCGTCGTTCCCTGGAACGAAGCCTACACCGCAATGCAGTCCGGCCTTGTTGACGGCGTTGAGTCCGGTCTCGAAGCCTTCTACACTCAGGGCTTCTATGAGCTCGGCCAGTACGTCTGCCTGTCCCGTCACATGATCTCCGTTATCGGCCCTGTTATGAACGCTGATAAGTGGAACTCTCTCGACGAGGCAACTCAGGAACTCTTCACTTCCACCTGGAAGCAGTGCCAGGAAGAGCTGAACGAGACCGTTATCGCAAACGAGTCCGGTTACCAGACCAAGCTCGAGGAAGCCGGCTGCACCATCACCCAGTTTGACGACCAGCAGGCTCTCATCGACCTCTTCACTCCGTTCTGGAGCGAGAGCGCCGAGACCGGCGGCTACACCGATCTGCTTGATCAGGTTCTTGCCATCGTCAACGGCTGATTCTAACTACCTATATAAAGGGCATCCCAACGGATGCCCTTTATATCATAAGCAATGTGTTTTGTATTTAACGCGATTTTCCTTGCAAAGCATATTGCTCAGGATATAAGATAAGTGAGGAAATATATATGAAAATAAGCTGGCTCGGTCAGGCGGGCTTCCGTCTGGTCGCGGATAACGGCACGGTCATTATGATCGACCCCTATCTTTCCGACACGCTCAGATATAAAAAAGGTGAGAGCTATCGCCGCGAAGTTCCGATTAAGGATGAGCTTCTTGAGAGCCATGTCGACGTCGTGATCTTCACCCATATTCATGACGACCATACCGATTTCGGTACTCTTGACAGGCTGCTCGCAGCAAACGGTTCCGTCGCGCTGCTCGCTCCCGTGAACGTACTTGCCGCACTTCGTGCGCGTTATGCAAGGCCGGAGAACTACATGCTCTTTGATCCCGGCATTGAGATAACGCTTTTCGGCATCCGCTTCAGCTCGACCTATGCTGCACACAGCGACGAGCACCCCATCGGCGTTGTCATCGAGGGTGACGGCAAGGTCATCTGTCACACCGGGGACACTATGTTCCATAAACGTCTCCCGACAGAATACCCGCATGGTGCGGATCTGCTGATGCTCCCGATAAACGGCAGCGGCTACAACATGAACGCCGTGGATGCCGCGCGTCTTACCGCAATCCTTGCGCCGAAAACCGTGCTGCCGATGCACTGGGATATGTTCAAGGCCTACGGCTGCGACGTGAATGAATTTACAGAGCAGTTCCGGGACGGTGGTCAGCGTATCCTTGTCCCCGAACACTATGCCGAGTTTGAAGTATAAGAAGTATAACTGGAGGATACATCCGTGAAAATCACAGATATCAAGACATTCAATGTCTTTACCTACCGGACGAATTTTGTCTTTGTCAAGCTTGAGACCGACGAGGGCATATCCGGCATCGGCGAGGGCACGCTGGAATATAAGGAAAACGCACTGCTTGGTGCAATCGAAGATATAAAGCGCGTGCTTATCGGGCAGGATCCGCGCGAGGTAGAGCGCATCTCCCATGAGCTCTACCGTGACTCCTACTGGCGTGTCGGGCCCGTGCTTCAGAGTGCCGTCTCGGCAGTAAACATGGCCATGTGGGACATCAAGGCCAAGGCCGCCGGTGTCCCGGTGTATGAAATGCTTGGCGGCAAGGTGCGCGACAGTGTGCGCATGTACGCGAATGTATGGTTTGCCGGAGCAAAGACCGCGGATGAGTTCGCAGCCGCTGCCGTTAAGGCCAAGAACATGGGCATCACCGCTCTTAAGTGGGATCCCTTTGGCAAGGCCTATATGTATATGGAAAATGCGGACTTCCACCGCTCGATAGAGATCGTCGAAGCCGTGCGCGGCGCTGTCGGCAACGATGTTGACCTACTGATAGAAGGCCATGGCCGCTTTGATATCGCCACCGGCATAAAGATTGCAAACGCCCTCAAGCCCTTTGACCCGTACTTCTTTGAGGAGCCCACTCCTCCCGACTGCCTTGACGCTCTCGCGCAGGTGCACAAGAATTCCCCCGTCCCCATCGCAGCTGGCGAGCGTCTCTATTCTCTCACGCAGATGCGCGATTTTCTCGAGCGCGGTTGCGCGGACTTTGTCCAGCCCGACATCAGCCACTGCGGCGGCATCTCCGCCGTTAAGAAGATGGCCGCATTGTGCGAAGCACACTATGTTGCGCTCGCTCCGCACAACCCCAGCGGTCCCGTCGCGAACGCCGCGACGTTGCACATCGCTGCGAGCACCCCGGGCTTCCGCATTCTGGAGATATGTCTTACCGATGTCTCCTGGCGTAAGGAGCTCACGAATGAGCGCGTCGTGTTCGACAAGGGCAATATTCTTATCCCGACCGGCGTCGGCCTTGGCCTTGAAATAAACGAGGAAAACTGCCTGAAATATCCCTTCCAGCCCATCGACCTGCGCCACTATAAGGGCACGCTTACAAACGTCCGCCCCGCCGAGCACACGAGCATCTACTTTGAAGGACTCTGAGAGGTAATATTATAATGAAAATAACTGACCTGAAAATGATACATATCCGTCCGCGCTGGATGTTCCTCAAGATAGAAACCGATGAGGGTATATGCGGCTGGGGCGAACCGGTCGTTGAGGGCCGCGCAAGAACTGTCGAGACCGCCGTCAACGAGTTCAGACCCATGCTCATCGGCGCCGACCCCATGAAGATTGAGCATCTCTGGCAGGGCATGTACCGCCGCACCTTCTACCGCGGCGGCCCCATCCTCTGCTCCGCCATCTCCGGCATCGAAATGGCTCTCTGGGATATCAAGGGCAAGTACTATAACATGCCGGTCTATGAAATGCTCGGCGGCGCTTACCGCGATAAGGTGCGCATGTACGGGCACCTCAAGCCGGCCGGCCACCCTGGCGACTTTCCGATAGCCGACATGCTGAAGATAACGGACACCCGTCTCGCCGACGGTTT
Organism: uncultured Oscillospiraceae bacterium; assembly: GCA_964517445.1. Lineage (GTDB taxonomy): Bacteria > Bacillota > Clostridia > Oscillospirales > Oscillospiraceae > Limivicinus. The sequence continues at coordinate 1,589 of CAZFCH010000094.1, read as the reverse complement.
CACCGTTATGAAATACTCCATTATCCCTCCGATCAAGCCTATCGATAACATGGAAATGGTCGACAAGGTCGTTGAGCGCTTCGCCGCCGTGCGCGAGCGCGTCGGCAAAAAGGTCGATATTGCCATTGACTTTCACGGCCGCGTGAGCCCTGCGATGTCCATCCGTCTGCTTAAGGCACTTGAGCCGTATTACCCGCTCTTCGTCGAGGAGCCTGTGCTGCCCGAAAACGTTGACGAAATGGTGCGCGTGTCGCACAGCACAACAATACCCATCGCCGCCGGCGAGCGTCTCTTCACGAAGTTCGGCTTCCGCGAGCTCATTGAGAAGCAGGCCGTCTCCGTTGTCCAGCCTGACCTCTGCCACTGCGGCGGTATATTTGAGGCGCGCAAGATTGCGGCTATGGCCGAGACTTATTATATGCAGATTGCGCCGCACAATCCCCTTGGGCCCATCTCCCTGGCTGCCTGCATGCAGCTTGACGCCTGCGTACCGAACCTGCTTGCGCAGGAGCACCCAGGCATGCCCGATCATTCCGATCTCGGTGTCGGCATTCTCAAGGCCCCGTTCAAGATTGAGGACGGATATATCCGTATCCCCGAAGGTCCCGGTCTCGGCATTGAGGTCGACGAGGACAAACTTGATGCACTGCGCTTTGACGGCACATGGGACACTCCCCATCTTGAGTTTGAAGACGGCAGTATAGCCGATTGGTAACTACCGTATCGGTTCAAATAAAAATCTGAATGGAGGCAGAACTATGTTTGATTTAACAGGTAAGGTTGCTCTGGTCACCGGCTCCTCTCAGGGGCTCGGCGCGGCAATGGCGCGCTGTCTGGCAGAAGCCGGGGCAGATATCGCCGTAAACTACACATCGGAGCACTCTCTCGAAAAAGCCGAGAAGGTCGCCGAATACATTCGCGGCAAAGGCCGCCGTGCCATCATCATCCGCGCCGATGTAAGCAAGGAAGAGGATGTCGTCCGCATGATTGAGACTGTCGATAAGGAATTCGGCCGTCTTGACATTCTCTGCAACAACGCCGGCGTCAACAGCAACCGCAACATCTATGACATGACCCTTGAGGACTGGCAGCGCGTACAGAACACCAACATCACCGGCGCATTCCTGTGCAGCAAGTATGCCATCCCCGTTATGAAGCGCAACCATTATGGACGCATAATCATGACCTCCTCCGTCACCGCCCAGCAGGGCGCCCTGTTCGGTCAGGTGCATTATGCCTCCACCAAGGGTGCGCAGCAGTCCTTCGCCAAGACGCTTGCCCGCACCGTCGCGCTCGACGGTATCACTGTCAACTGCGTTGCTCCTGGTACGCACATGACCGAGACTCTGCATGAGATTCTTGTCAACTCCGATCCGCACCGTCTGGACGCCGCAATAGAGCGCACACCCATGGGCAAGATTGGCACCTGCGAGGACGTCGCCTACGCCGTCGTTTACCTCGCCTCCGAGGAGGCCGGATATGTCACCGGCGCATGCATCGACGTTAACGGCGGCTGTTATATGCGTTCCTGATTTTTTCCTCCTTAATAGAATTGGGTGTACCCGTTTCCCTCGGGTACACCCCAATCT
>CAZFCH010000093.1:0-6656 GCA_964517445.1 uncultured Oscillospiraceae bacterium | reverse complement strand
CCTTCGTGCTGCTCTAGGTCGGCGGCTTCAGCGCCGTGCAGGTGCTCGCGATACTCATCGGCCTGCCGCTGTCGGTGCTGATGTTCATCGTTATCGCCTCGGCGGTCAAGGCACTGCGTGAGGATAACCGCAAATAAATCTCTTGTGGCCGCATCCGCGGCAGATTGGAGTAAGATATGTCCGAAATAATCAATGTCACCCGTTCGTCCATTCCGGAGTTTGAGGAGTACTGCAATGAGATTCGCAGCATCTGGGACAGCCATTGGCTCACCAACATGGGCGAAAAGCACCAGCGGCTCGAAGCGGAGCTGAAGGAGTACCTCGGCGTGCCCAATGTTGCTCTGCTCTCAAACGGCCACCTCGCGCTTGAAAACATCATTGAATCCATGGAGCTCAAGGGTGAAATAATCACCACCCCTTTCACCTTTGCCTCCACCACGCATGCGATTGTCCGCTGCGGCTGCACCCCCGTGTTCTGCGACATCGACCCTGCCGACTACACCATTGACGTCAGCAAGATTGAGTCCCTCATCACCGACAAGACCGTCGCTATCATGCCCGTGCATGTCTACGGCAACCTCTGCAATGTAGAAGAGATAGACCGCATCGCGAAGAAGTACGGCCTCAAAGTCATCTATGACGCCGCTCACGCCTTCGGCGTGACGAAAAACGGCATCAGCTCCGCCTGCTTCGGCGATGCCGCCATGTTCTCCTTCCATGCCACCAAGGTCTTCAACACCATCGAGGGCGGCGCGCTCTGCTTCAAGGATGATGCTCTCGCGCAGCGCATCCGTGATCTCAAGAACTTCGGCATTCACGGGCCGGAGGACGTCGAGTACATCGGCGGCAACGCAAAAATGAACGAGTTCTGCGCGGCAATGGGCCTGTGCAACCTGCGCCATCTCGACGGCTGGATCGCCGAGCGCAAGCTTGCCGACGAGCGCTATTGGGAGCGCCTTGACGGCGTGCCCGGCATCCGCCTCAACGCGCCGCAAAAGGGCGTCCGCTCGAACTACGCCTATTTCCCCGTCGTGTTCGACGGCTACAAGTATAACCGCGACGAGGTCTTCGACCGCTTGAACAAGCAGGGCATCGTCGCAAGAAAGTATTTCTACCCCATCACCAATTCCTTTGCCTGCTACCGCGGCCGTCCCGGTTTTGATCCCGCTGCGACCCCTGTTGCTGCGCACGTTGCCGGCTGCGTCCTGACGCTCCCGCTCTACGCCGGTCTCAGTACCGAGGACGTCGACCGCATCTGCGATATAATCCTCGGGTAAGGCCATGACAAAAATACTTTTTGTTTGCCACGGCAACATCTGCCGCAGCCCGATGGCTGAATTTGTGCTGCGCGATATGTGCTCCCGCGCGGGGCTTTCGGCGGAGTTTGACATTGCCTCCGCCGCGACGAGCAGCGAGGAGCTCGGCAACCCTGTCTATCCCCCTGCCCGGCGCAAGCTCGCCGAGCATGGCATCGGCTGCGAGGGCAAAACCGCACGGCGCATAAAGCCTGAGGATTACGACAATTACGATCTTCTCATCGGCATGGACGACGAAAACCTGCGCAGCATGGCGCGCGCTTTCGGCGGTGACCCCGACGGTAAACTGCACATGCTGCTCGAATATGCCGGCCGGCCCGGAGACGCCGTCGCCGACCCGTGGTACACGCGCGATTTTGAAGCGACCTGGCAGGACGTCAACGTCGGCTGCCTCGCTCTGCTCAACACCCTTCACCCGCAGGTGACGCTCGATTTCTCCGCCTGCCGTGAGCGTCGTGATCTTTATTCCGTCCTGCGCTGCGCCATGCTCTGGCAGGATTGGTACGGCGAAAATCTCGATGCGCTGCATGATATTCTGACCGGGCAGCCCTATCTCGGCCGCAGCTTCACCATCGTCCTGCCCGAGGCCGAATCCCCGTGCCGCGCCTATGCGGAACGCATAGCAAACGAGTTTACCGAGGCCGGACTCCCGGCAAAAATTGAAGAATGATGCTTAATATCCGATTAAAGCCAAAAGTTTTAATCGGATATTTTTTATATTAATTATTGACATTGATATAAAAATGTTATATGATACATTGAATTTTTGCAAAATGCGTAATTTGCCGCATAGAACGCTGGGCTTCAGAAGCGGCAATGTTACGGTCAACACTATGTTTTTACACGGTATTCCAACCGATTTTTCGATTCCGGAGTCGGATATAAAAGGGGCGGGTAACAGAAATGACAGATAAAGAATTGAGGCATCTAAGCCGCGCAGATCTGATTGAAATCATTTACGAGCTGCAAAAGCAGAGCGCCGAAAAGGACGCACAGATGCAAAAGATGCAGACCGCTCTTGATGAAAGGACGCTCCGCCTGTCAAAGACCGGCTCCATCGCGGAAGCTGCCATCAGTGTAAACGGTGTGTTTGAGGCAGCGCAGGCCGCCGCGGATCAGTATCTCACCTCCATCCGCGCAGCAGAGGCGTCGAATGCGGCAAAGCTGGCAGAGGCAGAGCAGCAAAAAGAGAAGCTTCTGGAGGAGGCCAACAGGAAAGCGGAAGAAACCATTCAGCAGGCAAAAGGCCAGGCGCAGAAGATTGTGGAAGAAGCCGAGACACAGGCCTCAGCAAAATGGGCCGCCTTTGAGCAAAAGGCAAATGAACTGATTCAAGCCAACGCAACGCTTCAGGCTTTGCTGCAAAGGGGCAAGTCATGAAGAAAAGCAGAAACGAGCCCATCGACCTGCCGACCCTCGAGCAGATTGAACAGGAACGAAACCGACTGCGCTACAAGAGTCGGTATAACAGGACGCTGAAAAGCACAATAGCAATCCTCGTCGTCGTGGCAGCGGCCGCCGTACTGGTGGCAACGCTTTGGATGCCGGTTCTGCGGATATACGGCACGTCCATGGCACCGACGCTGGAGAACGGTCAGATTGTCGTGAGCGTCAAAAGCGGCAGCTTTGAGCCTGGAGACATCGTTGCTTTTTATCAGGGGAACAAGCTGCTCATTAAAAGATTCATCGCCGGGGCGGCGGATTGGGTGGATATTGATGAGGCCGGAAACGTCTCCGTAAACGGAACCGTTCTGGAAGAACCCTATATCACCGAAAAAGCCTACGGCGAAACTAATATCGAATTGCCCTATCAGGTGCCGGACAATCGCTACTTCCTGATGGGCGACAACCGAAGCACATCCGTTGATTCACGAAATACCGCTGTTGGCTGTGTCTCAGACGAGCAGATTGTGGGAAAAATTGTTTTCCGCATCTGGCCGCTGAGCGAGTTCGGCCCGGTGAAATAGCACAGCAGGAGGCATATCATGCGAGGAGACCTAATGCAGAGCGCGAATAATTACAATAAAGAGCATGTGCGGCAGAAGCGCTGGCGGCACGTTGTGACAGCGCTTGCCTGCGTCGTGGTGTTCTGCACGACTTATGCGCTGATCCTCCCGGCAATCGCCATGACCGGCGATACATACTGCGGGAAAGAGGAGCATAAGCACACGCAGGAAGAGTGCTACGAGCGCGTTCTGATCTGCGGCTATGAGGAGACCGGCGAAGCGGAAGCTGCACACGAGCACACAGACGAATGCTATGAGACAAGAAGCGTTTTAGTCTGCGGGCAGGAAGAGCAGGCCGCTCATACGCACAGCGCCGAATGCTATACGAAAGAATCCACCCTCAGCTGCGGTCTGGAGGAGGGAGAAGACCACACTCATGATGACAGCTGCTATACAGAGACGGAGACGCTGACCTGCGGATTGGAAGAAACCGAAGGTCATACGCACGATGACAGCTGCTATCAGGAGGAGCGTGTCCTGATCTGCGAGCAGGAAGAAACAGAAACCGCAGAACTCCCGTCCGGTCATGTTCACACAGACGCCTGTTATGAAGAAAAACTGGTGTGCCAGCTGGAGGAGCACGAGCATTCTCTGATCTGTTACTCTAACCCCGAAGCAGACGTGGAGAGTGCCGCCGTCTGGGAGCGCACCCTTCCGCAGAATCTCGGCGCCAACTGGGCGGAAAACGTAGTGGCGGTGGCAAACAGCCAGATTGGCTATATGGAGAGCACAGCGAACTACACCGTTCTGGAGGACGGAGCAACCATGAAGGGCTACACACGCTACGGCGCGTGGTATGGAATGCCCTATGACGACTGGTGCGCCATGTTTGCGTCCTTCTGCCTTCACTATGCCGGCGTGCCGGAAACTTCCGTCCCCTACGCATCCGGCTGCATCTACTGGATTGAGCAGCTGCAAAGTGCAGGACTTTATGAGAGCGCGGCCGAGTGCTTCCCGGAGCCGGGATTCCTTATATTCTTTGACTCTGACAGCGACGGCTATGCCGATCATGTCGGCATCGTGACCGAAGTCGCAGAAGACGGCGAGACAATCAGCACCGTTGAGGGCAACATCGGCGGCGCGGTCGTGACGCAAAGCTATTCGATTTTTGACAGCGTGATCCTTGGCTACGGTGTTTTGCCGGAGAACCCGGACGCGCAAAGTGACGCGACAGATTCGGAAGAGGATATTGCTCTTGCCGCGGAAGACGCAAATGCGGAGAGCACGGACCTCACCGCTTATCTGAATAGTGCAGACATCAAGGTAGATGGGAAATCTTATCAAGAGGGAACCACGCTGCCGGCATCGAAGGAATTTTCCGTGGAGCTCAGCTTCACGAACATCAAGGGAAAGAACGATCAGACGGCCTACAACTATACCCTTCCTGCAGAAATAAGCATCCCGCAGGATATTACGGACGGTGTGCTGAAAGACGACAACGGTGTCCAGCAGGGCACATATACCGTAACAAAGGACGCGGAGACAGGCCGGACGGTTATCAATGTTGCGTTCTACGATGACTATGTCAAAGCCAATGACTACATAAATCTCGCCCTTGAGGTAACGGCAAGCTGGAATATCGGCAGTGACGGCGAGCATGAGATTGATTTCGGAAACGACCATATAAAGAAGATTACGGTTGACGGGACGGCAAAGCTCAGCATAGACAAAACGCACACCGTAACGTCGGATGACAGAAACGCGGATTACAGTATCGTCGTGACTGCCGCAACCGATCAGCAGAACGTTCAGCTCAGCGACAGCGTTTCATACGCCGAGATTTCCTATACGGATGCCGATGGCGTCCAGCACACGGAGCAGATCGGCGCAGAGCTGAAGGTCGGCGGCAATATAGAGGCCGTTCTGACAGACAAAGACGGAAATTCCGCAACGCTGAAAACTGCCGAGATAACGGATCAGGATTCTCTGAATACATTCTTGTCAGAGCTGAAGCTCGATATGAAAGCCGGAGAGACTCTGACAATAAACTATCCCATGGAATACCCGGCGGCAACCGCTCTGAAGGCAGATGCTTACACCAAGTATCTTCACACCTACAACACAGCAGGCGTAAAATCCGATGCAATAACCGATGAGTTAACTGCCGAAGAAGAATGGGCCTATTACGGAAACCAGAAGCGTATCGTCGAAAAGACGGCAGAGCTTTCGGGAGACTCCGCAAAGTGGGAGCTGGTTCTGAATTACGGCGCCAACTATCCTATGGCGGGAACACTGATTTACGACGTCCTTCAGTCTGATGCGCTGAGCTATGACACGGCTAAGTCTTTCGTTATAGAAGTTTACGCCAAAGACGAAACACTTGTGCGCACGGATGAATTGGAGTGGAGCGATATCCTGCAGGAAGGCAACCGCGGCTGGAATTATACCATTCCTTCAACTGACGGCAACAATCAGTATGTTTATGTAATAAGCTATTACACAAATGTAGATACCGGCAGCACCGGCGCGCTGAACAACGCTGCAGGTGCGAGATTCAGCCAGTATCCCGAATTCGGTGAAGGCGGCATCGGTATCGGAACTCAAACGGATGCCCGCAAGATCGATATAGAGATTCAAAAAGAAGGCCAGATTGTCGACGAGAAGAACAGAATCACAGAATGGACGATCAAATACATGGTGCTTCCGGGCAGCGGCCAGATCCTGGATTTCTGGTTGCTCGACTATATGCCGTCATACACGGTCAACGGTGAAACAAAGTATGCAAAGCTGATTAAAAACGACGGCACTGTACTTGATTACAACGACGGCAACACCGCGATTGATTCCTCCGGCGACGGCACGGGCAGCGGCGAAGTGTTCAGTATTTCAATTTCAAGTTATCTCAACACTTCCGGCAGAACCCCGGATTATACAGCGGACGACTTCCAGAAGCTGCTGAAATATTGCGCGTATTACTGGTATGACTCCGGAGACCTCTTCGCAATCGTGGATTATAACTCGAGTAAAGGCCTCACCCTGCCTGCTGCGGTCGGTGATTATGCAGACGGTTATGTCGTCACGATAAAATACCGGACAAAGAGCGAGAGCATAGAAGACGGCGGCTCACTGACAAACAAAGTCGGTGTCATTTTCCGGGACCTGTTAGGTCAGTATCAATGGCTTTCGAAGAACGCAAAGGTTACATTCCCGATGAGTGAGCTTGAAGACTCCGTAACCATGGACAAGACAGGAAGCTACGATCCGGATAGCGGCAAGGTGCATTACACCGTAAATGTTGACACACGGCATGTCGGCTTCAGCGGCGCAGATTATGTGGCTATAACGGATTACTACGATGACCGCCTTGATTTTCAGGAAACGATGTACTACATTG
>CAZFCH010000092.1:0-6780 GCA_964517445.1 uncultured Oscillospiraceae bacterium | reverse complement strand
CCGTCGAGTTCTGCCACAAGGTCGGTCTGGACTACGTGTCCTGCAGCCCGTTCCGCGTCCCCATCGCTCGCCTCGCAGCAGCACAGGCAGCTATCAAGGAGATGTAATTCCCGAAAGGGCAATCACCGCATAAATTTCCAAAGGTGCATATCGCCGCAAAGCGATATGCACCTTTTTTTCAGCGCTATATATGCATTCCAGGCCACAAAAAATTGATGTAGAACCAAACATCCTCCGGAAACAATGTCAGTCTCCGGAGGATGTTTATGCTGAGTTTCGATTTACAGATTTTGCAAAGTTGGCATCGAGCATGCTAAAGTCGGACGCATGCCCTTCAGCCTTGCTCTGATGAACTACGGCTCAACAGTGATGGAATGATTTTTGGTTTCTTTGAGAGCGGTGCCGGTCTTGATTTCTGCGCCGCCCTCAGCAAGAAACATCCGGGCCTTTATCACATCGTAATGTAAAATACCGTTATTTATTGTTCTTCATCAGATAGAAGACGATGTTCACATTTGCGGTGTGAACGCCGTCGGCGGTCATGATGGGGATGGTCATGGGATACTGACCCTTGCCGTGCTCCTCAACATATGCGATACGCTCCTTGGCCTCTTCCTCGGTCATGGAGATATCGATGACAAGATCGGAGGTTGCGGGCTTGAGGTAGTCAATAGATACGCTCTTGATGATGGGAACATAAGCGTTGCCGTAGGTGCACTTGATGAGGCCTGCGCCGGTGGACTCTGCGAACACAAAGAAGCTGCCTGCATACATGATGCCGACATGGTTTACATGCATCGAGGTCAAGGGCAGGCGGTAGCGGACATGGCGCACTTCGGCGAGCTCGGGGATGATGCCGGCAACATTGAGGTAGTTGATCTTGCCGTGGGTGACGGACTGTTTTGCGGCTTCAAAAATTTCGGGTGTGACTTCGTACATTGTTCTTTCCTCCTGATTTTTTATTTGTTATAGAGACTTTTGTCTATCTGAACAATAGCACCGCTCTCTTCCATTTTGGCTATCTCGGCGGGCGTGTAACCGAGCTCGGCCATGACTTCCTCGGTGTGCTCACCGGTCATCGGGCCGGGTATAAACTCGGGAGTGCCCATCTTGCAGCTGGCCATGGAGGGGCGAATAAGAGTGGTCTTGTGACCGTTGGGGTAGGTGTAGTTGAAGGCGTAGTCATTGACAAACGCCTGCTCACGCTTGGCGAAATCACCGTAATGGGCAAGAGTATCGTGCACTATGTCGTACTTCGTGAGGATTTCGTCCCATTCCTTTGAAGTCTTGGTGATGAAAATCTTTTCGCATTCGCTGATGAGATACTTGCGTGTCTCGTTCGAGCGCTGCCCGGCCACGGAGCCGTACTCCTCGCATATCCATTCGGGGCGGCCGACTGCGTTTGCAAAGCGAGGCCAGTGCGCCTTGATATCGACTATCGTGCACATTATCCATTCACCGTCCGAGCAACGGTATGGAACACTGCCGGGACCGCCGTTATAGCGTGTCTTGGGCATCTTCCATGTGTACTGCGGCAGACAGCCGATATTGTAGTTGCTGTTTGTCCACAGGCCCATGCCGTACAGCGAATTTACGACGTAGTCGCCCTCGCCGGTCTCTTTTTTCTTATACAGTGCACAGACTATTGCATATGCAAGACCGAGTGCGGTTATGAAGTCGCCCTGGCCGGATGTGCCGTAAACGGGGAAGGAGTTGTCGGTCTGTACCATCATGTCGGCGTTAAAGCCGGTGCTGACCCAAAATGCTATCGTGTCCTGGCCGGGCTGATCTGCCTGCGGTCCTTTAAGACCATAGGAGGAAATCTGCGCCATGATAAGGCCGGGGTATTTGGTCTTGAGCGAATCGTAATCCAGCCCATTTTTCTGAAGTGCCTTGGGGCGATTGTTGGTGACGAAAACATCGCTTTTCGCAAGCAGACGGTGCAGTGCTTCCATGCCCTCGGGTGTTTTGATATCGAGCACGATGCCGCGCTTGCCGGCGTTAACATTGTCGTACAGAGGGTTGCAGTCCTGAGAGTTGGGCATACCCATGACCGGCGGATAGGTGCGGTAGTTATCGCCCTTTTTCTGCTCGATTCTTATGACATCGGCGCCCCAATCGGCAAGGTAGCGTGCGCATGAGGGCGCGGCCATCATTGTTGCAAGCTCAACGACTTTTACACCTTCGAGCGGTTTATATGAATTACTCATGACTTCCTCCTTGTAAGTTTATAAGTTTAATTTTCATGTGTGTTGACAGTCCCGACATTGCGCATTGCGTCTATCTCCTCGTCGCTGTAGCCGAGCGAGCGGAGAATGTCACGGGAATCTGCGCCAAGGTGCGGAGCGAGAGTGGGAGCATCCGGCTTAAATGAGCCGAAATGCACGGGAGGTGCGGGGACAGTCAGCTCGTCGCCGTTTTCGAGGGTGATCTTGCGCAGGTAATCGTTTGCCCAAGCCTGCGGGTCGCTCACAGCCTCGGAGCAGGATGCGACATAGCTGTGCACCATGTTAAGCTCCGAGCATGCCTTGTCGATGACGGCGTAGGGGATGGAGGCGTATTTCTCGTCAAGATACTCCACGACTTCCTTCATGTGCTTTCTCGACTCGGCAACGGTCACAAACTTGGGATCGTCGGCGATCTCGGAAAGGCCTATCTTACGGAAAAATTCAGGGAACTTTGCGTCGTACTGCTGCTCAACGATGAAGAAGTAGCGGTCGGCGCACTTGTACATGGGAGCCGACGGCTGAGTTGCGGCGAAGCGGCTCGCAGGGACATCGTGTCCGGGGTACTGGGATTCTACGATACCGTGGAAGTTATACCACAGCGCGCTGCCGTACAGCGAGCTTGTGACAAAATCGCCTTCGCCGGTAACGGTGCGGCGGAAAAGTGCCGCCATGATGCCGGAGAGCACGATGGATGCGACGGTTACATCACCGAAGCCGGGGTGCGCGCGGAACGGGGTGTATTCTGCCGCTGTCCAGTCGAGCAGCATACCGCCGCGGCCCCAGTAGGCTGCGGTGTCAAAGCCCGGGGCATCCTGGTCGGGACCTTCAAGGCCGTATGCGGTGAACAATGCATAGATAAGCTTCGGGCAGCGTGCCTTTACGCTGTTGTAGTCGAGACCCAGACGCTCAAGAGCATGCGGGCGGGTGTTCGTGATGAAGACATCGGCGGTTTCAAGAAGCTTGAGCATGGCTTCCTTGCCGTCGGGATTCTTGAGGTCAAGGCTCAGACTGCGCTTGCATCCGTTGTGGGTCTGGAGAATGGGGGAGTTATCCTCGGTTGTTGGCACTTTCCATGCACGGCCGACGGTACGGTAAGACTCACCCTTTATCGTCTCAACCTTGATGACATCGGCACCCCACTCGGCCATAATGCGGCTTGCTACGGGCGCTGCGACATGTGTTCCGAGCTCAACGACTTTGATATTTTCTAATGGCTTCATAAGCAGGCCTCCTTTCTGAAAATGCCGGCGGTTAGTGTCAGGAACCGCCGGCTGCGAAAATTACTGTTTGTTCATTTCTGGGCGGCGCTTCTCAATAAAGGAGTTGACTGCTTCGGAGAAGTCAGGCTGGTTGGATGCCCAGACCATTTCCTTTTGCTCGTCGAGGAAGTACTGCTGCATCTGCTCGCCGAAGAAATACTTGTTGATGATCCTCTTTTGAGCTGCCATGCCGGTGGCAGACTTGTAAGAAAGCTTCTTTGCAAAGGCATAGGTGGCCTCTTCGAGATTGTCGTCATTGGTCAGGAAGGAAGCAAGACCAATCTTTACGGCCTCTTCGCCTCCGACGGGCTCGCCGGTCATCATGATGCGGGTAGCATTCGTCGGGCCTGCAAGACGCATGAGAAGATAGATACCGCCGGTGTCACCGGGCAGACCCATGTTCAGAAACGCCATGCCGAGCTTGCTCGAGGGTGCGACAAAGCGGAAATCGCATGCCATGGCGACAGAGCAGCCTGCGCCGGTAGCGGTGCCGTTGACCATTGCGATGACCGGCTTGGAGCAGTAGCGGATTGCTGCTGCCATTGCGTCGCAGTCTGCGATGCTCTCTGCCGACAGAAACTGTTTGGAGTCGACGAGCTTCTTCATCTTCTTAATGTCGCCGCCTGCGCAGAAATGCTTCCCTCTGCCGGTGATGACGATAACGCCGATGCTGGGGTCAGCGTCAAGCTCCTTGATGGCTGCGGTGACCTCAAGTGCAACAGCCTGGCTGATAGCATTGAGCACCTCGGGGCGGTTGAGAGCCAGAGTGGCAACTCTGCCGTCTTTTAGGACTTCAATATTTTCGTACATATTGTATCTCCTTAATTAAAAGCAGCTTTCATGCCGTCGATGGTTTCTTCAGCTTCCTTTACCATTCTGTCAAGAAGCGTCTTGACGGGGACAACATCATGAATAAGACCCATGCCCATGCCGGTGCAGAAAATTGCGCTGTCGACATTGCCGTCGACGAAGGACTTGCGGGTCTTCTGACCGGTAATGACCGGCATCTGCTCCTTGAGGATATCCATTGCGCCCATGCCGGTGCGGATACCGCGCTCCTCGATCTCGTTTGCGAGCAGGGCGGCGTTGTTCTTGGTGACACGCATCATGCTGCCGATAGTCTTCTGGCAGAGAACCGTGTCCTTCTCGGTGTGGTCGATGACCCACTGGCGGTGGTTATCTGAAATGGGGCACTCGTTGGTGCAGACGAAGCGTGTGCCCATTGCAACTCCGGAAGCACCCAAAGCGAGGGCCGCCGCCAGACCGTGACCGTCGGTGATGCCGCCTGCGGCGATGACGGGGATCTTCATGTCCGCAGCGCAGCGGCGCGCGATAACGAATGTTCCGACACCGTCAGCCGAGGGATGGCCGCCGACCTCATATCCTGCGATTATAATGCCGTCAAGACCCTTGCGCTCCATGCTCATGGACACCTTGTAGTTCGGGCATTTGTGGAAGTGACGCATACCGGCGGCCTTGATGTCGGCGATATACTCACGGGGATCTTCGGCGCTGGTCTCGATGGCTGCGACATGCTTTTCGCCGCACAGCTTGATGGTCTTGCGTATCTCCTCGTCATCCAGACGCTGGGTCGGGGCGAGGGAAATGTTTACTATGTAAGGCTTGCTGGTCAGGGAGTTCATTTCGTCAAGAGCGTCGGCGAACTCATCAAGAGTAGGCCAGCAGGTGACATTGATGGTGCCGATGCCGCCTGCGTTGCAGACTGCGGAGGCAAGCTGCGGAACAGCCAGCCACTGCATACCGCTCTGCACGATTGGGTATTCGATACCCAGCAATTCTGTAAGTTTGGTTTTGATCATTTGTGTCTCCTTTTCTGCGCTCACTTTTTCATGGAACGCTCTTTAAGTTCGTGAATGATTACTTTACCGCTCGGAGTCTTAGGCAGCTCGGGAAGTATCTCGACTTCCTTGGGCACCTTGAAACCGGCGATCTTCTGCTTGCAGTAAGCGCGGATCTGTTCAGGCGTGATGTTGGCCTCGGGGTAGAGGATGACGCTTGCCTTGACCTTTTCACCCCATGTTTCGTCGGGGAGCCCGTAAACGGCGGCTTCCTTGACACCGGGCATTGCCATGATGACATTTGTTATCTCTGCCGGATGGATGTTCTCTCCGCCGGAGATTATCATGTCGTCGCTGCGGCCCGAGATGTGCAGAAATCCATATTCGTCGATAAACCCCATGTCATGCGTGTGGTACCAGCCGCCACGCAATACATTTTCGGTGAGCTCCGGCTGACCCAGATAGCACTTCATCTTGCCCGGGCCCTTGACGAGTATCTCGCCAATGACACCGGCAGGGCATTCGTTGTCGTTTTCGTCGGCAATCATTATCTGCGCACCCGGTATCGGGCGGCCGACGCTGTCAAGGTGAGCACCGTTGTCGGTGAAGTGATCCTCGGAAGTTAAAATGGTGACTATGCTGCCCATCTCGGTCATGCCGTATGACTGATAGAAATTGCAGTGGAGTTTTTCCATCGCGCGATGCAGCGTGGCCGGCGGGATGGGGCAGGTGGAGTAGCGCACAACACGCAGCGCGCTGAGGTCATAGCCGTGCTTGTCAGCTTCGTCGAGTATCCACTTGAGAACGGTCGGAACGACGCTTATTGCGGTGATGTGTTCGCTTACAAGACTCTGCATATAGGTCGAAGGGTCAAATCTGTCCATGAGAACCAGCGTGCCGCCGGTACACAGGGACAAATATGCGCCTATGCATGCGGTGTGGAATAACTGTGCAATGAACTGATAGCGCTGTCCGTCGGTGTATTCATAGATATCCTTGACGCTCTCGAGTTCGTCGAGCATGCCGCCGTGTGTGTAAACAACACACTTTGGCCTGCCGGTGGTGCCGCTTGTGTGCATACGGACGGCTTCATCATCGGGGTCGAGTTCGACCTCAATGCCGTCGGCCGGAAAACCGGTGACCAAATCGTAGAGAATGGACTTTTTGTCGGTGTTATTGAGGTTCACAAAGATTTTGCCGGCGTGAGAGGAATCCGAATAATGCGCGCAAAGCGCCTTACCCCATTCGGGATTTTCGGGACGGTAAAATACCATGTTCACCTCATTGAGGTCGATGATATACTCCATTTCCTCGGGCGACAGTCGCCAGTTAATCCTAACGGGAATGATGCCGAGTTTAAGCGCTGCGATTTCTATGAGAAGGCATTCCGGACAGTTTCTCGAAATGACGGACAGTCTGCTGCCCTTGGTGAGTCCAAGCGAACGCAGATAATGTGCGGTCTGGTTGATGAGCTTTCCCATCTCGCCGTAGGTG
>CAZFCH010000091.1:0-6780 GCA_964517445.1 uncultured Oscillospiraceae bacterium | reverse complement strand
CAAAACGCGGCACGGATTCAAGCGTTCCGGTGTAGTTGCAGCTTATGGTCTCAAACGAACCGGCCATTGCGGTAATGAGCTTCCAGTCATGGGAAACGGACTCAATGGTCATGCCGCAGGCAAGGTTGGGATCCGTGCGCCAGGAGGCAGCCATGTTCTTGGCATGGAAGCCGAAGCCGGGGCTGAGGCGTGAGAACGCGATGTTCACGGGGCGTCCGAACATACCCGTGCGCACGAGCTCGAGCATCTTTCTGTACGCCGGGCGGTAATAGTGCGCAAAGCCGACCATTATCTTCGCGTCGTATTCATCGGCCATGTGCTTTATCTTCATCGCGTCTTCCCATGTTGCGCTCACGGGTTTTTCCATATAGAGCGGCACATGATGCTTGAGTACCATCTCGACATAGTCAAGGCGCTTCGTCGGCGGTGTGCTTATAACAACATAGTCAGCCTTGACAACATAGTCCTCTATCTCGTCGTATCCGCAGATTGGGCAGCCGAACTCTGCAGAGAGAATATCGGCATTCTTCTTGCTTATATCAAAGCCGCCTATAACTTCTCCGCCCAGACGGACAACGGCTCTGCCATGGTGCCGGGCAATATCACCCGCACCTATCAGAAATACTTTCATGGTCTATCTCCTTTATTTAACCAGACTCATCGCAGAGTCCACGATGTTCTCCACGGTGACGCCGTTCATTGCAAGCAGGCGCTCATACGGTGCAGACATGCCGAACTGATCCTGGATGCCTATACGTTTTACCTTACCCTTGCCGGCTTCGGCAACGAGCTCGCAGACCGCGCTGCCAAGACCGTTGAGGATGTTGTGGTCTTCGACCGTTATTATCTTCCCGATGGAATCGATGCAGTCGGTCACAGCTTCCTTGTCGATGGGCTTTATCGTATGCATATCGAGTACGCGCGCCTCGACTCCGTTTTCTGCGAGCTTCTCCGCCGCCTCTATCGCGAGACGCACAGTGTCGCCGTTTGCAATTATCGCAACGTCACCGCCGTCGCGCAGCTGCTTTGCCTTGCCGATTTCAAACTCGTCGCTCTCGCTGTAAATGCTCGGGATCGCGTCTCTCGTGAAGCGCAGGTATACCGGGCCGTCAAACTCTGCCGCAGCGCGAACCAGCTTTCTTGCCGACCAGTAGTCCGCAGGCATGATGACTGTCATATTCGGTATGGTGCGCAGCACGCCCATATCCTCGATGGCCTGATGGCTTGCGCCGTCGTTTGCGGGAGTAACACCGCCGTGGGAGCAGGCAATCTTGACGTTCAGGTGCGGGTAGCAGATTTCCTGACGGATCATCTCCAGCATACGCATCGAGCCAAATGCCGCATAGGTCACGACAAACGGTATCTTCCCGCAGGTAGCAAGCCCTGCCGCAGTGCCTGCGCAGTTCTGCTCCGCAATACCAACGTTGAGGTACTGCTCCGGCAGTGCCTTGCGGAACGCACCGGTCTTGCAGGATTTGCCTATGTCCGCATCCACAACGAGTATGTTCTTGTTTTCCCGGCCGAGCTCAACGATCTCGTCGCCAAAGCCGTCTCTTGTAGGTATATTTTTACCAAAGTTCATATTCAGCCCTCCTCAGCACCCGACATACTCTTTGTCAAGCTCCGCCATTGCCAGCTTATACTGCTCCTCATTGGGGGCGGTGCCATGCCATGAGCACTGATTTTCCATATAGGACACGCCTTTGCCCTTTACCGTCTTGCCGACAATGCATTTCGGAAGTCCGTTCTGCGATGCCATCGCCTCGTCAAGAGCCTTGACGACCGCCGCCATGTCGTTGCCGTCTATCTGCCAGACCTCAAAGCCGAAGGCTTCGAACTTCTTTGCGAGATCTACCGGCGGCATTATCTCTTCGCAGGTGCCGTCAAGCTGGAGGTTGTTCCAGTCAACGAAAGCGATAAGGTTGTCAAGCTTGTACTTGTGCGCAGTGCCGGCAGCTTCCCATATCTCGCCCTCGTTGCACTCGCCGTCGCCGATGGCGCAGAACACGCGGTACTTTTTCCCGTCGAGCTTCGCCGCGATTGCCATGCCTACGGCGCAGGCAAATCCCTGACCGAGTGAGCCGGTGGATATGTCGATTCCCGGGCATTTCTTCATATCCGGATGTCCCTGAAGTATCGAGCCTTCCTTGCGCAGAGTATCCAGAACGCTCATGTCGAAGAAACCCTTCATCGCAAGCGCGGCATACTGTGCCGGGCATGTATGTCCCTTCGAGAGCACGAAGCGGTCGCGATCCTCCCAGCGCGGGTTCTTGGGATCCACATCCATTGCATGCCAGTAGCATGCGGTGACAAACTCCGCGATGGACAGCGAGCCGCCGGGGTGGCCGGACTGCGCCTTGTAGATCATGGATATAACGTTCTTTTTCAGATCAATGCATTTATTCTGCAGTTGTTCAATGTTCAAATCGTCTCTCATAGAATTCTGCCTTTCTTATATAATACATTGGGAGTATTTCACTCTTAGCACTGTCGTGCCGAAATCAGCCGCCGAGGAGTGCCAATGAGAGTGAGGGAACATAGGTGACGATTGTCAGAACTACCAGCGAAGCGAGCAGCAGCGGAACGACCGCAACGGAGATCTTCTTGAGGTCAATCTTCGCAATGCCGCAGGCGACATAAAGGTTGACGCCGACAGGCGGTGTGACAAGTCCGATTGCGAGGTTGACGATCATGATGGTTCCGAAGTGAATCATGCTCATGCCGAGAGCCTCTGCAACAGGAACAAAGAGCGGAGTAAAGATATAGAGAGCAGATGTCGAGTCGAGGAAGCAGCCTGCAATCAGAAGAACGATGTTGACGATGAGCAGGAAGATGACCTGATTGCCTCCGGCAACCTCGGTGAGCAGAGAGCTGATAGCGACATCGATTCTTGCGCGGGTAAGGACATATGCAAAGAGCGTCGCTGCAGCCGTGATGAACATAACGGTTGCGGTAGTGGACGCAGTATCAATAAGAATTTTCTTCAAATCCTTGAGCTTGAGAGTCCTGTAGACAACGAAGCCGATGAACAGGCCGTAGACTGCGGAGACTGCTGCCGCCTCAGTCGGGGTGAAGATGCCGCCGTAAATACCGCCGAGGATGATAACGGGCATCAGCAGGCCCCAGAATGCATCCTTGAACGCAATCAGACGCTGTTTGCCGTTTGCCTTGGGCAGGCGCTTGAGGTTGCTCTTTCTGCCGAGCCAAAGCGTCACGATGATCAGTGCTGCGCCCATAAGAAGGCCGGGAAGAACACCGGATATAAACAGGTCGCCGATAGAGGTGTCAGAGATTGAGCCGTAAACAACGAAGGTGATGGACGGAGGAATGATGACGCCGATTGCGCCTGCCGTTGCCATAAGTGCCGCGGCGAAAGAAACATCATAGCCGACCTTGACCATTGCGGGGATAAGAATCAGTCCGAGTGCTGCGACAGTTGCCGGGCCGGAGCCGGAGATAGCGGCAAAGAAGCATGCAACTATAACGCACACCATTGCAACGCCGCCCTTGAGGTGGCCGACGCAGGATTCTGCGAGAGAGATGAGCTTACCGGAGATGCCGGCTTTTTCCATAATGTTGCCGCCGAGAATGAAGAACGGGATGGCAAGCAGAACGGATTTGCTCGTTGCAGCGGAAACCAGCTGCGGGACAGTACCCAGGACAACAGAGACGGAACGGCCCGCTCCGAGAACAAGCATCGCGCAGATACTGGAAATGCCGAGACATACGGCGATAGGTGCGCCGATAAGAAGGAGAAGCACAAAAACTGCAAACAATACAAGAGCTTCCATTTTCAGTTGTCCTCCTTTTCATTTTCTTCTTCAACAGTTGCCGCTTCTATCGCGTCGGCAACAACATCCTCATGTACAATGTCCTTGCCTCTGAGGAGCTTAACGAGGTTCTGTCCGAATCTGATGGTAACAAAAAGAGCGCCGATGGGAACGAAGGATCCGAATATCCACTCCGGCAGCTGGGTGCCGGCAGTGAGCTGGCCCTTATTAAACTGGTTGAGGGTCATGAATACGCCGAAATAGCATATGATACCGGAGAAGAGAGTTGCAAAGAACATCGAAATGGTCGCCATGATGTGGGCTGCCTTGGGGCCGACATGGTCGGTGACGATGGTGAGACCAAGGTGCGCGCCGCGCTTGGCAGCAATCGCCGCTCCCAAAAGGCTCAGGAGGACGAAGAGGTAAGTCGTGATCTCCTCAGAGAAGGACAGAGAAGCGCTGAATATATATCTGGCTATGACATTCACAAAGGTGAGGAGCGTCATCACGACAAGACATATACAAACAAGCCACTCTTCGATGTTGTCAAGTATTTTGTTCATCAATATTACTCCTATCTGTGCCATCAGTGGGCAAGGGAATACGCCCGGCAGGCATATGCCCTTGTTCACTGACGGCTGTGATTTAATAACGGATAAAGCAAAACTGAGGGCAGGGCGAACCTGCCCTCAGTCGAAAGCACTAATTTCGATTAAGTTAAATTATGATCCAATTAAATTCACTCTGAGATATATTCTCAGCCAAGCTCAACGCCGAAAGCAGCGCATGCTTCTTCACCGTACTTCTCAAAGAAGCTCTGGCGAAGGTCTGCAACCACAGCCTGGAACGGCTCGAGCTGCTCATCGGTCAGAATGTCGACCTGCATTCCCTGCTCTTCGAACTCAGCAATCAGCTCGTCCTGCTCTGCCTCGACCTGATCGCGGCCCCAGTTGCAGGCCTCATGAGCCTTTTCGGTGAGCATCGTGCGCGTATCCTCGGTCAAGGAATCCCAGATGTTGCTGTTTGCGAGGAACAGGTCGTTCTCATAGGTGTAGTTCCAAATGGTCATGTACTTCTGAACTTCGACAACGCCGGAGGTGGAGGTGATGCTGACACCGTTCTCCTGACCGTCGATAGTGCCCTGCTGCAGTGCGGTGAAGACTTCGCTCCAGCTCATTGCCACGGGGTCAGCGCCGAAAGCCTTGAAGAAGTTCATGTAAACTTCGCTGCCGGGAACGCGGATCTTGAGTCCCTTGAGGTCCTCAGGAGTGGTAACTGCGTGCTTGCTGTTTGTCAGCTGTCTGAAGCCGTTGTGGAAGGAGCCGATAACGGTGATGCCCTGCGGCTGGAGAACGCTGTCATAATATGCAAGGCCGGTCGCATCGATGGTCTCGCGAGCCTCGGTGTAGTTGTTGAAGGTCCAGGGAACAGTGCCGATGGACAGGCGCTCATCGAGAACGCTCAGAACGCTGGTCGCGTAAGCTGCCAGGTCGGTGGAGCCGTCAGCGATCATTTCAATGCCCTTGGTTGCGTTGCCGCCGGCGAGCTGGTCATTGGGGTAAACCTCGATGGTGATGCTGCCGTTGGACTCTGCTTCGACGAGCTCTTTGAAGTAGTTTGCCACCTTGGTGTCTATCTGGGTATCGGTGCCGTTGACTGCCATGGTGAGCGTGATGGTGTCATAGTTGTGACCGTCGGATGCTGCAGCATCAGCTGTGTCAGTGGTGGATGCCGTGGTCGAGCTGCCGCATGCGCACAGCGCGAGTGCCATGACTACGACAAGCACGAGTGATATTGTCTTCTTCATACGTGTTCCCTTCCTGATTTCAAAAATTTTTACGTCTGTTCAACGTTCTACGTTGGACGCTTTTCGATTACAAAATAACTCCCTCTATGATAAAAGTCAATATTTTTTTGCGTAGTGCCCAATTTTTCGGTGTTACTTCTTAAAACAGCACGCGAATTTTTTGCACAATCCACAAAAAGTTTGGTAATTAACAGGCAATCTTTCTTGACATTGTTAAGCAAATATCATCTTGACTTTAGATATACTACTTGCTAAAATTATAAATCGAAAAATAAATCACAAAGGTACGTTGAAAATGGGCGATTTAAAATACAGTAAAATAAAAAGCACTTCGGTAGTCGAGCAGACCATCAGTTTTCTGACTGACGCCATTATGCGCAGAGAGCTGCGTCCCGGGGACAAAATTCCTACCGAATTTGAGTTGGCCGATAAGCTCGGTGTATCACGCAACACGGTGCGTGAGGCGGTGAAAACTCTTGTGTTCATGGGTGTGCTGGAGATTCGCCGTCCTGAGGGAACCTTTGTTCGCTCCGGCTTTACCGAGTCTCTTATCGACCCGATGATCTACGGAATAATTCTCAATCAGGACGACAGCTTTGAAGGTCTCATGCAGCTGCGTGAAATGATTGAAGTCGGGGCGATGCGTCTCGTCATAGAGAAAGCAAGCGACGAGGAAATTGAAAGCCTGCGCGCTCCCCTTTCCGTTCTGGAATCTGCCTGCAAAGCCAAGAAGGTCAAAGTTGACACCGTTTTTAAAGCTGATGATGAGTTTCATAAAGCCATAAATGAGATGTGCGGCAATCAGATGGTCAATAAGATCAGCAGCACCGTCCGCATGCTCACCCATGCCATGCGCTACGAAAGCGTCGAAGCAATGGTTGAAAAGGGCGAGGCCGAAACTCTCTACGCAGCCCATGAAAAAATTTTTAACATCCTTAAAACCCGCAATGACACCAATCTCAATCGCGAGATACGCTCGACCTATTTTGTCGACGGCTGCGCCCTGTGCTGATTCTAAAGCTATACCAACGTAGCGGAACAAACGATGGTTGATGTGGCGGAACGGGTGTCTTTGCTTTTCGGTTGGATGGCAAAGAAATGGATGATTAATCCTTTCAGCAAAGAACAGAATACATTTCGCGAAACGGAACTTGTTCAACAGTATGTAAAACAACCATTTAGAATAAGCCTATTTTGGTAGGT
>CAZFCH010000090.1:0-6789 GCA_964517445.1 uncultured Oscillospiraceae bacterium | reverse complement strand
AGGGCACGACAAACGCTATCTTGCCTCGCTGCGTCTCGGCATTACGACGGACACGCAGGACACTACCGGCAACGTTGTGAGAACCGGGGATGCTTCAGGCGTTGACGATGCAGCGCTGCGAGCTGTGCTCGAGCGCTTCACCGGAGAGCAGCTTCAGACGCCGCCAATGTACTCGGCGATAAAGGTGAACGGACGCAGACTTTACGACATTGCCCGCAGCGGCGGTGAGGTCGAGCGTGCGCCAAGACCGATATGCGTGAAGAGTATTGAAATTACAGGCCGCGACGGCGATGACTGGCTGCTTGACATCAGCTGCTCCAAAGGCACATATGTGCGCACGCTGTGCCATGACATCGGCGACGCGCTCGACTGCGGCGGATGTATGAGCGCACTCAGGCGCATCGGCGCCGGAGCTTTTACTCTTGACGGCGCGGTGAAGATAGGCGATGTCCAGCGCCTTGCTAATGAGGGCAGAGCGGAAGAATTGCTCATCCCGGTGGACAGACTGTTCAAGGGAACAAAAATGTGCACAGCTTCGTCTGATACAGAGAAGAAGATACGCTGCGGCAACCCCGTCAATGCCTCGCTGCCTGACGGCGAGTACAGAGTTTACTCTGCAACCGGAGAATTTCTGATGCTCGGTCGTGTGCAGCGCGGCACTATGAAAACGGTAAAAAGCTTTTTCGAGGTATAAACAATTTATGGCAGAAACAAAACGCGCGATAGCACTTGGCTTTTTTGACGGTGTGCATATCGGCCACGGCACGCTGCTGGAGAAAACGAAGCAGCGCGCTGCTGAGAACGGCGTGATGCCGTCGGTGCTGAGCTTTGACGTGCACCCGGATAACCTCGTTTTCAACACCGAGGTGCCTCTTATCAACAGCCCGATAGGCAGGGAAGAGATTATCCGCCGCTGCTACGGAATAGATAACGTTGTGTTCATTCACTTTAATAAGCATGTGATGCGCATGCTGTGGCAGGAATTTATCGATTCGATCATTGACGAGCTGAACATCGGCTGGGTCGTCGTCGGTCATGATTTCTGCTTCGGCTATAAGGGCGAGGGCAAGGCCCAAATGCTCAAGGACTATTGTGAGGCACGCGGAATCGGCTGCGACATTATGCCGCCTGTTATGCTTGACGGACGCATTGTCAGCTCAACCTATATCCGCAAGCTCATTGCAGACGGGGACATGGAGGAAGCGGCGCGCTATCTCGGCCATCCGCATACTCTGTCGGACACCGTGCATTCCGGCTACCACATCGGCACAAAGCTCGGCACGCCGACAATAAACATGCACTTCCCCGAAGGCGTCATCATTCCGCGCCACGGCGTATATGCCGCGAAGGTCTACCTTGAGGGCGGCGAGAGCTATGTTGCGGTGACAAATGTCGGTATCAGACCGACCGTGAGCGACGGAAACAGCGTCACGGTCGAAAGCCATCTGCTGGATTACAGCGGCAATCTGTACGGACGGCAGGCGAGAGTTGAGTTTTATAAATTCCTGCGCCCGGAGGAGAAGTTTTCCGGATTTGAGGAACTGTCAGCACAGATACGCCGCGACACTGAGAACGCAAAAGAATATTTTGAGGGCAAAGCCGAAAAATAAATTTGCATGCACACACATTAACGGATGCAGACAGGTATAAACATAGGGCGAGAGCCGAAAACAGAAAGGGGTAAAGTTAATAATGAGTACAGATAACGATAACGGCACGACTTCGACCGTGAAAAATAAAAAGCGCATGCCGACATGGCTGATCATTCTGCTGATCCTTGTTCTTTTTGCGGGAGGCGTGCTTGTCGGACTGAAGCTTTCAACGGTCAATGACCCGGACGGACTTCTGGCGCAGGTGTTTCCCGAGGCTGTCGAGCCGACAATGACTGCAGTGCCAACGTCAACGCCGAAGCCGACTGAGAGTGCAAAGCCCGCAGCGACTGCGACGCCTTCGGCAAAGCCGACAGAGAGCGCTAAACCTACAGAGAGCGCAAAGCCTACGGAGACTGTCAAACCGGAGGAGAGCACAACACCCACCGCAAGCGCGAAACCGGAGGAAACCGCAAAGCCCGAGACGAGCACAGCACCGACAGAAGCGACGCCGGAGCCTGAGTACATAGATCCGGAGACTGCAGTCGATGCAGCACTCAAGCACGCGAAGGTCAGCGAAAAGGACGCGGATGTATATAAGGCACGTATTGAAGAGCTCAGAGGTACGAGCGTTTTCATCGTCGATTTCACCGCAGGTGACGTGGACTATGAGTATGAGATTAATGCCCTGACCGGCAAGGTTGAGGGCTGGGAGCGCCTGCGCAGCGAAGTTGCAGAGACTGCAGCGGAAGCCACTTCCGCTCCGGAGACCGGCAGCGCGAGTACCGCGGCAGACTCAAACCTGCCGGAGCTTATAGACGTACAGGCTGCGAAGCTTGCAGCATACAACCATGCTGGAATCGCGGAAAAGGATGCGCAGAGCGTCAAATCCGCGCTCAAGCTTGACGGACTTAAGCTCGTCTATGAGATTCAGTTCACAGCTGACAAATGCGATTACAGCTATACTGTTGACGCGGTCAGCGGGGATATAATCAGTAACACGAAAACCGCAAAATAAGCACTGACATCCAAGGGCTGCGACGAAACGCCGCAGCCCTTTTTATGTTGATTCGGTATCGTATCTGCGCAAGTTCTGCATATGCGTAAAAAACTCTTGAAAAAGCATGGGCAGAAAGTATATAATAACCTGTAAAGCAATCATGGAAGGAGACGGTTATGGCACGTCTTGGATTCATACATGAAGAGCTGGATATCAAGATTCTGATTCTTTTTATCCTGCGCCGCCTGCCCGGAGAGGTCGAGCCGGAAACGCTGTGCGAGCTTTGCCAGTGCGACGGCGGGATTGACTACTTCGACTATTCGGACTGCCTTTCCGACCTTATAGAGACCGGGCATATCAAGGAAACCCCGACAGGGTATACGATCACCGATAAGGGTGCGAAGAATGCCGAGGCCGTAGAGAGCAGTTTGCCGTACTCTGTGCGCACTAAGGCGCTCAAGCTGCTTGCTCCCGTAGAGGAGAGGCTGCGCCGCGCGGCGATGATCACAGCGCGCCATGAGATCGGCGAGAACGGCTGTATGGTCGAGCTTGCGATGTCCGACGGCAAGGGAGAGATCATTCACCTGCACATGCTGTGCGGAGATGAGGAGCAGGCGAAGCTCATGGAGAAAAACTTTCGTCTCAACGCCGAGAACCTGTATCAGGAAATCGCTGAGATTCTCAGCAAGAAATAAAACATCCGCACTGCGCGGAGAATTGGAGCTGCAATGTCAACGTATATACCCGAAAACTACAAAAGTCTGCTTACGATATATGATACGCAGAAGGCGATAAGCCTGCTCAAGCGTCTTTTTGAGGAGAACCTCGGCGCAAAGCTTAATCTGTACCGCGTTTCCGCACCGCTGTTTGTCGATGAGAAGTCAGGCTTAAACGACGATCTTAACGGCTATGAGCGCCCCGTATCTTTCGATATTCTGCGTACGGAGACAAAGGCACAGGTCGTGCAGTCGCTGGCAAAGTGGAAGCGTCTTGCGCTCAAGCGTTACGGCTTCTTCCCCGGCAAGGGACTGTATACAGACATGAACGCCGTCCGCCGCGACGAGGACGAGCTTGACAATTTGCACTCGGTCTATGTTGACCAGTGGGACTGGGAGAAGGTTATCCTCCCGGAGAACCGCACAAAGGACTATCTCAAGCTCACGGTTATGGATATCGTTGCCGCGATATGCGACACACAGGACACGATGCGCGCGATATATCCGCAGCTGAATGTTCTGCCGAAGCTTGAACGCCGCGTCAGCTTTGTTGACGCACAGGAGCTTGAGGATATGTACCCCGATCTTACGTCGAAGCAGCGCGAGAATGCCTACGTAAAGGAGCACAAGACCGCTTTCATCATGGGCATCGGCGGGAAGCTCAAGTCCGGCAAGCCGCACGATGGGCGCGCTCCTGACTATGACGATTGGTCGCTCAACGGGGATATCATGTTCTGGGACGATGTGCTCGACTGCGCAATGGAGATTTCCTCCATGGGCATCCGTGTCGACCCTGCTGCGCTTGACAGACAGCTTACTATATCCGGCTGCGATAACCGGCGCGAGCTGCCGTATCATAAGGCGCTGCTTGCTGGGGAGCTTCCGCTGACCATCGGCGGTGGCATCGGTCAGTCGCGGCTTTCCATGCTCCTGCTCGGCAAGACGCACATAGGCGAGGTCCATGCTTCTATATGGGACGCGGAGACAGTCGAGAAATGCGAGAAGGCAGGCGTAGTTCTGCTGTGACGGAAGTGCGGCTGCTTGGTTAGCTTGCCAATTTTTAATAAACTTTGCGGAACATAACCAGAATATAAACGTCAAAATAGATGCAGGCGGAAACAGCCCTGCATCTATTTGATTTTTGAGATATATAGGAGAATGAAATGAAAAAGCTGTTTGCAGTTATTGCTGGGCTTGCCGTTATGCTTTCTCTCGCCGGGTGCGGCAGCAGTAAGGTCAGCGAGTATGACGCATCGGAGACGAATGCTCAGGTGCAGATGTTCATAAAGCAGCGCACTGTGACCGACGAGACCGAGGTAGTGACACTGTCGATTGAAAACCTCACTGACATGGATTATACCTACGATGTGGCTCAGCAGCTCGAGATATGGCAGGACGGACACTGGCGAGTTGTCTCGGACAAACAGAATTTAGTTACCATGCAGATATTTACCCTCCCGGCTAATACGACCGATGAGGTGACCTTTGACTTCGTAAACCACTATGACAAGCTTGGCGACGGCAGATACCGCATAGTTATGAATCTGACCGGAGATGACGGCAGTACGGCGATTGCCGCGGCTGAGTTTGGTATCGGCAGGGCGGAAAAATAAAAAAGATAGGCTCTATGTCAATAGCGAGATAGAGCCTATCTTTTTATTATCTGATTAAAGCATCTTATCAAAAAAGCTGATGAGACGCGGGCTTTCGGGATGGTCAAACAGCTCGTGCGAGGGCTTGTCCTCGACGATGCGTCCGGCGTCAAGGAAGATCGTACGACTGCTTACCTCGCGGGCGAAACGCATCTCGTGCGTGACAACGATCATTGTCATCCCGCTTTCGGCAAGCTGCTTCATAACGTCAAGCACTTCGCCGATCATTTCCGGATCCAGTGCACTGGTCGGCTCATCGAAGAGCATGACCTCGGGGTCCATCATCAGTGAGCGCACAATGGCGATACGCTGCTTCTGCCCGCCGGAGAGCTGGTCGGGATAAGCGTCCGCGCGGTCGGCAAGACCGACACGCCCGAGCAGCTCAAGTGCCTTGTCCTCAGCCTGCTTCTTGTCCATGCCCTTTATGCGGATGGGCGCGGCGGTGAGGTTCTTCATCACGTTCATGTTGTTGAAGAGATTGAACTGCTGGAACACCATGCCCATTTTCTGCCGGTGCTGGTCGATATATTTGCTCTGTTCCTTCGCACATATATCCACGCCGTTAAACAGTATCTGACCGGAGCTCGGCTTTTCAAGCAGATTCATGCAGCGCAGAAAGGTGCTCTTGCCGCCGCCGGAGGGGCCGATAATTGATACGACCTCGTTCTTATTGAACTCAACGCTTATGTGCTTTATAACCTCAGTTTTGTGAAAGCTCTTGCACAGGTCAACGACCTGTATAATTTTTTCATTTGCCATGTTTCATCTTCCTTTCAGCCAGCGCGATAATACGTCCGCCCGTGAAAGTCATCACAAAATAGCACAGTGCTGCAATTGCGAGACAGGGGAGACTCTTGTATGTAACAGCAATTACGTCGTTTGTGCGGAACATCAGATCGGCAAGACCGATTACAGAGACGATGGAGGATTCCTTGATGACAGACACAAACTCGTTGCCGAGCGCGGGAAGAATATTCTTTATGGCCTGCGGCAGAACAACAAGTCCCATGGCCTGAGAGTGGCTGAAGCCGACGCTGCGAGCGGCTTCCATCTGGCCGTTGTCAACAGCCTGAACGCCGGAGCGGATGATTTCCGCGGTGTACGCGCAGCTGTTTAGGCTCATTGCGATGATACCTGCGGAAAAACGCGAAAAGTTCGGGATCCACGAAATATCCGGCAGCGTGATCCCGGCCATCGGAAGACCGTAGAAAATGAACATGAGCTGCACCATCAGGGGAGTCCCGCGTATAAACTCAATATAGGCTGTAGCAATCCAGCGCAGCGGCAGTATCCTGCTCATACGCATGCATGCCATGAGCGTGCCGAGGATTGTACCGAATAGCACTGCGAAGGCCGCTATGATAAGGGTGTTTACAATGCCCTCTTCAAAAAAGCTGTGGTAGCGGACGATGAGTTTTCCGATCGTTTCGAAAAAAGTAAAGTTCACGGGAATCTCTCCTCATAGTTTAATCGGGCTTCGCCGCCGGTGCGGCGAAGCCCGTGGTTAATTATGCTGTATATGTCTTACATGCCGAGCGTGGCTGCAAGTGCGACTGCCTCGTCGTATGCTGCCTGGTAGCTGCCGTCGGCAGTGACCTTGCTGATGACCTCGTTCACTGCTGCGACCAGATCCTCATTGCCCTTTGCAATGACGACGGACTTACCAAAGGAGGCTTCCTCCGCAGTGAACTCAAAGTTGGAGACCTCAAGCTCGCCGTTGCTGCTTTCCACGAGGGACTCACCGACTGCCTGGTCGACTACAAGACCCGCGATGTTGCCGTTCTGTACCTCAAGTGCAAGTGCGGGGTACTTCTCAAGCTCGAAGAGCTCGC
>CAZFCH010000089.1:0-6877 GCA_964517445.1 uncultured Oscillospiraceae bacterium | reverse complement strand
CAAGGTTTGCACCCTTGCCGCCCAGCAGCTCACGCATGTTTGCGTTGCCTTCGGAAAACAGGTAAACGTATTTCTTGCTCATCTTTTTTATCCTTTCTATGGTAAATTAAGATTTGGCAGATAACGGTGAATGCAGTCATTTCTGCACTCCTTAGCATATCACATGAAGAGCCTTTTTTTCAATACATTTTAATCACAAATCTGTATTTATTATATCGGTTATTTTGTTTGAGATTTTCGCAAAACAACTAATATCCAACACTTCTCCGCGAATTCTTGTATCTAATCCGCATTCCGTGAGTACCTGCTCGGTCTGCTCCTTGGTGATTTCGCCCAACTGTGAGCTTATCGCGTTCACAAGAGTTTTGCGTCTCTGGTTGAAGGCGGCGCGGATAATGCGGAACATGAGCTTTTCATCCGTGACTGCGGCAGGGTGCTCCCCGCGTTTTCTCAGGCGGATGACACTCGAGGTCACCTTCGGCTGCGGGACAAAGCAGGACGGCGGCACATCGAACAGCAGCTCCGGCTCCTCGTACCACTGCACGAAGATACCGAACGCGCCGTAATCGGCCGTGCCGGGCTTTGAGCATATGCGCCGTGCTACCTCGCGCTGGATCATAACCGTGATGGTCTCAAAGCAGCCGGCCTCGATAAGCGCCGTGAGCAGCGGAGACGTCACGTTATACGGCAGGTTCGCGCACACCACCGGGCGCAGCCCCGGAAGTTTCTCCGCGACGAGTGCCGGGATGTCCTGCTTGAGAATGTCGCCGTAGACCATCTCGACGTTTTTGCAGCCGATGAGCGTCTCGGCAAGAATCGGCTCGAGCGCGCGGTCAAGCTCGACGCACACGACCTTTCCCGCTCTCGCCGAAAGCTCGCGCGTAAGGCAGCCGACGCCTGCGCCGATCTCCAGTACGCCCGTGTTCTCATCAAGCAGCGCAGACTCGGCGATGTCCTCCGGCACCCATGAGGCCGTGAGGAAATTCTGCCCAAGTGACTTTGAAAAGCGGAAGCCGTGCCGGGCAAGCAGGTCATGTATATAATTGATGTCCGTCAGAAGATTCATTTCTTGTCCTTCAGTATTTTTTCAAAAGCCTGCCGGTGCGGGTCATGCCCCGGCTCGCCGGTGATGAGGATGTTCCCCCGGTAACGGTAGCCGCTGTTTCGCAGCAGCTTCTGCATTGGCTTGTTGTTGCGGTGCGTGTCAATCCGGACATAGCGCCGCCCGTGGCTGCGCGTCAGCTCCTCCACGCATTTTATAAGATAGCCAGACATGCCGCTGCCGCGGTATTCCTCGGCTATAGCGCTGCGGTGCATGACGCAGTAGGGCGCGTCGGAGCTCCACTTGCCGTCGGTGATGTCGGCATAGGTCGGCTCCTCACGGTCGGAGAGCATGAAGAAGCCCGCAATGTCGCCGCCGTGCTTGAGCTTATACAGCTCGCCGCGCTCAATGTCGGCCTCGAAGGTGGCCCTGTCGGGGTAGGTGCCCTGCCACTGGTCGACATGCAGAGCATTGAGGGACTTGCGCGCGAAGTCGACAATCTCCATAATGCGGTCGACATCCTCTTTTTCCGCCGGGACACATTCTAATTTCTCTGTGAGCTTTATGCGCCCGTCGCTGCGCTCAACTTCATTCATAAGCTTTCTGTCTGTCTCGTCCTGCGGCTCAAATTTTTCGTACATATCCGGTCTCTTCTCCTTTGTTCTCTCAAGCTGCTTGCGGCGCCGCCACAGCTCCACTCTGCTGTGATCTCCGTTTAACAGCACTTCCGGCACGGCGCGCCCCTCCCAGACCTCCGGGCGCGTATACTGCGGGTACTCTAACAGTCCGTCCCAGTGGCTCTCGCCGATGTAGCACTGCTCGTCGGCCAGCACTCCCGGCACAAGGCGGCACACCGAATCGGCCACGGCCATCGCCGCAATCTCGCCGCCGGTGAGGACAAAGTCGCCAAGGGATATTTCCTCATCCACGCACTCCTCGATGAAGCGTTCGTCAATGCCTTCATAGTGCCCGCAGACGAGCACAAGATGGTCGTAATCGCGCTTGAGGCGCTTTGCCGTCTCCTGTGTGTAGGGCTTGCCCTGCGGAGACATGTATATCACACGGCGGCGCATGCCCTCCGTCTGCGCCTTTATCGCGTCGAGACAGCTCTTGAGCGGCTGCGCCATCATTACGCAGCCAAAGCCGCCGCCGTATGGATAATCGTCTACCTGGTTCTGCTTGTTCTCGGTATAGTCGCGTATCTGCACGCAGTTTATTTCAACTATGCCCTTCTTCGCCGCGCGGCCTATGATGCTCTCATGGAGCACCGCGTCGACCGTCGCGGGAAAAAGCGTCATTATATCTATGCGCATTGCCTTACATCCCCTCGATGAGCCTTACGGTTACGACGCCGTTCTCCGCGTCCGTCGCCAGAACGAACTCCGGCACCGCAGGGATCAGGTGCTCCGTCTCCCCTTTTACGACGTACACATTTGACGCCGGGCGCTCCATTATCTCAACAAGCTCGCCTATCTCGTTTCCGTTCTCGTCCACGACGCGCGCGCCGAGGATATCCTGCAGGAAGAACGCCCCGTGCGGCAGCGCCGCGTCCTCGCGGCGGACGGTCACCTCGCGTCCTTTGAGCGCCATCGCGGCGTTTATATCGTCGATGCCCTCGAGCTTTGCGATAATGAAGTCCTTATGCGGCCTTGCGGAAACGACCTTCATCTCCCGCTCGCCGAGGTATATGCGCTTGAAGCTCCGGAAGAACTTCGGCGAGTCCAGCCAGACTTCTATCTTCACCTCGCCCGCGACGCCGTGCGTGTTCACGATGCGTCCCGCGTCGATAAATTCACATTTTTCCATGTTCCAAATGCGCCGCGCATTCTGCGCCGCTCCTCCGTTGAGTTTATAACTACGGTATTATATCATGCGCTGCAGCCTTTGCCAACAAAATCTTGCACAAAAGGCCGGTTTATATGATGTTTGTTAGGCAGGCGCAGGCAATCGTCTGTCTTGATATAGCTGCGGTTTTCTGCTATAATAGATTAATTAAATCAGCAATCTGAAACTAACGATTATCCCCGGCACATGTCGGGGTAAAGGATGAATAAATGGGACTTTCTGCAAAACTTGTCAGGTCGCAGCTCAATTTCTTCAAACCCTTTGTTGCCTCATGCTCGCTTGAGGTGACGCGCAAGGGGCAGGACAAGCTCGGCGAGCTTATGGAGGTCATCCACCGGCACAACGTAATCGTGAAGGATCACCCATTTGCAAACTTCGAGGGCGGGTGGATAATCCCCAAGGAGGAGCGGCGCTCAGGCGTCGTGCTCTACCTGCACGGCGGCGGCTACACCTGCGGCGACCTTGAATATGCCAAGGGCTTCGGCTCAACGCTCGCAGCGGAGTGCGGAGTGCGCGTGTTCTGTGCGGCCTACCGCCTCGCGCCCGAGGCGCCCTACCCTGCAGCGGTTGACGATGCGGAGGAAAGCTACCGCTATCTGCTCTCAAAGGGCTACACGCCGGGGCAGATATGCCTGTGCGGCGAGAGCGCCGGAGGCGGGCTCATATATGCGCTGTGTCTGCGCCTGAAGTCAAAGGGCATGACGCTGCCCAGCGGGATCATCGCCATCTCACCGTGGACGGATCTCACCTGCTCGGGCGAAAGCTATGAAACAAACCGCGACAATGACCCCTCGCTCACAAAGGATCTGCTGAATTTCTATTCCGCATGCTACACCGGAAGCGTGACGCCGAAGGATGCGCCGGAGGTATCGCCGCTCTTCGGCGATCTCAATGGTCTTCCGCCGTCGCTGATATTTGTCGGCGGGGACGAGATACTTCTGGATGATTCGCGCCGGATGCACGAAAAGCTGCTGGAGGCCGGATGCTCAAGCCGGATGCTCATTGCGCCCGAGCGCTGGCACGCCTATGTGCTCTATATGCTCAACGAGAACATGTCTGACTTTGAGGAGATGAACAAGTTCCTCACGAAAGTCATGTCCGCCGAGCAGAACCAGAAATGGATGCGGCTCGATAACGCAGCGAAGATATACCCAGCCGCGCGGCGCAAAAAATGGAGCAACGTCTTCCGCCTGTCCGCAACGCTCACGGAGCCGGTCGACAAGGATGTGCTGCGCACGGCGCTTGATGTCACACTGCGCCGCTTCCCGTCCATCGGTGTGAGGCTGCGGCGCGGACTGTTCTGGTTCTATCTCGAACGGGTGCCGGAGGTGCCGGAGATACAGAGCGAGCAGGCCTATCCCCTTGTGCACATGTCGCATAAGGACATAAGCAAATGCGCCTTCCGCGTGATAGCCTACAAAAACCGCATAGCGGTGGAGATATTCCACGCGCTTACCGACGGCACAGGCGGGATGATATTTCTCAAAACCCTC
The DNA here is from genome assembly GCA_964517445.1 of uncultured Oscillospiraceae bacterium. GTDB lineage: Bacteria > Bacillota > Clostridia > Oscillospirales > Oscillospiraceae > Limivicinus. The sequence continues at coordinate 2,497 of CAZFCH010000089.1, read as the reverse complement.
GTCGCCGAGTACCTGACGCGCAAATACGGCATCAGCATTCCCGCGGAAAACGGCGTGCTCGGCAGACTCGAAGAGCCGTCTCCGGAGGAGCTGGAGGACAGCTTTCTCAAGAACTGCGGCCCGTACGCCGCAAGCCGCAAGGAGGCCACCGCCTACACGCTCAAGGGCGAGACTGAGCCGGACGGCTTCGTACATCTGACGACCTTTATGCTTGACTCCGATGCCGTGCGCAAAAAGTCGCACGAGTATAACGCGACGGTCACGGAGTTTCTGACGGCGGCAATGATGCAGGCGATACTCCGTCTGCAGGCCGAGCGTGTCCCCTTCCGCCGGCTGCGCAAGCCCGTCAAGGTGCTGGTGCCGGTCAATCTGCGCAGTCTGTTTCCGAGTAAGACCCTGCGCAACTTTGCGCTCTACGTGACGCCGGAGATAGACCCCAAGCTCGGCGAATACAGCTTCGCGGAGATCTGCAATAATGTCCACCACCGCATGGGCATGGAGGTCACGGCAAAGCAAATGAGCACCAAGATTGCAACGAACGTCAACAGCGAGAAGTCGCCGATACTCAAGGTGATGCCGCTGGTTGTAAAGAACGCGGCGATGAAGGCGGTGTTCGACATGGTGGGCGAATGCAAGTCCTGTCTGTGCATGTCAAACCTCGGCCTTGTGAAGCTGCCGGAGATCATGCAGCAGTATGTGACGCGCATGGACTTTATCATAGGCGTGCCGTCAAAGACGGCGTACAACTGCGCGCTGCTGTCCTACGACGGGACGATATATCTCAACCTCGTGCGTTCGATAACCGAGCCGGAGCTTGAAATGCACTTCTACAAAGTGCTGCGCGAGCTTGGCATACACGTCAAGGTTGAGAGCAACGAACGCTGACGCGCGGAAAGGAATGAGAAATAGATGTACTGTATAAAATGCGGAGTCGAGCTGGCAGACAGCGAGAAGAAATGCCCCCTGTGCGGGACTGTCGTTTTTAACCCGGAGCTCAGCCGTCCGGACGGCGAGCCCCAGTACCCGCGTCTGCCGGTAACCACGACGGAAAAAGTGAACCGTTCGGGGATAATGTTCGTCGTGACGATGCTGTTCTTGCTGCCGATAGTCACCACTCTCCTGTGCGACTGGCAGATAAACGGGAAGATAGTCTGGTCGGGCTATGCCGTCGGCGCGGTCATCTTGCTCTATACGCTGATAGTCCTGCCGCTCTGGTTCCGGCGCCCGAACCCCGTCATCTTCATTCCGATAGATTTCGTGATGACGGCGCTGTACCTGCTGTATATAAACTGCGCAACATGCGGGCACTGGTTTTTGAGCTTCGCGCTGCCCGTGACGGCAGCGGCCGGGCTCATCCTCACCGCAGCGGTCACGCTGCTCAAGTACGTGCGCAAGGGCTACCTGTTCATTTTCGGAGGAACGATAATCCTCTCGGGTGCGTACACGGTGCTGGTTGAGTTTCTGCTGAACCTGAACTTCCACGTTCATGACGAGTTTATCTGGTCGTTCTATCCGTTCTCGGTGAGCTTCATTCTCGGCATAATGCTGATAGTTATCGGTATCTGCCGCCCGCTCAGAGAGTCGCTGCACAAGAAATTCTTTTTATAATCACGCCCCCCGAAAACATAAGTCGTAAACCAGACGCTGCACAATGCAGCGCTGTAAATAAATGAGGCAATCAACATGAAAGAAATCAAAAACCCCAAAAGACCGCTTGTATACTATGCTGTTGTTGCCATGCTGATGGTGCTGATGTTCAATCTCCTTGCCGTGCCCGCGATGGCGAACGCGGCCGTCAAGGAGGTAGATTACGGCACCTTCATGGACATGACCGAAAACGGCGATATAGGCAAGGTTGAAATCGAGAGCAACCAAATCATCTTCACCGACAAATCCGGGCAGAACTTCTACAAGACCGGTCTCATGGATGACCCCGACCGCACCGAGCGGCTGTATAAAGCCGGGGCGGAGTTCTCCAGTGAGATCGTTGAGCAGAGCTCTCCCATGCTCAGCAGCGTGCTGACATGGGTGCTGCCGATACTTCTCTTCGTCTGGATCGGCGACATCATGTATAAGAAGATGACAAACGGCGGACCGAACTCCCTGATGTTCAACATGGGCGGTTCGAGCGCGAAGGTCTATGTCAAGTCCGCAGACGGCATAAGGTTTGACGATGTCGCCGGCGAAGAAGAAGCCAAGGAGAACCTCACCGAGATTGTCGAATACCTGCACAACCCCGAAAAGTACCGCGAGATCGGCGCGAACATGCCCAAGGGCGTGCTGCTCGTAGGCCCTCCGGGAACAGGTAAGACGATGCTGGCCAAGGCCGTCGCCGGTGAAGCGAACGTGCCGTTCTTCTCCATGTCGGGCTCCGAGTTTGTGGAGATGTTCGTCGGCATGGGTGCAAGCAAGGTGCGCGACCTCTTCAAGCAGGCCAAGGAAAAGGCGCCCTGCATCGTGTTCATCGACGAGATCGACACGATCGGCAAGCGTCGCG
>CAZFCH010000088.1:0-7078 GCA_964517445.1 uncultured Oscillospiraceae bacterium | reverse complement strand
TCCTTCTGCTTTTCGAGCAGCTTCTTCTTACGCGTGATATCGCCGCCGTAGCACTTGGCAAGCACGTCCTTGCGCATGGCCTTGACCGTCTCGCGCGCAATAATCTTGCCGCCGATGGCCGCCTGTATCGGCACTTCAAAGAGCTGGCGCGGGATGTTGTCCTTGAGCTTCTCGCAGAGCTTGCGGGCACGTCCGTAGGCCTTATCCCTGTGGGCGATGAAGCTGAGCGCGTCGACCTGATCACCGTTAAGGAGCACATCGACCTTGACAAGGTCGCTCGGCTTATACTCGCTCAGTTCGTAGTCGAGCGAAGCATAGCCCTTGGTGCGCGCCTTGAGCGTGTCGAAGAAGTCGTATATTATCTCGTTGAGCGGCATTTCGTAATGCAACTCAACAAGGCGTGTGTCAAGGTACTGCATGTTCTTATACTCGCCGCGCCTGTCCTGACACAGCGGCATGATGTTGCCGACGAAATCATTCGGCGTGATGATCGACACCTTGACATACGGCTCGTATGCCTCGGCGATTGACGGCACGTCGGGGTAGTTGTGGGGATTGTCGACCATGACGGTGCTGCCGTCGGTCTTAATTACTTTATATATAACAGACGGCAGAGTTGTCACGAGGTCAAGGTCGAACTCGCGCTCAAGCCGCTCCTGGATTATCTCCATGTGCAGCATCCCGAGAAAGCCGCAGCGGAAGCCGAAGCCGAGGGCGACGGAGCTTTCCGGCTCATAGGAGAGGGAAGCGTCGTTGAGTTTGAGCTTTTCGAGCGCGTCGCGCAGGTCGGGATACTTGGAGCCGTCCTCAGTGTATATGCCGCAGAAGACCATCGGTCTTGCAGGGCGGTAGCCGGGCAGCGCCACGTCGGTCGGTTTCCCGGCGTCGGTGACGGTGTCGCCCACGTGCGTGTCGGAGACGTTCTTTATGCTAGCCGTGAAGTAGCCGACGTCGCCAGCGGAAAGCTCCTCGCAGGGGTCGAGCCCTATCGGACGCAGGTGGCCGACCTCGAGCACCTTGTATCTTGCGTCGGTGGACATCAGCAGTATCTCGGAATCCTTGCGAATCGTCCCATCGAACACGCGGATAAAGACGATGACTCCGCGATAGTTGTCGTACTGGCTGTCGAATATCAGCGCCTTGAGCGGAGCGTTCGGGTCGCCCTTCGGCGCGGGGACGCCGTTCACAATATCCTCAAGCACGGCATCGATGTTGATGTTTGCCTTCGCGCTTATCTCCGGCGCGTCCATTGCGGGAATGCCGATGATCTCCTCTATCTCCTCCTTGACCCTGTGCGGGTCGGCGGCGGGCAGGTCTATCTTGTTTATGACCGGGAGGATCTCAAGGTTATTGTCGAGCGCGAGATAGGTGTTCGAGAGCGTCTGTGCCTCGACGCCCTGCGATGCGTCTACGACCAGCACCGCGCCCTCGCATGCGGCGAGTGAGCGGCTGACCTCGTAGTTGAAGTCGACATGACCCGGGGTATCGATGAGGTTGAGGGTGTAGTTCTCCCCATTGGCGGCCTTATAGTTGAGGCCGACGGCGCGCGCTTTGATGGTTATGCCGCGCTCGCGCTCAAGATCCATGTTGTCAAGGATCTGATCCTCCATCTCGCGCTGCTCCACCGCGCCGCATTTTTCGATTAGACGGTCGGACAGCGTGGACTTGCCGTGGTCGATGTGTGCAATTATGGAAAAGTTGCGTATATTCTCCTGCTTTATCATTCAGGCTGTTCCTCCTCGGAAAATTCCTCAATGGTCTGGTTCGCGCGGTCTATCACGTTCTGCATCTGGTCAAGAAAGGCACGCGCCGCCTGTGCGGTGCTGAAAGCGACGTTCGGCGTGTCTGTCCTGCACAGCAGATAATCGGCGCTGACCCCGTAATAGTCGCACGCGCGGCACACGAATCCGAGCCCCGGCTCGCGTGCGCCGTTTTCGTAATGGCTCAGCAGCGCCTGACTGATGTTGAGGTCGGCTGCTGCCTTGCGCTGGCTTATGTTTTTGTCCCGGCGCAGCGCCGAGAGCGTCTCAGGAAAGCTTCTTTGCATGGTATCCATCCTATGTTTGATAACAGATTGTATTATTATACCGAGAAAATTTGCCTTTGTAAATAGAAATTGCGGCAAAAATCTTGAAAACGGCGCCGAGTAGTGGTACAGTGTTCATGTTCAAAAATAAACATTCCGGAGGAACAAATCATGTTTGAAAATCTGATAGAGATACTTAAAGCCAATCCCCGCAAGATTGTCTACACCGAAGGCAGTGACGCGCGCATTCTCGAGTCCGCCGCAAGACTCAAGAAGGACGGCTTCCTGACTCCCGTGCTCGTCGGCAATGTCGATGAGGTCAAGGCCGCAGCAGCAAAGGGCGGCTTCGATATCGAAGGCCTTGAGATAATCGACCCCATGACCTATCCCGAAATGGACGCCATGGTTGACAAGATGGTCGAGCTGCGCCGCGGCAAGGTCACCGCTGAGGACGCGCGTGCCGCGCTCTCCAAGGGCAACTACTTCGGCACCATGCTCGTCAAGATGGGCAAGGCCGACGCTCTGCTCGGCGGCGCGACCTACTCCACCGCTGATACCGTCCGTCCCGCGCTCCAGCTCGTCAAGACCAAGAAGGGCGCAAACCTTGTCAGCTCCTGCTTCATCCTGACCCGCGGCGATGAAATGCTCTGCATGGGCGACTGCGCCATTAACATCTCCTATGAGGATAAGCTCGACAAGGAAGGCAACGTTGTTCTCTCCGCTGCCGATCAGCTCGCCGAGGTCGCTATTGAGACGGCAAAGACCGCAAAGATTTTCGGCATGGACCCGAAAGTCGCCATGCTGTCCTACTCCACCAAGGGCTCCGGCAAGGGCGTGTCCGTCGACCTCGTGCGCAACGCAACCGCAATAGTCAAGGAAAAGGCTCCCGAACTTGCAGTTGACGGTGAGATGCAGTTTGACGCTGCAGTTTCTCCCACGGTCGGCCAGCTCAAGTTCCCCGGCAGCAAGGTCGCAGGCTATGCCAACACCTTCATTTTCCCGGAGATCCAGTCCGGCAACATCGGTTATAAGATCGCTCAGCGTCTCGGCGGCTTCGCGGCATACGGCCCGATCCTCCAGGGACTGAACGCCCCCATCAACGACCTCAGCCGCGGCTGCAACGCCGAAGAGGTCTACCTGATGAGCATCATCACCGCTGCTCTCGTCTGAAGAAGCTCACCCTGTTCCGATTTGAGTTACGGTGGGAACGGCAAAACTGTGACATAACGCGACAGGCGCACCGCTGTGCGGTGCGCCGTTTTTATTTTAGAGTTTTATTTCGGAGGCTTCGCCATGACAAACGAAGAATATATGTCCCTCGCCCTTGACCTTGCGCGCGAGGCGGCGGAGCACGGCGAGGTGCCGGTCGGCTGCGTAATCGCTGACGCGACCGGCCGCGTTATAGGCCGCGGGCGCAACCGCCGCGAGGAGCTTGCCGATGCGACCGCTCACGCCGAGGTCGAAGCCATCCGCGAAGCCGGCGCTGCGCTCGGAAGCTGGCGGCTCGAGGACTGCACGATGTATGTGACGCTTGAACCCTGCCCGATGTGCACCGGCGCTATAATAAACTCCCGCATCCCCTGCCTCGTGTTCGGCGCGCGCGACGCCGTCACCGGCTCCTGCGGCAGCGTCATCGATCTGTTCTTCGAAAACTACGGCCACCACCCGAAAGTCTACACCGGAGTCCTCGGCGAAGAGAGCACAGCGCTCCTGCAAAACTTCTTCAAGGGCCTGCGCTGAGAAAGTATTAATTAAGACGGCTCTACCCCAATTATTGGGGTAGAGCCAAGAAATACCTCCGGCGCGGGACGGCTAAATCTTCAAACGATAAATTTGTTACAGCACCGAAAGAGCGCAAAAATCAGCAGCGAAAAGAAGCACAACTGTCGGCAGCGAAGCCGGGCCGCACCGTCATCATAAAATTTCTGTCCAATGCGGGCTGATTTTTCCGGATTTTTTGAATATAGTCCTTGATTTTTTCCGTGATTTCTGTAAAATAAACACGTTATATTTTATAGATTTCTCAGGAGGAATCAAAAAATGACTTACGAGATGGACGTTGCCGGCTTGAAACGCGATCTGCCCTTGTGCAAGGTAACAGACGACCTGTACATTGGCGCATTCGTCATGTTCGGCGATGTGGAGCTTACCGTTCACTGCGCCGCCGAGCTGCTCAAGCGTGCTCCGGAGTACGATTATCTGATCGCACCGGAAGCCAAGGCGATCCCTCTGCTGTATGAAATGGCCCGCCAGAGCGGCGCGGATAAGTACTTCCTCGCCCGCAAAGGCCCGAAGGCCTATATGTCCGGTGTGTTCGAGGTGGACGTCAAGTCCATCACCACGATGAGCGTGCAGAAGCTCGTCATCGACACTTCCGATGCCGAACTCATCAAAGGCAAGCGTATGCTTATCGTTGATGACGTTATTTCCACCGGCGAGTCTCTCCGCGCCATGGAGGAGCTCGTAAAGCGCGCTGGCGGCATAATCGCCGGCAAGATGGCAGTCCTCGCCGAGGGCGACGCGCAGAAGAGACACGACATCATCTGCCTTGCTCCGCTGCCGCTGTTTAACGCTGACGGCACTGTCAAGGAATAAAACCTGAATAACAACAAACGGGAAAGACCGGTCAAAGGTCTTTCCCGTTTGTCTTTTTCTGTATCACTCCGCCGCCGAGGACGGTGTCCCCATCATAGAGCACGGCGGCCTGACCGGGGGTTATCGCGCGCTGCGGCTCATCAAAGACGATGCGGACGGCGTCGCTCCCGACCGGCGTCACCGTCGCCCACTGCTCGGGGTGGCGGTAGCGTATCTTCGCCTTGCAGCGCAGCTCATGCGCGGGTGCTGCGCCGCTTATCCAGTTGAAGTCTGTAACATCCGCCTCGCGGCGGAACAGATCCTCATTGCTGCCGAGCACGACCTCGTTCGTGTTCGGGCAGATATCGCAGACGTACAGCGGCGCGGCCGCGGCGATGCCGAGCCCCTTGCGCTGGCCGATGGTGTAGTGTATCACGCCCTTGTGCCGGCCTAAAACGTTGCCGGAGCTATCCACAAAGCTCCCGCACACCGGCCTGCGCCCAGTGTGCTTTTCGATGACCCCGGCGTAGTCCCCGTCCGGGACAAAGCAGATATCCTGACTGTCGGGCTTTGCCGCGTTCACAAAGCCGCACTCCTCGGCGAGGGCGCGCACTTCCGTTTTGCGCATACCGCCGAGCGGAAACATGACGTGCGCGAGCTGCTCCTGCGTCATGGCATAGAGCACGTAGCTCTGATCCTTGCTCTCGTCCGCAGCCTTCTTCAGCAGAAAAATACCGTCCTGCTCCTCAATGCGCGCGTAGTGCCCGGTCACGACGTAGTCGCAGCCCAGAATTTTCGCGCGGTCGAAGAGCTTGCCGAACTTCATAAAGCGGTTGCAGTCGATGCACGGGTTCGGCGTGATGCCGTGCTCGTAGCTGTCGATGAACCGGCGGATGACCGTGCCGCGGAAATCGTCCGTGAAGTTGAACACGTAGAACGGCATGCCCAGCGCGTAGGCGACGCTGCGCGCGTCCTCCACGTCGTCGAGCGAGCAGCAGGTGCGCGTACGCTCGATACCCGCGTCCTCGTTGTTATAGAGCTTCATCGTGCAGCCGATGCATTGGAAGCCCATATCTGTCATCAGCTTTGCCGCGAGCGAGGAGTCGACCCCGCCGCTCATCGCAATCAGTGCTTTTTTCATTGGCGTGACCTCTAAATCATACAAAACCCATGTATTTGATATGCGACAGTATAGAGCTGTTTTACAAAGCTGTCAAGGCAGCGAAAATTTTCCCTGATAGGACTTGACAGGAGAGTAAGCCCGTGCTAATATAATGCCTACAAAGTCGATAGGTTATCGACAAATGACAGGAGCGCTTTTTATGGAATATATATTTATATGGTTTCGATGTTGATACCCGCAGAAAAATAGAATTCATCGCGAACAAAAACTGTATATTTATATTTTCAAAAAGGAGCTTTTAACAATGAAAACTTATGAAAGAATCACCGATCTGATAGGCGGCACTCCGCTTATGAAGCTTACGAACTATATAGAAGACAACAATCTCGGCGCGGACGTTTACGGAAAACTTGAATACTTTAACCCCGCAGGGAGCGTCAAGGACAGGATCGCGCGTGCGATGATCGACGAAGCCGAGGCTGAGGGCGCGCTCAAGCCGGGCGCCGTTATAATCGAGCCGACCAGCGGAAACACCGGCATCGGGCTCGCCGCCGTCGCCGCCTCAAGAGACTATAAAGTTATACTCACCATGCCGGAGACGATGAGCATCGAGCGGCGCAAGCTGCTCAAGGCCTACGGCGCGGAGATAGTTCTGACCGACGGCGCAAAGGGAATGAAGGGCGCGATAGCGAAAGCACAGGAGCTTGCTGCCGAGACGCCGAACAGCTTCATCCCCGGCCAGTTCACCAACAAGGCAAATCCCGCCGCGCACTTCAAGACAACGGGGCCGGAGATCTGGGAGGACACCGACGGTAAGGTCGATATCTTTGTTGCGGGCGTCGGTACGGGCGGCACGCTCTCCGGCGTTGGCGAGTATCTCAAGAGTAAAAACCCGAACGTCAAGATTGTCGCGGTCGAGCCCGCGGGCTCTCCGGTGCTTTCAAAGGGCACGGCCGGACCGCACATGATACAGGGCATCGGCGCGGGCTTCGTCCCCGATACGCTGAACACCGGCATATATGACGAGATTATCCCGGTCGAGAACGAAGATGCCTTTGCCGCCGGCCGCGCGCTCGCCAGACGCGAGGGCCTGCTTGTCGGTATATCCTCGGGCGCGGCAGTCTTTGCCGCGGCGCAGCTTGCAAAGCGCCCCGAGAATAAGGGCAAGATTATTGTCGCCCTGCTCCCGGACACCGGCGAAAGATACCTCTCCACCCCGATGTTCTCGGAGTGATAATATAAAGAAAACAACAACGGACTGCCTCGTATCGGGGCAGTCCGTTTTGCTTTTATACTATGTTGCATCCTTGGCCTGCGCGGTATGTCGGTGTTACTGCAGCAGTGTGCATATCCTT
>CAZFCH010000087.1:0-7190 GCA_964517445.1 uncultured Oscillospiraceae bacterium | reverse complement strand
GAAGATAAGCTTGAACCACTTGCCCGTGAGCGGGAAGAATTTATATCCCCAGGTCGGGAAGAACGAGCCGATAGGTACGCAGATGTACATCAGGATAACGAAGCCTGCGGCAATACTGCACAGTACCGTCAGCGGTACACGCACGCTCTTGTCCTCTATGAGCATTCTGCCGCGCGAGGCCTTGCCGGTCAGCGTCGCGGCGGTCTTTGCCTCGAGGTAATACTTCTGCACCGCAAACATCAGCAGCGTTATGCACAGCAGCACAACCGCCATCGCCGCGGCGCCGGCCTTGTCGTAAGCGCCGGTAATCTGGAGATATATCGTCGTTGCCAGCGTGTCATACGAACCACCGATTATCATGGGGTTTGCAAAGTCCGCGATGGACTCGATGAAGGTCACGAGGAAAGCGTTGCCGAGGCCGGGCAGCAGCAGCGGCAGCGTCACACTCGTGAACACTTTCATGCGCCCCGCGCCCATGTCGCGCGCAGCCTCCTCAAGTGAGGGATCAATGTTCTTGAGCAGTCCCTTGAGCATCATGTAGCAGACCGGGAAGAAGGTCAGCGTCTGGACAATGACGATGCCCCAGTAGCCGTAGACGCTGTTGTCGTAAATGCCGAGCAGGAAGCGCGTGATGATGCCCGCCTTGCCGAAGAGCATTATCATCGACAGCGACAGCACGAACGGCGGCGACACAACCGGCAGCATTGACACAACCTTGAACAGGCCGCCTACAAATTTGTTCATGCGCACATAGACCTCAACATATGCGAACAGCAGACCTATAAACGCAGAGAGTATGCCGACAACAAAGCCCACCTTCAGTGTGTTCGTTATCGCTCTGGTGAAAGTCGGCATATTGAAGATACGCTTGAAGACATCAAGGGTGAACCCATTATCGCTCACGAAGCTATCCACCAGCAGTATCGCCAGCGGGTAGAGAATAAACAAAGTCAGAAAAGTTATCAGCACGACGATGGTCGTGACCATGATCGGGTCGGCCATAAGCTTCTTCCGATCCAGCGCCGCGCCCTGGCTTCTTGCCATAAGTATTCTCCTCTCTTTGAAAGGATAGATAAATCAGATTCTAAAAAAGGAAGGCGGCAGTGCCGCCTTCCTTGCGGAAATTATTGATTACTCGGTCTTGAAACGATCCGTACCGGTGTCAGCGCCGGAAGCGGCAATAGCGTTCATGACTTCCTCAACATAGGTGCCGATGTTCTGCTTTGCATCCTCGAAGTCATAGTCCATGACGTTGTCAGGATCAAGGCCGAACTCTGCTGCCTGAGTGGGCTGCTCGGCGTTGTCAATAACGAGGAACTGGTAGGATCCGTTGTCCTTGGCGAGGTTCACGCAGTCGGGAGACAGAGCGTACTCAATCCAGAGCTTTGCAGCGTTGGGGTGAGCGCAGCCCTTGAAGATAGCGGTAGCGCCGATCTCGAAGGAGGTGCCGGAGCTGGGGATGATGAGCTCGATGTTACCATAGCCGTTGTCAACAATCTGGGTGATTCCGTCATGCAGGAAGCCGATGCCGATGACACACTCACCGGTGCCGACGTTCTTGGACGGGCCGGAGCCGGACTTGGTGTAAACCTGGATGTTCTTGTCGAGGTCTACAAGGTACTGGATGCCTTCATCGTGGCCGTACTTCTGGATCATGGTGTTAATGACGAGCTTTGCGGTGCCGGCGGTGTTGTAGTTAGACAGCCAGATAAGGCCCTTGTACTCGTCCTTGAGCAGATCCTGCCAATCCTGAGGAGCCTCAAGATTCATGCGCTCGAGCTCGTCGGTGTTGACCATGAAGCCGAGGATTCCCTTATAGATGCCGTACCAGTAACCGTCCTTGTCACGGTACATATCGCTGAGCAGATGGGAAGCGTTCTCCGCCTCGTAGGCCTCGAGCAGACCCTCGCCGGCGACAACGTTGTACGGGTCGGTCGTGCCGCCGAACCAGACGTCAGCGGACGGATTGCCGTTCTCTTCCTCGATCTTTGCCTGCACCTCACCGGTGGACAGGCGCTGATAGGTGGTCTTTATGCCGTAGAGGCTCTCGAAATTCTCGCAGGCGGCGGCGAGGTACTCTTCCTCGCATGAGCCGTAGACAACCAGTTCGCCCTCTGCCTGAGCCAGAGAGACGAGATCGTCAGCCGCGGCTTCGGTTTCGGCTGCGGGTTCAGCGGCAGGGGCCTCGGTTGCGGCCGGAGTGCTGTCGCCGCAGGCACACAGGGACAAGGCCATCACAAGTGCAAGCAGCAGTGCAAGATACTTTTTCATGTTTTTTCCTCCGTTTGATTTATTTTTGATCCCTCCGCCCGCATGGGCTGAGAGAGATTTCCCGGTTTGCAGCTTGGGCATTATGTACACAACGCACAAAAATTTTCTTTTTATTTGCAGGCAAATTATACATCTTTCAGAAATGTCTGTCAATAGCTTCGTTGCTTCTTTGCAGTTTTTTATTATTCTGTCAGTTTTGCCTGAGCAAAATATATACTTGTCTACCCGGCTTCGGAAAGGTATAATACAATACATCAGAACGTAGATTTAAGGAGATTTTGTCATGCCTACTACCTGGAATCGCTCCCCCGAGGATTTTCATAAGATATATTCCGCCAATACCGACGCTTTCTACCGTGTCGGCGGCATCGCCATGGCAAAGGAGCTGGATGAGTTTATGACCCGCTGCGCTCTTGGGCTGTGGAGCCGCGGCGGCGGTATCACCCAGCGCCATGTTGACATGGCAAACCAGATATATTCCCGCAATCAGCCGCAACCGAAGTGGATGTTGTGGTCTCTGACGAGCTCCGTGTGTGAAAGCGAGGTTTTTCTCCCGCCGGTGTTCTACTGGAACCTCGCCGAGAACGACGCCAGGCGCGGCACTGAGGCCTCGCGCACCTTTATCCGCATGCTCACGAATATTCTGCTCTACCTCGCCGCTGTTGACGACGACGTAAGCTATGACGAAGCCGCCTACATAACCGAGTGCACCGACAAGCTCACCGCGATATGCGACACGAGCGGCGTGCGCAAGAGCCGCGAGGCGCTCAATCCCCTTGACTACGTCACAAGCTCAGAGCCGGGATTTCAGGAAAAGCAGCGCTTTCAGGAGCAGACCGCGGGCGGAGAGAAATCCGGTGACGCAGATGCTGAAAAGCCAGCCGAGGAGGAGAAAAAGCCGGACTTTGACGAGCTTATGGCGCAGCTTGATTCTCTCGTCGGGCTTGACGATGTAAAGAAAGATATCAAGAACCTGATGAATCTTGTCAAGGTGCGCAGGCTGCGCAAGGAGAATGGGCTCCCCATCGCACCGATGAGCCTGCACATGGTGTTCATGGGCAACCCCGGCACAGGCAAGACCACTGTCGCGCGCATCATCAGCGGGCTGTATGCGGCGATAGGCGTACTGGAAAAAGGGCAGCTTATCGAGGTTGACCGCTCCGGGCTCGTAGCGGGCTATGTCGGTCAGACCGCACTCAAGACGCAGGAGGTCATCAAGTCCGCTCTCGGCGGCGTGCTGTTTATAGACGAGGCGTATTCCCTCGCCTCCGGCGGCGAGAACGACTTCGGCCGCGAGGCGATAGAGACGATACTCAAAGCAATGGAAGATCACCGCGATGAGCTTATCGTCGTCGTCGCAGGCTATGACGGGCCTATGGAGAAGTTCATTAACTCCAACCCCGGTCTCCAGTCGCGCTTCAACAAATACTTCTACTTCCCCGATTATAACGGCGAACAGCTCCTGTACATTTTCAAGGGACAGTGCAAGAAAAACGGCTACACCCTCACCGAGGAAGCCGAGGCCGAAGCAAAGGCAATGTTTGAAGCTTTGTACGAGAACCGCGGTGAAAACTTCGGCAACGGACGCGATGTGCGAAATGTGTTTGAAGACACGGTCGTGCGCCAGTCGAACCGCGTCGCTGCGCTGGAAGCTCCGACGAAGGACGACCTCATGCAGCTTCTTCCGGAGGATCTCAAGGACGCGGAAGATACAGATGCGGCAGATGCCGAAGATGCCAATACAAAGGAATAAAAGAATACTGACATGAAATTGAAGCTATGCTTCTCGACGCTCTGCGCCGCGGCAGTTATCCTGATTGCCGCACCGGCGGCGTATGCTGACAGTTATGATCTTTCTCTCGGCAGCATAAGCATCAACAGCACCGCTTCCGGGCAGACCGTCGTGCAAAACGGCAGAACTGCCGTTGACCCGGCTTCTGTGATAATCCAAAAATCTGCTAAGGTGACGCAGAACACGGTCTCTATACACGCTTCTTCCGGCTCGAAAGCCGTGCTCACTCTCGACGGAGTGAACATAGACACAAGCAGCTCGAGTGACAACGGCTCCCCTGTGTTCTCAAATAAACGGTACCAATAATATAAGAACGCTTCCAGGTGAAGCGTTCTTTTTTTGTCCTCCGGAGAAATAAAAAATTTTTCTTGACTTTACAATTACTGTAGAGTTCATTATAATGCAGTAGTCATGAAACCGGGAGGGAAACGCAAATGGAAAGAAACCTTACAAGCGGAAGCGTATTCAAAAACATTGTCATATTCTCGCTGCCCTATCTGCTGTCCTACTTTTTGCAGACGCTTTACGGGCTTGCCGACCTGTTCATAATCGGTCAATTTGAGGGTGTCGCAAGCACGACGGCAGTGTCGGTCGGCTCTCAGGTCATGCACATGCTGACGGTCATGATCGTCGGCCTTGCGATGGGCTCTACGGTCAGCATCGGCCAGGCTGTCGGCGCGCGCGACAGAAAACGTGCGGCATTGGCCATCGGCAACACGGCAACGCTTTTCATGACGCTCTCCGTCGTGCTGACGGTTGTGCTGCTCTTGCTTGTACGGCAGATTGTCGCAGTCATTTCAACGCCCGCTGAGGCTGTTGAAGGGACTGTCGCGTACCTCACTATCTGCTTTATCGGTATTCCGCTCATCACGGCCTATAATATCATCAGCTCTGTTTTCCGCGGCATGGGCGATTCAAAGAGCCCGATGTATTTCATCGCCGTCGCGTGCGTAGCCAATATAGCGCTGGACTATCTGTTCATGGGTGCGTTCAGAATGGGGCCTGCGGGTGCAGCTCTCGGCACAACGATTGCACAGGCAATAAGTGTTGTGGTATCCCTCGTCACGGTGCTGCGGCAGAAGTCCGGAATTACACTGCGCCGTGAGGATCTGAAGCCAAACCGCGACATGATGGGGCAGCTGCTGTCTATCGGTGTACCCATTGCCGTTCAGGACGGGATTATTCAGGTCGCTTTCATTATTATAACTATCATTGCCAATCGCCGCGGGCTTACCGACGCTGCGGCTGTCGGCATCGTTGAGAAGTTCATAAGCTTCGTGTTCCTTGTGCCTTCGTCCATGCTCTCGACCGTATCGGCGCTCGGCGCGCAGAACATCGGTGCGAACAAACCCGAGCGCGCTGTGGCGACGCTGCGCTATGCTGTCATTATCGCCGCGGGCTTCGGTATAATAGTCACGATACTTACCCAGTTCATCGCCGAGAACATTGTCGGGCTGTTCACTCAGGACGCAGCGGTCATCGCTGCGGGCGGGCAATATCTGCGCGGATACATTTTCGACTGCATCTTCGCCGGCATCCACTTCAGCTTCAGCGGGTATTTCTGTGCATGCGGGAAGTCCGGTCTGTCGTTTCTGCACAACATCATTGCCGTCGCACTCGTGCGTGTTCCGGGTGTGTATTTTACCTCCAAGCTCTTCCCGACGACGCTGCTTCCGATGGGACTTGCGACGGCAACGGGTTCGCTCGTGTCGGTTATTATCTGCGTGATTGCTTTTGCAATTATAAGCCGACGCGCTCCGTCCGCTGCGGCAGAGGGCTGACAGGATGGAAACGCCGGAGCTGTTCCAGATTGGGGACATGGCAAAGCTGTTCCACATCAGTGTCAGCAGCCTGAGGTATTATGAGAGTCTCGGTCTCTTGCAGCCGGAGTACGTTGATCCCAGCTCGGGCTACAGGTATTACAGCGTGCACCAGTTTGAGGTGCTCAACACCATCCGCTATCTGCGTGAGCTGGACATGCCGCTGCCGCAGATAGCAGATTTTCTGAAAAACCGGGATATAGACAGGATTGAGGAAAAGCTGCGCCAGCAGAAGGCTGAGGTCGAAAGGAAACGTCTCGAACTCCAGCGCATCGAGCGCAGGATTGATAATAACCTGCGCCGCATCCGCGACGCGCAGAACTCGGAACTTGACGTAATAAAATGCATCCGCATCCCAGCGCTGCACATAGTGTGGATGGACACTGCGCTGAAGATCAGCAGCCCCTTGGACATGGAAATGCCGATCCGCGAGCTTGAGCAGTCGCAGTCGGAGACGGTGCTGTTTCTCGGCAAGGTCGGCGTCGGAATATCTGCAGAAAACCTTGAGGCGGGAAACTTTGGTCAGTACGACGGAGGGTTCCTCATTCTCGACAAAGAGGACAGGGTCAACGGCAAGACCGTTCTCCTGCCCGAGACGCAGTGTATCTCGGTGCGTTTTCGCGGCAGCCATACGGAAGCGGCGGAGCAGTACCGGAGACTTATGGATCACATCCGTGAGCACGGCATGAAGCCGTCCGGTTTTTCCCGCGAAATAACAATGATCGATTACGGTATCACAAACGACAGAGAGAAATTTGTCACCGAGATAAGCATACCGGTTGTATGAACACGAACTTAACCCCGCCGGATTCGGCGGGGTTAAGTTATATTGTTCTATCGCAAACATATCTGCTGCAAAGCACTCAATGAATTTGGGAGGCGGCACATCTCCGCAATAAAAAAGCTGCAAAGATTTCAGCTTGGACTGTGAGAATACCTTGTTTGAATTCGTGTGCAGCCAAGCGTATCTGTAATCCGGTTTACAAAATTATGGACGTTTTGAGTGAGCACGGTAAAATATTCAATACCTCCGTATAGCGAAGATCTTTGATAAAAAGGCTGTTTTCAACATTTTCAACAGGGTTTCCCACACTAAAAATGAATAAAATGTGACCGATTTATTAAATCAAGTTTACATAAAACTTGATTTTCTTGATTTCGACTCTCTGTATCCATGTGTCAAAAATTTACAAATCATATATTGACGGCTGCAAATGCAACAGAGTACAATGAGTTATATAAAAGAAACTGACATCGGAGGAATGCCATATATGAGACGACCGTTCAGATGGGATAAGAAGTATCTC
>CAZFCH010000086.1:0-7216 GCA_964517445.1 uncultured Oscillospiraceae bacterium | reverse complement strand
AACTCCGGCAGCGGCAACCAGGGCATTACCGTCTCTATGCCGGTGCTCGTTTATGCAAAGGAGTATAAAGTCCCTGAGGATAAGATGCTGCGTGCGCTCGCGCTCGCGAACCTCATCTCCCTGCATGAGAAGCGCTACATAGGCAGCCTCTCCGCCTACTGCGGCGCGACCAGCGCAGCGACCGGCGCGGCCTGCGGTATTGCATATATGCTCGGCGGCAGCTATGAGGATGTCTGCGGCATCATCACCAACACCATCAATACCACCGGCGGCATGGTCTGCGACGGAGCGAAGAGCTCCTGCGCTTCCAAGATCGCAACGGCGGTCGGCATGGCTCTGCTTGCCATGGATATGAGCGAGAAGGGCAGAGTCTTCAAGCCCGGCGAGGGTCTTGTCGAGGACAACGTCGAGGAGACAATCGAAAGCGTCGGCCGCATGGGGCGTGAGGGCATGAAGAGCACCGACGTTGAGATTCTCAAGATTATGCTCGGCAAATAAGGCGTCATATTAAACAAGCGCACGGCGTTCTGCCCCCGCGAAGAGGGGACAGAACGCCGATTTTTGTTGTGAAAGTGCATATTAATTAGAAGAATACTTGCACATATCGAACAAAAGGGATATACTCTACAACAGTAAAAGAGATTGGAGGGAACCTGCAATGTTCAAAGAAACAATCGAAAAATACTATCCTGAAATGAAAGCCATCCGCGAGGATATCCACCGCCACCCGGAGCTTTCGTATAAAGAAGAGAGAACCAGCGCTCTTATCATGGAGAAGCTGAAAGAATACGGCGTCGACTCCGTTGAGCGCACTTGGATGACCGGTCTTGTCGCACTGATAAAGGGCGGCAAGGGCGAAGGCAAGTGCATCGCCATCCGCGCTGATATGGATGCTCTGCCCGTGACCGAGGAAACCGGCGTTGAGTTTGCGTCTGAAAACCCCGGCGTCATGCATGCCTGCGGCCACGATATGCACATCACCATTCTGCTCACTGCCGCACGTGTCCTCTGCGAGAACAGAGACAAGTTCCCCGGCACCGTGAAGCTCATTTTCCAGCCCGCCGAGGAAGCTGCGAACCCGAGTGATACCACCGGCGGCGCAATGCATATGGTCGAGTACGGTTGCATGGAGAACCCGCATGTCGACGCAATAATTGCCCTGCATATGAATCCCGCGACGCCTGACCATAACTGCCAGTTTGCCATGAAGAAGGGTGTTGTCGCCAGCGGATTCGATATTTACCGCTTCGATGTCCACGGCAAGACCGCACATGGCTCTCAGCCGCAGAACGGCAACGATGCGATTCTTGCGATGAGCCAGCTGATCGTCCTGCTGCAGCAGGTTGTCTCCCGCAATACTGATCCTCTCAAGACAGCCATTCTCTCTGTCGGCACCATCAGCGGCGGCAGCCGTGTCAATATTATCCCCGACTACGCAACTGCGGGCGGCTGCTTCAGGTACTATGACAACGAGACCGCCAAGGTCATTCGCGAAAGCACCTTTGCCATTGCCAAGGGCGTTGAAACTCTCTCCGGCTGCAAGGTCGATGTTAAGGCGATGACCGGTTACGCCTGCGTTGAGAACGATGATAAGCTTGTCGACCTCATCGACGAAACCCTCACCGAGGAGCTCGGCGAGAACAGTGTCGTCTGGATGGACGAGCCTGCCTCCGGTTCCGAGGACTTCAGCTACTATGGCCTGTCCACCGGCACGCCTGCGGCGCTCATGTGGCTCAACTGCGAGCAGTACACCGGCGAAGAGACCTACGCTCTGCACAGCTCCAAGTGCATCTTCAAACCCGAAGCTATCAAGACCGGCGCAGAGGGATTTGCAAGCATTGCTGTGAAGTACCTCAACAGCTGAAAAACAGAAGAACAACGAAAAGGGTGTGTGGCATATTGTCACACACCCTTTGTTATTTGAGCAGGTCTGCTCCGCATATTAATATCAGATGAACACGTACTTCTTCAGCCTGTCGAAGGCCTCAATGAGCCTTGACTTCGGCAGGGCAAGGTTCATGCGGATGGATTTGGGATAAATAAAGTCCTCTCCGTTTTGCCAGATAACGCCGCAGCGCACGCCGCGGTGCTGAAGCTCCGTTATGCTTATCCCGTGCTCGGCGCAGTAGCCCGCGCAGTCGAGGAAGAGCATATATGTCCCTTGCGGCCGCTGGCAGCGCACGCCTTTGAAGTTTGCGTTTATGAAGTTGCAGGCGTATTCAAGGTTTTCATCAATGACGCGGCACATCTCGTCTGCCCACTCCATACCTTCCGGGCTGAACGCTCCTATAAGCGCACGCATGGACAGAACGTTGCACTCGTTGTAATGGCTCATCTTGCTGCGGCGGACGACGCGGTCGCGCAGGTATTTGTTGTAGATGATATGGTAGGAGCCGACAAGCCCGGCCAGAGAGAATGTCTTACTCGGGGCGTAAAAAGCGATGACGCGGTTCCTCGCGTCCTCGGAGATGGACTGCGTCGGGATGTGCTTGTACCCGGGCATGATGATGTCCGACCATATCTCGTCGGAGATGACGATGCAGTCGTTTGCGGCGTAGACCTCCATCGCCTTTTCTATCTCCCAGCGCTCCCACACTCTGCCGCAGGGGTTGTGCGGCGAGCAGAAGATAGCAAAGTGAATGTTATTCTCTTTTATCTTCTTGTCCATGTCCTCGTAGTCCATGCGCCAGATACCCTGCTCGTCACGCTTGAGTTCACTGTGGACTATGATGCGTCCCGTGTCATCCATCGTGTGCGTAAAGCCGACGTAGGTGGGGGAGTGGATGAGTATCTTGTCCCCGGGCGAGGTGAAACTCTGCACGGCCGAGCTCACGCCGCCGAGCACACCGTTTTCGTAGCCGATGTGCTCAGGGAGCAGCCCCTCGACGCCGTTGCGGGTGCGCTGCCAGTTTATGATGCTGTCATAATATTCATCCGGCAGGTCGAAGTAGCCGAAGTTTGGCATCTCCATACGCTTGAGTATCGCTTCCGTGGCCGGGGGCGCAGCGACAAAGCTCATGTCCGCAATCCACATCGGAATCGTGTCAAAGCCCTCGTCAGGTTTTACGCCGCTGAACGGTATCTTGTCAAAGGCCTGAGAGTCCTTGCCGTGCCTGTCGAGCACCGTTGTAAAATCGTATTTCATTTGTAAGCCTCGCTTTCTCAGTGTAGTTTATTTGCCGTCGGTCTTACGGCAGCTGAAGAGTATTATCTGCCGCTCCTTTGCAATCTCGCGCAGGAGCGCCATTGCCTGCTCAAGCCGCGTCTCGTCAAGATTCACGAGCGCGTCGTCTATTATCAGCGGGCAGGTCTCGCCCTCGGGAAGCGCAAGCTCGCATACCGCAAGGCGCACCGCCAGATACATTATATCAAGCGTGCCCGCGCTCAGGTACTCCGCGTCGCGCGCCACAACGTCATCCTGCGTGCGCGCTTTTGCAGTGAAATCCCGATTTATGAGCACATCGGAGTAGCGCCCGCCGGTTACGGCGGACATGTAGCCCGCTGCGACGCGCCCAAGCTCCGGGGAGAAGCGGCTCTGTATCTCGGTGTCAGCTTCACGCAGCGTGTCGATGGCGAGGTTTATAGCGTCGTACTCGTCGCAGATAAGCTCGTACTCCTCTTTCATGCAGCTCAGGCTGCTGGAAAGAACGAGCGGGTCGCCCATCGCAGCGAGGCGTCCGTTTATTCCGGCAATCTGCTGGCTCAGCCGTTCGGCCTCACCTCGCGCCGCCGTCAGCTCGCGCCCGAGCCGCGCGGCCTCAGAGTCGCCGGCAGCGAAATCAAGCTCGCCCAGAGCGGACTCTTCGAGACTGCTCTGCATATTACGCGCATTTTCGTAAACGCGGCGCGTATTCAGCTCCTGCTGCTCCGCTTCCTTCGCGCTTGCCCAGAGCTGCTCATACTCGCCCAGCGCTGTTTCTATCTCTCCGCTTGACCGCGCCTGATATTTCCTCAGCAGCGCCGTCTGCTGCTCAAGCGCCGCTGCTGCCGTGCTGCGCTGTTTGCCGTAGTGCAGCAGCATCACTATTGCCCCAACGCAGAACAGCGCCGCGGCAATCATAAATGCGAGAACGTCAAGGCTCGTGTACAGTGCCGCTGCCGCGACTGCCAGCACCATCAGCACTATACCCCAGAGAGGCCTCGGCTTCGTCGATGCCGCAGTGCGAAGCTCGTTGAGCTCGTCAAGATCGGCCTGCACTTCCGCCTTAAGCTCTTCCGGTTCACGGTTGCCGAAGGGGCATGCACCCAGCGCCTCGCGCCGCTGCGAGAGCAGCGTCATTGCCGCATCGTGCTCCTCACTGCTGCGCTGAAGCTCCGCCCGTCCGGCATTCAGTCGGTCGAGCGCTTCGCGGCGCTGGCGGCGTCGCGCGTCTGTGACATCCTGTTCAAGCTGAGAACAGCGTGCTTTTGTCTGCTCGAGTTTCTTTTCGAGAGACTCAACATCTTCAATAGAGCCGCCCATGTCGTCGAGCCGCCGCTGAGTGTCGTCCATCTTTGCCTCAAGCTCCGGCAGCATACCCTTGCGATTATAGCGTCGCTTGCGCTGCCATGCGCGCAGCCGTTCATCTGCCTCACTGAAAGAGCCGGATTCCTCACCCGTGGAGACTATCGCGTTTATCCGCTTCTCAAGCTCCGGACTTCCGGAGACGGCGACCGTTCCCTGCGCGATGAATGCGCTGCGGCGGAATACATCTTTTGATACGCCCGTCAGCATTTCCCCGGCGTTACTGCCGTTGAGCTCCTTCACCGGAACATTGCTGCCGGTGTATACTGCCGTGAAGTCGCGCATCGGCGCACTCTTTGTCCGCGTCCTGCGAGTGATGGTGATATCCCGCCGGTCGGCGGTAAGCTCCATGCTGCCCTCCATCGGCGCGCCCGACCATGGGGCGTAGCGCAGTTTGTCGGGCAGGTAGCCTGCGCGTGCGCGCTCTGAGGAATCCACCCCGTAGAGCATCGCCATGATAAACGCGCACCATGTGGATTTTCCGCTTTCGTTCGGCGCGTATATGACGTTCAGCCCGTCGTGCAGGCTCAGCGTCTCGTTTTCCAGCTTGCCGAAGGACGCCGTCAGCTTATTGATTTTCATGCTTTGCGACCTCCTCCATGTTGTCGAACGCGGCAAGCCCCCAGCGGGCAGCCTGCTCTATCCGGCGGCGCTGCACATCATCGCGCGTCGTGTCGTATTTTGCCCGGAGCTTCTTGAGGAAGAGACCGCGCAGTGTGTCGTCCCCAGCACGCTCCCATACGCTGCGGCGCAGCCGCGTCTCGTCGCGCAGCTGAAGCTCAAAGAACAGCTCCTCGAGGTTATAGTGCAGGCGGCTCAGGTCAGGGCTCGTGTCCGATTCACCAGTAAGGATGATGCGGTAGACATCCTTCACCGTTTCGTCCGGCAACGAGGTGTGGATTGCAAGCAGAGGATCGGTGCCCGTGACGTCAATCTTTAATATCTCGTACCGGCGGCTCGCGATACACACGGGCTCCAGACTGCATTCACCGTCACCGAGAGTGACAATGCTCACCGTCTTTTCCCCGGTCTCGTCAAAGCCGCGCCCCTCCGGGCAGCCCGGCCATGAATACCATGTTTCCCCAGCTTTTTTTAGGCCGCTTGCCTTGTGAATGTGGCCGAGTGCGACATAGTCCATACCGCTGTTGCTGAGCTCATCCTCACTTATCGGGTTGTAGATCGAGTCCTTGACTCCCACATCACCGTGAATGCACAGGACATTCAGCAGACCGTCCTCATGCTCCGCATGAAAGCCTTGCAGCATTGCGCCGCTGCGCTTGTCGGTGAATGCTGCGCCGTACACGCGCACGCCGAGATCCGGCAGCGTGACGGCTTCAATGTCCCCGGAGGTGAACACGTGCACATTCTCCGGGAGCTTGAGACGCGCATAGACGGATTTCGGCGAATAGAAATCATGGTTGCCGGGGGAGATGAAAACCGGCGCCGCAATCTGACTCAGCGAGCGGCAGAGCTCCTCGCCGGTTTCATAGTATGTATTTTCACTGTCGAGTAGATCGCCCGCGAGCAGCACCAGCTGCACATTCTCGCGGCGCGTAAGCTCGGCAATCCGTGCAAGCAGCGTGCGCTGCTCTCCGCGGCGTATGGCGGCCTTGCCTGCCGGAAGTCCCTCAAACGGAGAATCCAGATGCAGATCGGCAGCGTGGAGGATTTTTATCTTGCTCATGTCAGCCTTATCCCTTCTGCGCTTAGGCATCTGCCCGTCTCCGGGTCTATCTCAAATATGCAGCCTTCAAGCTTCGCCGGCCCGTTCGCGGCCTCATAACGCCGCGGTGGATCGCCCATGAATTTGCCTATGCTCTGCTCCGGATCGATGCCGAGCACGGAATGTACCGCACCTGTCATGCCAAGGTCGGTGATGTAGCCCGTGCCTTTAGGCAATACGCAGGCGTCAGAGGTCTGCACATGGGTGTGCGTACCCCAGACTGCGGAGGCATGACCGTCGAGCATATAGCCCATCGCGCGTTTCTCGCTTGTACCCTCGGCGTGGAAGTCCACGAGGATTATTTTCTCCTTTATCTCGGCCATGTACCCATCGGCAATGACAAAGGGGTTATCGGTGTTGCTGTCAAGCGTAAAGCGCCCCATCAGGTTCAGCACGCAGATGTCGCCAAAAGGCGTGGAGTATACGTTGATGCCGCGTCCCGGGCACTGTGGACCGAAGTTTGCCGGGCGGAGAATTTTGCGCCGCTCGTCAAGATATGGCTGAAGCTCCGTGCGCGTCCATGTGTGGTTGCCGAGCGTGATAACGTCCGCACCGGCGCGGAAGATTGCGTCGGCCTGCCGCGGCGTGATGCCGACGACGTTTGCGTTTTCACCGTTAACAACGGCAAAGGCAATGTTTTGCTCCTTCTTATAATCCCTTAAGCGCTTTTCCAGAAAATCCAGTCCCGGCTGACCGCACACATCACCGACCGCCAGTATTCTTACGCTCATAAATATCCCTCCGATTTGGCTGAGAGTTGTTTCATGCTTTTATTCTACCACAATTTGCCTCGATGTATCAACGCATTTTGCGCACATAATATAGATATATGATTATGGAGATGTAAAAAATGAATAAAAGAAAAGCTCGTTTCAGTATGAGTATGGTGCTGACCGTGAAGCACCTCGACGAAGCGCGTACAGATAAACCCTGTCGGGCAAAATTTTCCTGAGGAAAACGAAAAAAAGTCTTGCAATATTCTTTCGCCT
>CAZFCH010000085.1:1983-7278 GCA_964517445.1 uncultured Oscillospiraceae bacterium | reverse complement strand
ACGCTGTATGAAGCGCTGCTGCGCCTGCCCAACATGGACAAGGCCGACCTCAGCTGCCTCAAGGGCGTTTTCTCCGGCGGCGATTCCCTGTCCGTCGAGCTCAAGAAGAAGTTCGACAAGTTCCTCTACGACCATCACGCCATCGTTCAGGTGCGCGAGGGCTACGGCACGACCGAGACTGTCACCGCCTGCTGCCTGACTCCGACGCATATGTTCAAGGAGGGCAGCATAGGGCTGCCGTTCCCGGATACATATATCAAGATCGTAAAGCCCGGCACGGATGAGGAGCTTCCATACGGTGAAGAGGGCGAGATACTTCTCGCCGGCCCCACCGTCATGAAGGAGTACATAAAGCACCCCGAGGAGACGGCAAACACTCTGCGCAAGCATGCCGACGGCCTGACATGGGTCTATACCGGCGACCTCGGCTCTATGGACAACGAGGGCTTCATCTACTTCAAGGGCCGCAGCAAGAGAATGATAATCACCTCCGGCTACAATGTCTATCCCGCACAGCTCGAGAACATCCTCGACGCATGCGAGCAGGTGCAGATGAGCTGCGTCATCGGCGTACCGGATTCGTATAAGATGCAGCGCGTCAAGGCTTTCGTCATGCTCAAGCCCGGTGTCCCCGCAATCGAGGAAACACGCAAGGAGATTATGGCCTACGCCGCAAAGCATATAGCGAAGTACGCAATGCCAAAGGAGATAGAGTTCAGGGACGAGCTTCCCAAGACTCTTGTCGGCAAGGTCGCGTACCGCCAGCTCGAAGAAGAGGAGATGGCGAAGATCGCCGCCGCCAAGGCCAAGGAAGAGGCCGACTCTGCCGAGGCAAAGTAAAAGCTTATTAAAACACACCAACCGGGTACGGCCAAACGCCGTGCCCGGTTATTTTAGCGCCAAAAATCACGGATATCGAAAATTTGTGTTGACACTGCGGCAGAATGTTGTTAGAATGAATCGTCTCAATTGGATATTCCGAGTTTATCCGAAGCAAGATAACGACCGCTGCGGGGGCTGAAAAGCCCGAAACAGCCAAGGCCACACGGACAGCCGGGTCGAATGCCGATAAACCGCAAGCGCGGTGGCAACTTTAGTTGCCTTATTGATTGAGTGGGGAGCGCAGGCTTCCAAGAGCTCAAGTTTTATAAGTTGGTTACTATAAACCGGTGCTAAAAAGCATAAACTTGTGAAATGGTCAATAAGAGTAGTAAAAGTAATCTTTGCTATATAGACTCTCAAATCCATTCGGGCTGAGCCTCCGCGCGCGGAGGCAGTGCATATATGCATATTTACGGCTCTTTTCAGGCAAGTCATGCTTTTTGCATGACTTGCCTTTATTTTTTACGACAGGGAGAACGGGGCTATGAAAAAAATCATTGAGCTGAAGAACATCACCAAGTCATTCGACGGTGAAATCGTGCTGGACGATATCAGTCTTGATATCTATGACAATGAGTTTCTCACGCTTTTAGGTCCCTCGGGCTGCGGCAAGACCACAACGCTGCGGCTCATCGGCGGCTTTGAGACGGCCGACAAGGGCGATATCATCTTCATGGGCGAGAACATCAACGACGTGCCGCCCTACAAGCGCAATGTCAACACCGTTTTCCAGCGCTACGCTCTGTTCCCGCACCTGAACGTATTCGAGAACGTCGCTTTCCCGCTGCGCGAAAAGAAGGTCGACCGTGATGAGATTACGGAAAAGGTCGAGGAGATGCTCTCTCTCGTTGCGCTCAAGGGCTTTGAGCACCGCAGCGTCACAAGCCTCTCCGGCGGTCAGCAGCAGCGCGTCGCCATTGCGCGCGCTCTTATCAGCCACCCGAAGGTGCTGCTGCTCGATGAGCCGCTCGCCGCGCTCGACCTCAAGCTGCGCAAGGACATGCAGCAGGAGCTTAAGAAGATTCAGAAAGCGACGGGGATAACCTTCGTCTTTGTCACGCACGACCAGGAGGAGGCTCTGTCCATGTCGGACACGGTCGTCGTTATGTCCGAGGGACGCATCCAGCAGATCGGCACGCCTATCGACATCTACAACGAGCCGACCAACGCCTTCGTCGCAGACTTCATCGGCGAGAGCAACATCGTCGACGGCATCATGCTTGAGGACAGAAAGGTCTCTTTCTCCGGCCATACCTTTGACTGCGTTGACGCCGGCTTCGGCAAGCGCGAGCCTGTTGACGTCGTCGTGCGTCCGGAGGACGTGGACGTCGTTTCCGAGGAAAAGGGCATG
Source organism: uncultured Oscillospiraceae bacterium (assembly GCA_964517445.1). Lineage (GTDB taxonomy): Bacteria > Bacillota > Clostridia > Oscillospirales > Oscillospiraceae > Limivicinus. The sequence goes on along the minus strand of CAZFCH010000085.1, from coordinate 5,045 downwards.
CTGCGCGGCGTCGTAACATCTGTTACCTTCCTCGGCGTACACTATGAGATTATCGTCGATATCGGCGGCTTCAAGTGGATGATTCAGACCACCGACTTTGTCGACGTTGACGAGCATATAGGACTGTATATCGAGCCGGACGCGATACACATCATGCACAAGTCCGAGTACTCCGGCATGTACGGCGACTACTCGTCCTTCTCCAACGAGCTTGACGAGCTGAGCAACGCAGAAAGCGAGAGCGAAGAATGAACGAGAAGACCCGCGGCCTTATCCAGCGTCTGACGCTGACGCCTTATTCGGTGTGGGCGGCGCTGTTCATCATCGTGCCGCTGATATTCGTGGCATATTATGCCTTTACCGATGCAGACTTCCGGTTCACGACGGAGAATATCACGCGCTTTTTCACCGCGACATCAGTCGTCGATGACGGCGAGGCGGTCAAGGAGGTACACACCTACCTGCTTATATTCATGCGCTCGCTGAAGCTGGCTGTCATCTCGACGCTCATATGCCTGCTGATGGGATATCCTATCGCCTATATAATGTCACGCGCAAAGGCACGGACGCAGAAGATAATGGTCACGCTCATTATGATACCAATGTGGATGAACTTCCTTATCCGCACCTACGCGTGGATGACCATTCTCCAGGACACCGGCATCTTCAACGGTATACTCTCCGCACTCGGCCTCGGAACGGTGCACATCATCGGCACAGAAGCTGCCGTTGTAATCGGCATGGTCTATGACTATTTCCCGTATATGATAATCCCGATTTATTCGGTCATGGCAAAGATGGACGTAAAGCTCATCGAGGCCGCGCGTGATCTCGGCTGCAACGGTGCGGGTGTGCTGCGCCGCGTCATCTGGCCGCTGAGTCTGCCGGGCGTGCTCTCGGGAATCACGATGGTGCTGATTCCGTCGATAAGCACATTCTATATTTCCCAGAAGCTCGGCAACGGCAAGTTCTATCTGATAGGCGATGCAATTGAGGGGCAGTACGTTGCGAACAACCTGCACTTTGCCGCGGCGATTGCGTTCATTCTGATGATAATCCTGCTGGTGTGCATGGCGATTATGCAGCGCCTTGCCAACCGCAAGCTCATTGTCGCGTGAGGAGGGGAGCAAAATGAAACCTGCCGCAAAGGTATATACCGCGATCATTATGATCTTCCTTTTCGCGCCTATCGCGATACTGCTCGTGTTCTCTTTTAACGAGGCGAAGAGCCTTTCCGTGTTCTCCGGATTCTCGCTCAACTGGTACCGCGAGCTGTTCCGCGACGCGGAGACTCTCGGCGCCGTGAGAAACACTCTTATCCTCGCCGCCTCCGCCGCGCTTATCTCCACCGTCATGGGCACTGCCGCCGCGGTCGGGATAAACAGGCTGCGCAGCCGCGCACTGCGCACGACGATGGACACCGTAACGAACATACCCATGGTGAACCCCGATATCATCACCGGTATCTCGCTTATGCTGATGTTCGTGTTCGTCGGCCGTCTTTTCGGCGCAGCGACGAGCCTGAACTTTGCAACAATGCTCATCGCGCACGTGACTTTCTGCCTGCCCTACGTTATTCTGCAGGTACTGCCGAAGCTGCAGCAGATGGACCGCTCGCTGCCTGAGGCGGCGATGGACCTCGGCTGCACGCCGCTGCGCGCGTTTATGAAAGTCGAAATACCTGAGATCATGCCGGGCGTCGTGACCGGTCTCATCATGGCCTTCACGCTCTCACTGGACGACTTCGTCATCAGCTATTTCACTTCCGGCAACGGCTTCCAGACTCTGCCGATCCGCATCTACAACATGACGAAAAAGACCGTCACGCCGAAAATGTACGCCCTGGCGACGATTATATTCTTCGTCATACTCGCGCTGCTCATTATGACGAACCTCATCGACAGCGACAAGCCTAAGGCCGCAAAGCCCGTCAAAGAGAAGGCCGCAAAGAAAAAGCGCGAGCACACGCGCACCGACCGCATTATCGCAGGCGTCATCGGCGGGGCACTGCTCGCAGGCATGGTTGCGGTGATTGCTCTCTCCGGCGGCAACACTCTGACGCTGAACGTATACAACTGGGGCGAGTATATCTCCGACGGCTCCGACGATACCCTTGACACGATAAAGGCCTTTGAGGAATATTACTACGAGACCTACGGCGTCAAGGTCAAGGTGAATTACACCACCTATGCCAGCAACGAGGACATGTTCGCAAAGCTCTCCTCGGGAGCTGTCAGCTTCGACGTCGTTATCCCGTCGGACTACATGATAGCCCGCATGCGCGAAAACGACATGCTCCTGCCGCTGGACTTTGATAACATCCCGAACTATCAGTACATCAACGAGGGCTTCCACGGGCTGTATTACGACCCGGACGACATGTACAGCGTGCCCTACACCTACGGCGTGATTGGCGTGATATACGACGCAAACCGCGTCGATGAAGAGGACGCGCACGGCTGGGAGCTCATGTGGAACGACAAGTACAAGGGCAGCATTCTCCAGTTCAACAACTCCCGCGACGCTTTCGCGACGGCGCAGTATATGCTCGGCCTTAACGTCAACAGCACCGACCACAGCGAATGGGACACCGCGCTCGACGCTCTCAAGAAGCAGGCTCCGCTCGTGAAGAGCTACGTCATGGACGAGGTCTATAACATGATGGAGTCCGGTGAGGCCGCAATAGCCGCATACTATGCGGGCGACTACTTCACCATGGTCGACGCGCAGGCGGACAATGTCGACCTGCAGTTCTATTACCCCGACGCGACGAACTACTTCGTCGACGCGATGTGCATCCCGTCCTGCTGCCAGAACAAGGAGCTTGCCGAGATATTCATAAATTATATGCTCTCCCCCGAACCTGCCATAGCGAACGCCGAGTACATTTACTACGCTTCCCCGAACTCGCTCGTGTATGAGGACGAGGGCTACATCGAAGAAATGGGCGAGGACACCATGGCCATTCTCTATCCTGAGATTGACTTCAACGCCATGTACAGCGCCTACGCCTACCGCAGTCTCGACACGGACATGCTCGACTACGTCAACTCTCTCTGGGA
>CAZFCH010000085.1:0-1883 GCA_964517445.1 uncultured Oscillospiraceae bacterium | reverse complement strand
TTATGCGCCGTACTCGGAAAACGGCGTGTAATCGAGCTGCTGGTATGCGGACTCAACCGGCTCTATCTCGGTCAGCTCTCCGGCGGCGTAGCTGTAATAGGTGTATCCGGTGTCGGATGAGCTGTTCGCCCAGTCGATGACAAGAGTGTTGTCATCGCATATATAGCAGCGGGCGCGTTCCATGGAATCAATCAGCAGCACGGGGTGGCCGTCCTGATAGGTGTAGAAATCAAAAACGGCGTTGGCGACGAACTCGTCCCCGCCTATCGCGCCGATGAACAGCTCCATTGTGCCGTCGCCGTCGAGGTCGAGGAAAATATAACCGACGTTGTCAAGGGCATTACCCTCATAGCAGTACATATTGAGCAGGCTTATCTCGCTGCCGATAAGATCCTCTCCGCCGGAGTTATTCGTGAGCGCCTGCACGTACACATCGAGGATATCCTTGTACATGAGCAGCGGGTCGGTTACCGGTTCGGGAGTAGGCTCGGGTGTTGGGGTCGGCGTCGGCGTAGGTTCAGCCGTCGGCTCCGGCGTGGCTTCGGGCGTAGGCTCGGCGGTCTGCGCAGGCTCTGCCGTGGTGACAGGCGATGCCGGGCTTTCGCAGGCGGTCAGCACGGCGAGAGAGAGAACCGCGCAGAGCATAATCGTTACGGTCTTTTTCATTTTTATCTTCTCCTTACCATCCGATGGTCAGTTTACTAGATTAATTTGCTGCGTCTGCAGCTTGAATAGAACATATTCTAAACCCCGGTGCGGCGCTTATCAAGTGATAAATTATTAAAAGCTCAATATTTATACGCCTATGGGCGGCGCGGTGTCGACAAGATTGCAAAGCCGTGGTAAAATACAGCAAAATCATGCAAGAGGGAAACACATATGGAACTGACAGTAAAGCATTTTTCAGAGCTGAACGCCAAGGAGCTGTTCGAGATATACAAGCTGCGGGTCTCCGTTTTCGTAGTGGAACAGGAGTGCCCGTACCAGGAGGTCGACGACGCGGACAGGTCGGCGTACCATGTATGGCTGCGGGACGAGGACGGTATCGAAGCTTACGCCCGTGTGCTCCCTGCCGGTGTCGCTTTTCCGACGGCGGCTATCGGACGCGTCATAGCGGTGAAGCGCCGCTGCGGTCTGGGGACGAAGATTGTCGCCGCCGCGATAGATACGGCAAGGGACAGGCTCGGTGCGGACAGGATTACAATCGAGGCGCAGACCTACGCGCGCTCATTGTATGAAAAAGCGGGTTTCAGGCAGACCTCCGAGGAATTCCTTGAGGACGGAATACCGCACATCCGGATGGAGCTTGAACTGTGAGGAAACGCGAGGAGAAAAGTATGCAGATTTCAGAGATTACGGAAAAGATGATTGCCTTTTCGGATGGCAATATTCACGACATTGACCATTTTCTCCGCGTGTGGTCATACGCGAAAACCATAGGTGAGCTGGAGAAGCTCGATGCCGGGACTCAGTATATTCTCGAGGCTGCCGCGATAGTTCACGACATTGCCTGTCCGCTGTGCCGCGAGAAGTACGGGAACACAAACGGCAAGCTTCAGGAGGCTGAGGGCGAGCGTATGGTCCATGAGTTTTTCTCCGGAACCGGGCTGAGCGCGGAGCAGGTTGAGCGCATCGCTTTTCTTGTGGGGCATCATCACACGTATACCGATGTTGACGGCACGGATTATCAGATACTGCTGGAGGCGGATTATATCGTCAATGCCTCGGAGAAAGGCTACAGCAGCAGAAATGTCAAAAACTTCATGGAGAAAATAATGCGGACCGCCAGCGGCAAAAGGCTTGCGCAGCTGGTGCTCCGCCCGTGAGAATTCAAATAACACAAAACACCGGCGGAGTTTCACGCTCCGTCGGTGTTTTTGCTT
>CAZFCH010000084.1:0-7319 GCA_964517445.1 uncultured Oscillospiraceae bacterium | reverse complement strand
GTGCGATTTGTGTGCATCGTGCTCGTAATTATAAAATTTACTTTACTGCGTCACTGAACGGGATGCGGGGTCTCCTGCGCTTCGGCAGATGCTTCCGGCGACGGAGACGCTTCGGTAATTATGAAGGGCTTTATGAAGTCCTCAAACTCCTTGGCGCTGCACTCTGCGCGGAAAACCTGCTCACTGCCGTCATCGGAGAAAACCACCCAATACACGTCCTCACCGAAGATGCAGACGGACATGAAGTCTTCTTCATCCTTGCTCTGAGGGAACAGAACCTGATACATGAAATCGGGATCCTGCGCCGGGAGCGATTCGGCGGATACGGCTTCTGATGGAGATGGGCTGGGTGAAGCGGTTTCTGTCGGCTTTTCGGGCTTCACGGATTCAGTCGGCGCGGGAGTGGGCGAAGCGGTTTCTGCCGGCTTTTCGGGCTTTGCGGATTCAGTCGGTGCCGGGCTTTCGTCAATCCCTTTGAGCAGACGCATAAGCTCACCGCGCTTTGAGGCGGTCTTTATCTCGGCAAAAACGACCTTACTGCTGTTGTCCGCAACGGCGGCTTCATCGCCGTCCGCCGACTGGACGGAGACATCGTCATCATCTGCGGTGACAGCGCTGACGACGGCATCATCATCCGGAGCTTCGGCCGCGGCGACCGGCTCATTCTGCATGAAGAATGACCTGAATCTGCCGGCGGGTTCTTCGGACTCTTCGGGCTCTTCAACTGCCTCAGGCTCGGATGCCGCAGCAGCAGGGGCGGAACTTTCTTCAGGGACGGACTGAGCCGATGTTTCCGGCGCGGCCGTTGCTGCCGGCGTGGGGGCCGGAGTCGCTGCAGCGCGGGGCTTCTCGGTCTCCGCTTCGGGAAGAGCCTGAGAGGGCGCCTGGGTGGAAGCCGGAGCCGCGGCGCGCGAGCCGCCCTGCGAGGAGGACGTGCTGCCGGTTTTTGAATTGTTTGAATTGTCAGCAGCGGAACTGCCGCTGTATTTATCATCATCCGTGCCGGAGCTCCGGGCCTCGGGAGAGGCGGACGGCGCGGCGGTCACATCGGGAGTCGGAGTCTTCGGCGGTATCGCCGGGGTGGGCTGAGGCGTTGCGGCGGCGGAAGGCGAAGGCTCGGCCACAGACGCGGCCTCACTCGCACTCATGGCGGAGGTCTCGCTGATCTTTTCAGTCAGCATGCCCTTTGCCGCGAAGATCACAACGGCGGCGCAGGCCGCGGCGGCGAGAACGTTTCTGTATTGCCTGGGGATTATAAAGCGCCGTCTCTCGGTGGCGCTCCGCTGCTTAATGGCACTGCGGCGGATGTCTGCCATAATATTTTCGTGCAGACCCTCGGGGAGAGGCTCCGCGTCCTGCCCGATGATTTCGGACAGATCGGAGAAAACTGCGTACATGGCGCTGCACTGAGAGCAATGCTCAATGTGTGCGGAAAGGGCAGCGCGTTCTGATTTCGTCAGCTCATCATCAGTCATCCTGCTGATGAGTTCCTGATATCGTTCGCACTCTGTCATTGACTCTCACCGCCTTTCATTTTCACAGACGATGGAAAATCGGAAATGTTCCCGTCGTCTATTAAAAAAGTACAAAGTCTTTTTCGGGCTCTGAATATTCTGGATTTTACCGTGCCTACCTCAAGGTCGAGCGTCTGGGCTATCTCATCGTAGCTGAGGCCCTGCATCTCACGCAGCAGCAGTATCTGCCGGTAGTCGGGCGGGAGCGAATCGAGACCGCGGCGCACACTCTCGCGCGTGAGTTTCCGGTCGAGCAGCTGCTCGGGTGAATGGCTCTCATCGGCAACATCGAGCTGCGTATCCTCGCCGTCGTCATCCTCGACGGACAGCGAGACGGTCGGTCTGCGGTTCTTGCTGCGCAGAAAGTCAAGGCAGACATTTGAAACGATCCTGTACAGCCAGACGGAAAACTTGCTGTCGCCGCGGAAGGACTGCAGGGAATTATACGCCTTGATGAAGGCCTCCTGAGTCATGTCGGATGCATCCTCGCTGTTGCCCGTCATGCGCAGAGCTATGTTGTATACGTTCTTTTCATATTCAAGTACGAGCGTTTCAAAGGCGTTGACGTCCCCGTCGAGCACCTTGCGTACTACGGACGCTTCCTGTTCCCGTGTCAAGCTGTCACCTCCCCCGGTGTCAGGTCAGATCGTGTTTTATTCCTGTCGCGATCTTTCTTATATCTTCCAAAGTGTCAACATGTACGAGCTGCTGCTTATAGTAGCCCGAATGCGCCACGCCGTGCAGATACCACGGCAGCTGGTGGCGCGCCTCCATGCAGGCGTTGCGCTCACCGGTGACGGCGGCAAGCGCCTCTATCTGCGCGACTGCCGTGTCTATCCGCTCTCCGAGCGGCGGCAGCGGCGGAATGTCCGCGCCGTCTATCGCGGCCTGCCCCTGCCGGAACAGCCAGGGGTTGCCGAAGCTGCCGCGGCCTATCATCGCAAGCTCGCAGCCGGTGTAGCGCAGAATATGCGCAGCGTCCTCGGGGGCGAAGATATCGCCGTTTGCAATCACGGGAATGCTCACGGCCTTGCGCACCTCGCGGATAATGTCCCAGTCCGCGCGGCCGGCGTACATCTGCGCGCGCGTCCTGCCGTGCACGGCAACAGCCGCGGCGCCGCTGTCTTCGCACATACGCGCAAATTCCACGGCGTTGACATCGCCGTTATCCCAGCCCTTGCGGAACTTCACCGTGACAGGGCATCCGGCACTCTTCACGACGCTTTTGATTATTTCGGCTGCAAGCTCCGGCGTGCGCATGAGCGCGGAGCCGTCGCCGGATTTGACGACCTTGCCGACAGGGCAGCCCATGTTGATATCAATGATATCCGCACCGGATATTTCGCGAGCCATGACTGCAGCCTCTGCCATAACATCAGGCTCATGGCCGAATATCTGCGCGGCGCAGGGATGCTCGTCCTGCGGAATATAGAGCAGAGATTTTGTTTTTTCGTCTTTATACACCAGCGCCTTGGCGCTGACCATCTCGGTTGTTGTGAGCGCCGCGCCGAGATCGCGGCAGACGCTGCGGAAAGCGAAGTCCGTCACTCCTGCCATCGGCGCGAGAGTGAGATTGCCGTGCAGCTCAATATCGCCTATCTTTACCATGACATATCAAGTCCTACAGGGCAGTGATCCGAGCCGGTGATTTCAGGCAGGATATACGCGTCTTTTATGTTATCACGCAGACGGTCGGACACGACGAAATAGTCAATGCGCCAGCCGACGTTGCGCTCTCTCGCCGCGGCGCGGTAGCTCCACCATGAGTATGCGTCGCGCCGGTCGGGGTAGAGATAGCGGAAGCTGTCGGTAAAGCCCGCGGCTAAAAGCTCCGTGAACTTCGCGCGCTCCTCATCCGAGAAGCCGGGATTGCCGACATTGGCCCTGGCGTTCTTGAGGTCAATTTCCTCATGCGCGACATTCATGTCCCCGCAGACGATGACGGGTTTTGTTTTATCAAGCGAGCAGAGATATTCTCTGAAAGCGTCCTCCCAGCTCATGCGGTAATCAAGGCGTTTGAGACCGTCCTGCGCGTTCGGCGTGTAGACGCAGACAAGATAGAAGCCCTCATATTCGAGAGTTATCGTGCGTCCCTCGGTGCTGTGCTCCTCAATGCCGATGTTATACGAGACGGAGAGCGGGGTGTGCTTAGTAAATATTGCAGTGCCGGAGTAGCCCTTCTTCTCGGCGTAGCACCAGTAGCTTTCGTAGCCGGGAAAATCTATATCTATCTGGCCTTCCTGAAGTTTGGTTTCCTGAATGCAGAAAAAGTCGGCGTTCAGGCTCAGGAGGATATCGTCAAAGCCTTTTTTCCGGACTGCGCGCAGTCCGTTTACGTTCCATGAAATAAACCTCATTCATGCTTCTCCCCGGCGTTTGAGTTCATGCTGTCCTCATAGCCGTGCGCGTCTGTCAGCGCTGCTTTATACATGCGAGGCGCGGGGCCTGCAGCCGTACCCTTAGTCGCCTCCGTCTTTGCCGCGACGACGCGGTTTATCGGGAAGCCCTGCATATGGAACTTCGCCTCATAATCCGTCATGACGCCGACGGGGCCGTTCGCGTGCAGGTCGTTGGTCTTCTCCGAGAGCGCCCAGCCCTCGTTTTCAAACTGCTCGAGAGACCAGTTGAAGAGCGGGGTGTTGTCGGTCTTGAAATGAATCTCACCGCCGAGCGGAAGCACATCTGCATAGAGACGCAGAAAGCCCGGGAAGGTCAGGCGGTGCTTCGCGTCGCGGCTCTTCGGCCACGGATCGCAGAAGTTTATGTATATGCGCGCAGCCTCGCCGGGGGCGAACATCTCCGCGAGATTGATAGCGTCGCCGTCAATGAAGCGGACGTTCTTTATGCCGCGCTCACGCACGCGCTCCATCGCGAGTATCATCGCGTCGGGCACTTTTTCCATTGCTATATATAATGTATCGGGCATCTGCTCCGCGGTGTCCGCGGTGAAGCGGCCCTTGCCGCAGCCGAGCTCAAGATAGAGCCGGTCATAGCCGGGGAAGCTCTCCAGCCATTTACCGCGCAGCGCGGCGGGATCGTCTATAAGATATTCTGCGCACTTTTCCATACGCGGGCCGAGATTCGCCCTTTTTCTCATCCTCAAAAGAATCACACTCCTGTTCAAAAGAATACCACAACGGCGAAAAAACATCAATCTATAAAAGCTGAAGTTGGCTTAAGTTTTTGTGAAAGGTAAAGCAGTATAGTGTTGATGTGTGCGTTCCGGAACGGGGAGACATTTGCCGTTGCAATTCGGCATTATACGTGCTATTCTGTATCCGGTACTTATGTACCGGGAGCGCTGCACAACGGCAGGCGGTTGGCTACACCACCCGAAAGGGGGGTGAAGCGTATGCGTTTGACAATAACTCTTACATTAGGAAAACTGATGTTTCAGTTTATTGTACATAGCAAAAACCGCCACTCGGGCAAGTGACGGTTTTTTAGCGTTGCTATAAACTATTTCTTCCAGAGCTGACCGCTTGTCGCAGCGCTCTTTTCATGTTTATTATATATCCCGCCGGACATTGTGTCAAGGCGGGAGTTTTATTTTGCCGCGATTACATAAAAGCTGAGGTTGACTTAAGCTTTTGTGGAAGGTAAAGCAGTATAGCGCCGGTGTATGCGTTCCGGAACGGGGAGACATTTGCCGTTGCAATTCGGCATTATACGTGCTATTCTGTATCCGGTACTTATGTACCGGGAGCGCTGCACAACGGCAGGCGGTTGGCTACACCACCCGAAAGGGGGGTGAAGCGTATGCGTTTGACAATAACTCTTACATTAGGAAAACTGATGTTTCAGTTTATTGTACATAGCAAAAACCGCCACTCGGGCAAGTGACGGTTTTTTAGCGTTGCTATAAACTATTTCTTCCAGAGCTGACCGCTTGTCGCAGCGCTCTTTTCATGTTTATTATATATCCCGCCGGACATTGTGTCAAGGCGGGAGTTTTATTTTGCCGCGATTACAGCATCACGAGCGCCGAGATGCCGGCGGCGATAAGCAGGCACACCGTGCCGAGGATGAACTCCTTCGGCGTGTGGCGCTTCGTTTCGACCGATGCCCAGAATATCAGCGCGTACGCAGCCGCGCAGCCGGGAATCCACTTCGCGCCGAAGAAGATGCACAGCAGCAGACTGGGACCGGAGACGCTGCATGAATGGCCGCTGGAGCGGATGCGCAGCAGACGGTTAAACACGATGAGCATGATGACCGACATGAAATAGGTCATGCAGACAAAGCGGAACTCACTGCTGTTTGAGCGGATAAAACTCCACGCGAGCAGCAGCCCGTAGGACAGCAGCGAAATGTACATCGCGATGACGCGCTGCTTCTCACGACCGGTGTGCAGCACGGCGGATATGGGATACGCCAGCACCGGCCCGATGCTCAGACCGAGCAGGCAGGCGATAAGCTGATCCTGCCGGACTATCGCCCCGGCAGGGTTAAAGTAAAGTATGAGCGCAAAGGCTGCCGCAGCGAGGGGCGGCACGGAGATAACACGGATTGCCTTTGCAAGCTTCTGACGGAATTGCATGTCCTCACCTCGGCATGAATTATAATCCGCAGGGCGGGTAGAGGCAAGCTATGCCGCGCTTTTTCCGACTATACTGATATCGCTACACTCACGATAGAGCAGTAGAGTCGACTCTACACCTACAAATTAACCGCCAGTGTCTAAATATTTTGGTGGGATTACACGCCGACGCAAAAAATTCACAGATATTTTTTTTGAAAAAAAGAGGGAAATAAAAATTTGCGTCGTATATAAATAGCAGAAAAAATGAAAGGCGGTGTTTTTATGTCCTGCCCCCGCGAAGAGAGAGAACGGCTTGAACATTATTTCATCGGCCAATACGGCGTGCTGTCGGAAAACAGTCAGGGCCGTGCGCTGCAGGAGCCGGAGTGCGATATACGCACATGCTTCCAGCGCGACGTTGACAGGATCACGCACTCCAAGGCATTCCGCCGCCTGAAACATAAGACGCAGGTGTTCCTCCAGCCGGAGGGCGACCACTACCGCACGCGCCTGACGCACACGCTGGAGGTCAGCCGCCTTGCGCGCACGGTGACGCGGGCGCTCGCGCTGAACGAGGATCTTGCCGAGGCCGCTTCACTCGGGCACGACCTGGGGCACACGCCTTTCGGTCACGCGGGCGAGCGGGCACTGAACACGATATACCCCGGCGGCTTCAAGCACTATGAGCAGAGCCTGCGCGTGGTGGATGTGCTGGAGCGCGACGGGCGCGGGCTGAACCTGTGCTATGAGACGCGCATGGGCATACTGCACCACACCTACGGCAGTCCCGACGATACGCGAGAGGCGACCGTCGTGCGGATGTGCGACCGCATAGCGTATATAAACCACGACCTTGACGACGCGATACGCGCGGGCATAATTGCGCCGGAGGCAGTGCCGGAGATTATACGCGAGCGCTGCGGCACGCGCAACAGCGTGAGAATAAATTCGCTAATTACAGACCTTGTTTCAAACAGCACGGGCGGCGTCATCAAGATGTCCCCGGAGATGCAGGAGGTCTACGAGTTCTTCCATAAATATATGTTCGACGAAGTGTACAGCAACCCGCTCGCCAAGGGTGAGGAGAGCAAGGTATACGGGATAATCGAGGGGCTTTACAACCACTACACAAAGCACCCGGAGGAAATGCCGGCGGACTTCCGCGACGTCACGGAAAACGAGGGCGTCGAGCGGGCGGCCTGCGACTATATCTCCGGCATGACTGACGGCTACGCGATGGAGAAATACGGCGATGTGTTCATACCGTTCGCGTGGACGGTAAA
>CAZFCH010000083.1:0-7352 GCA_964517445.1 uncultured Oscillospiraceae bacterium | reverse complement strand
CACCCATCATCATCCGCCAAGGCGCACTATGTGACCGTGACGGGACTTGACGAAAGCTGGGTGCAGATATCGTCATGGGGCAGACTTCTGTATATCAACCGTATCGAATTTGATGAATACACAAAAAAGCACAGCGCAGGCTTCTTATGCAGCATTTTGTACATAAAGCATAAATGAATCAACATGACTGTGGCGGAAGAATGAATGCTTCAAACTAAGGAAAAAGTGAAATCAAGGTGGCAAGTCACGATCTGGCTTGCCACCTTGATTTATGCTGATGCGTCATTTTATCATTTCTGCGAAGTCCGCTTCGCTTATGATCTTTATGCCGAGTCCCTCGGCTTTGGTGAGCTTACTTCCGGCGTTCTCTCCTGCCAGAACATAGCTCGTTTTTTTCGATACAGACGAGGATGCCTTACCGCCGAAACTCTCAATTATGGCCGAAGCCTCATCTCGGGTAAAGTCCGAGAGTGTGCCGGTGAGCACGAAGGTCAGTCCGGCAAAGCGGTCGTCCTTTTTCTCCTCGTGACTTGTGAAGTCCACCCCGGCGGCTCTGAGACGGCTTATGAGATGCTGCGACTGCGGCAGACTGAGCCACTCAGTGATGAACCCTGCTGTTATTTCGCCGATATCCGGAATTGCCGTAAGCTTTTCTGCGTCGGCTGCAATCAGCGAATCAAGATCTTCAAAGCTTCCGGCGAGAACCTTCGCAGCCTTCTGGCCTACCTGACGTATGCCGAAGGCGCAGAGCAGTCGGGCAAGTCCGGCAGATTTGCTTCGTTCGATAGCAGCGAGGAGATTTGCAGCTGACTTATCCCCCATCCGTTCAAGTCCTGCTATCTTATCCTGCTCAAGATAATAGAGATCCGCAGCGGAACTGACAAGACCGTTATTTATAAGGCTTTCGCAGACGGAGATGCCAAGCCCCTCAATGTCCATTGCTTCGCGTGAAGCGAAGTGCGCAATGTTGCGCAGCCGCTGCGCCGGACATTCGGGGCTCGTGCAGCGGAGCGCTGCGCCGTCCTCGTCCCGCACGACGGGTGAGCCGCATTCAGGGCAAACGGAAGGCATCATAAACGGCACTGTACCTTCCGGACGCTTGTCCTTGTTGACCGAAAGCACCTCAGGGATTATCTCCCCTGCCTTCTGCAGCACAACCGTGTCTCCGATGCGCAGGTCAAGGCGGTCGATGTTATCCTGATTATGCAGCGTCGCTGCGGAGACGGTAGTTCCGGCAAGACGCACGGGCTCGACAATTACCTTCGGTGTCAGTACGCCTGTTCTTCCGACCTGCACGATAACGTCAAGTACCCGGCTCTCCTTTTTTTCCGGAGGGTATTTAAATGCGACAGCCCAACGCGGGGCTTTGGCAGTGCTGCCCAATGCAATACGCTGTTCGAGAGAATCTATCTTTATTACCGCGCCGTCCATATCATATGGAAGCTCATCGCGGTGCTCTCCGAGCCACTCTATGCGTTCGACGCAGTCCCGTATACCTTCATACTTCATGTAAGGTACGACCGGAAACCCCATAGCTTTCATGGAGTCAAGCGTTTGGGCATGGCTTGTGTATATATCGTCGGAGCTGTACTGCAAGTTGAAGCAAATTATATCCAGCTTTCGAGATGCCGCTATCTTCGGGTCGAGCTGGCGTATCGAACCGGCTGCGGCATTGCGCGGATTTGCAAGGAGCTTTTCTCCGTTTATCTCGCGCTGCGCGTTAAGCTCGTTAAAGACTGCGCGTGACATGTATACCTCGCCTCGGACTATCAGACGCTCAGGAGCATTGTCTATCCTGAGCGGGAGCGAGCGTACAGTGCGGAGGTTCTCGGTTACATCTTCGCCGGTAATGCCGTCGCCGCGGGTCGCGCCGCGAACAAACACGCCGTTTTCATACTCCAGAGACATCGACAGTCCGTCTATTTTAGGCTCGACCGTGTAGCTGTGGTGACCGGGAAGCATGCTGTCCATGCGCTCGCCGAAGGCGAACAGCTCGTTAACGGAGAAGACATCCGTCAGGCTCTCAAGCGGAACCTGGTGATGCACCGGTTCAAACTTAGAAAGTGCGGGGCCGCCTATGCGCTGAGTCGGCGAATCGGGAGTAATAAGCTCCGGGTGCTCTTTCTCAAGTGCCTTGAGCTGCTGCATGAGCATGTCATATTCATAGTCGGATATTGCGGGTGCGTCGTCAACGTAATAGAGCTTTCCGTAATAGTTCAGCTTGCGGCGCAGCTCATTTATTTCCTTCTGTACATCCATGGTATTCTCCTGGCTTTACCATTACATGCCTTACTGCCTGTCCAACATGGCACTGACTGCCATCATAATTCCGAGCTTACCAGACTCGTAGGTAAGGCCACCCTGCATGTATACCGTGTACGGTTCTCTTGCCGGACCATCCGCCGACAGCTCAATCGATGAGCCCTGGATAAATGCCCCAGCCGCCATGATGACCGGGCAGTCATACCCCGGCATTTCCCACGGCTCCGGAGTCACGTAAGAATCCACGGGCGCTCCAGCCTGAATACCGAGGCAGAAACGCTTCATGTTTTCAACGGATCCGAGCTTCACCATCTGGATGATGTCGGAGCGTGGTTCCTCAGGCGTAGGGCTTGTCGGAATGCCAAGAGCCTCCATCATGGCTGCGCAGAAACAAGCGGTCTTAAGCGCCTGAGCAACAATGTGAGGAGCCATAAACAGACCCTGAAACAGCAAACGGTTGTTGCCAAGCGTGGAGCCGCACTCCCCGCCGATGCCTGGAGTTGTAAGGCGCATTGCGGCGCGCTCGACAAGTTCCTTTTTCCCAGCAATGTAGCCGCCGGTCGGGGCAAGACCGCCGCCGGGGTTCTTTATAAGAGACCCTGCAATTATGTCTGCACCAACGTGTGTCGGCTCTTTTATATCGGTGAACTCACCATAGCAGTTATCTACCATGATGTTAATCTCGGGGTTCACGGCTTTGACAGTTTCGCATATACGGCCTATCTCGTCGACCGAGAGTGCCTTGCGATTGTCATAGCCCCTTGAGCGCTGAATCATCACCGCAGTGACATTCGGCTTTGCAGCGGCCTCGGCAATTGCCGCGTAATCAGGCCCACCGTCCGCAGCCAGATCGACCTGCGCATAGTTTATCCCATAGAACTTCAGTGATCCATGACAGTCGCCGGATATACCGATGGCACTGCGCAAGGTATCGTAAGGCATACCGGTCACGGCAAGAATTGTATCTCCCGGCTTTACAAGGGCGAACATCGCAGCAGTGAGGGCATGTGTACCGTTTACAAAGCCGATGCGAACAAGCGCCGCTTCCGTGCCGAATATCTCGGCATATATCTTATCGAGCGTTTCGCGGCCGAGATCATCGTAGCCATAGCCGGTAGTTCCGGCAAAGCACGCCTCGGAGACGCGGTTATTCTGAAACGCCTCCATCACACGGCGCGTGTTTATTTCGGCCACGCGGTCTATTTCTGCAAATCTTCCTGCAAGGCGCTCATGCGCTTTCGCGGCCATATCGTATACTTCAGGCCGGATGTCTGAAATTTTCATCTGTATCTCCGTTATGTTTTATTTGAGTTCCATGACTATGGATTTGAAATACTTCCCGCGTTCGGCAAAGTTCTTGAAGCGGTCAAAGGCCGCGCAGGCCGGGGAGAACAGCACTATATCCCCTGCCCTTGCAGCGTCCGCTGCCGCTTTGACGGCCTGCTTGAAATCGTCAATTATTCTGACCTCAATTCCGCTGCCATCATAGTAACGCGAGCCGAGGATTGCAGAGTATATCTTTGCTGCCGTGTCTCCGGTGAGAAAGACCTTCTTTGAAAGCAGGCACAGTTCATCGCCCAGCCCGTCAAACGGAATATGCTTGTCGTAGCCACCGGCAATAACTATCGGCTTTCGCTTCATTGCGTGAAGTCCGGCAGATGTCCTTGACGGGCTCGTGCCTATCGAGTCGTTTATAAAGGTTATCCCGCGCAGCACGCGCACATGCTCAAGCCTGTGCTCGACCCCGGCAAAGCTGCGGGCGACCGAGGCACAAACCTCGTCGTTCACTAAGCCCTCGACTGCGGAAAACGCGGCAAGGTAGTTGAGCACGTTATGTTCGCCCGGCAGACGGATATCAGAGACTTTCATGACAGCTCTTGAAACTCCGTCGTGTATGCGGTAAATAACACCGTCAAGTGCGGCCGCGCCGTCCTCGACCGGGTGTTTATCCGAGAAATAGGATATATGTGCTTTTGAAAAGCCCGCATAATACTCCGTATGTCCGTCGTCCTGGTTGAGTATGAGTCTTGCGTCAGGGCGCTGGTTTTCAAATATGGCGCGCTTCGCATCGATGTAATCCTGAAAGTCTCTGTGCTTGTCAAGATGGTTCGGTGACAGGTTTGTTATCACAGCTACGTCCGGGGCGCATTTCATGCTGTGCAATTGAAAGGAGCTGAGCTCCAGAACGGTAATATCGTCCGGGCGAATATCCGGAGTTTCGCAGAGGAGCGGGTGACCGATGTTTCCGCCGAGGTGAACTCTGTACCCGGCGGCCTTGAGTAGCTCTGATATGATTGTCGAGGTTGTTGTCTTGCCGTCGCTGCCGGTTATGGCTATCGTTTTGCACGGGCACAGCGACATGAACACCTCCATTTCGGAGGTCACGACTGCACCGCGCATCTTTGCTTTCTCAAGGTGCTCATCAAAGGGCATGAGCCCGGGCGTTCTGAAGATAACGTCCTGATTGAGATGCTCAAGATAATCATTGCCGAGACACAGCTCCGCACCCATGGCTTTGAGCTTCTCGCCTTCCTCGCCCATTTCCTGCATGGTACGTTTATCACAGGCGGTCACATGGCAGCCATTTTTCAGCAGCAGTTCAATAAGCGGCTCATTGCTGACGCCTATGCCTATGACCGCAATACTTTTATCTTTTAATGTATTTACGTATTCCTGAAGAGTCAAATCTATCGCCTCACATTCACTTGACTCAACATGTATTATAAGACTTTTTGCCCGGTAATACAAGAATTATTGTTGACTTGTGCCGTGAACATGGTAAAATAAGCCCTGCAAGCGGGTCAGACGACCGCGGGCATAAGGCGAAAGCCTGTGCGTGAGGAAAGTCCGGGCTCCATAGGGCAAGGATAACGGGTAACACCCGCCAGGGGTAACCCTCGGACAAGTGCAACAGAGATATACCGCCGGTGCTTTCAGCATCGGTAAGGGTGGAAAAGTGAGGTAAGAGCTCACTCGTCGCATGGAGACATGTTGATGCTGTAAACTCTATCCGGAGCAACACCGTGGGAGGATATACGGCCGGCCCGGTCGTCCTCGGGAGGTGGCTTGATCCTGTCGGCAACGGCAGGGCTAGATAGATGGTCGTCCACGACAGAACCCGGCTTACAGACCCACTTGCATTAATTATATAAACAAGTCCTGAGGCAGCCGCTTTGGCTTTCTCAGGACTTTGCTTTTTTCATTTCACCGGTGGCCCCGCTAAGCAGAACGGGAGCTCAAGGTGGTTGCCCTCCATGAGTGCCTTATCGCGCAGGAGAACATCCGCAGGGCCGTCGGCAGCAAGTTTTCCATGGTGCAGCAGGATAACTCTGTCGCAGGTTTCCAACACCATGTCAAGGTCATGCGTCGCAATTATTTTTGTGACAGGAAGCTTATTAAGTGTATTGATAAGCTTGCGCCTGTTCTGTGGGTCGAGCGCGGTGGACGGTTCGTCCATCAGCATATATTCAGGCTTCATCGCGAGTATTGTCGCAATAGCAGCCATGCGCTTTTCCCCGCCGGATATCTTATGATTCTGTCGGTGCTTGAGATACCCAAGCTCCAGCTCATCAAGGATTTCATCAACGCTGCGCTCTGCCTCTTCCCTGCTCATGCCGTAATTCATCGGCCCGAAGATCATGTCCTCAAATACTGTAGGCATGAACATCTGGTTGTCGGAGTCCTGCAAAACGTATCCGACGCATTTTCTTATTGCGCTGAGGTTTTTGCGGCACATCTCCATACCGTCGATGCTTATCTTTCCCTCACAGCTGACTAAACCGAGGGCAGCTTTCATCACTGTCGATTTGCCTGCGCCGTTCGCGCCTATGAGTCCGACACGTTCCCCCTTTGAGATGGTAAACGAGAGGTCTTTCAAAACCGGCTTTTCGCCGGGGTATGCATAATTTACATTTTCAAAGCAAATCATTTTCTTTCCCTCATACAAATGCGGAGCCAAGCAGCACCGGAAGATCATACATACGCGCCAGAACAATAAGCACTGCACACACTATTGCGGCAAGCCACGCGCGGGAATTGGATCCCCCGTCGTCGGCATAATAAAATTCACCGTGAAAGCCGCGCAGCTCCATGCTCTCATAGAGCATTTCTGCTCTGTCCATGCTGCGCAGTATAAGCTGCCCGAGAAACGAGCCCCATGCTGAAATATGCAGCCCGTGCTGACCGGGAGCGCGCAGCTCGTAGGCCTCTGTCATTATAGCAACTTCCTCCAGCAGCACGGATATATAGCGGAATGTCAGCAGCAGGAGCGATGTCAGCAACTTTGGAAAATGCAGCCTGCGCAGTGCAAAACAAATCTCCTCAATGGAGGTCGTCGCAATCAGCAGAAAAGACGCCATCAGGCAGAACACGCCCTTCATCATCAGCGTCAGCATCGAGACAACGCCACCGCTTATTCCGACGCCCCCGATCTGCATAATGATTGCCTTATCAAAAAACGGGTTGAAAAGCCCGACAGCGCAGACAAGCGGCATGACAATGCGCAGCTTATAAAAGCATGTGCTGATTGGAATCTCGCTTATTTGATAAGCCACGACCGGGAAAAGCAGCATCACGAGCAGTCCGGTGAAGTTATATTTATTAAATGACACAGTGACTGCGATGTATAAAACGGTGAGAAACAGCTTGGAAAGCGGCGGCATACGGTGAACGGCAGAATCCTGCGCGGCAAGCTCATCCATCGCGCGCAGCTCCGCACCAGCTCGCTCAGCCTTATTCATGTTCCTCACCTCCTGTTGTATAAATACATGCATGCGCGGCAAGCCCGTCATACAGGCTTGCCGCTTGTTTAATTCTGTAGGTTGAAATTATGCGGCCTTTTTGTTCTTACGCTTCCTGAAATAGCCGCCTATGAGGCATATCAGAATTGCCGCGGCAGCGACCATTGCCGATCCGACGAGGCCGGAAACGGATGTGCCGGCGGGGTTCTCCGCGTCATTGGAGAACGCATAGTCAGGAAGGAATGATGTCTTCTCCTGCACCGAATCGGCTTTTGCTGCGGCGTCGCTTGCGTAACCGTAATTTTCTTCATCAAGGCCGAGGTTTGCAGAGTATCCCGCCTCCTCATTGCC
>CAZFCH010000082.1:0-7356 GCA_964517445.1 uncultured Oscillospiraceae bacterium | reverse complement strand
GAGTTTTTCTCGTGTATCTCGTGTATATATTTTTGATTGCCGCATTTTTCTGTCTTTCCATGCTGGTATGCAAAGGTTCCGTGCATATGTCAAAGTCTGCTGCAAAAAAGCAACCCGTAGCAGCAAATACATCAAATACGATTGAAGAACTCTCTAAGCTCAAAGACCTCCTCGATTCCGGGATAATCACGCAGGAGGAGTTCATCGAAAAGAAAAAGCAGATAATAAAATAGCAAGAAGAGTGCGCCTGTCATGTCCTAATTTGGATATGACAGGCGCGCTCTTTTCACACCATCTTCAATTTCTGCTCCGCATTCGTGAGCACATACTCCTTCAAAAACCGTATTGCCTGCACGTAGCCGTCGAAGCCGAGGCCGGCAAAGGTTTTGACGCAGGCCATGCCGGCGTAGGATATCTGCCGGAAGCTCTCTCGGGACGCTATGTCCGATATGTGTACCTCCACCGCCGGGAGCGCGACAGCCTTGAGCGCGTCAAGTATTGCGACGCTCGTGTGCGTATAGGCGGCCGGGTTTATGATAATTCCGTCAAAGACGCCGTAGGCCGCCTGTATCTCGTCAACGATTGCGCCCTCGTGGTTTGACTGGAACAGCTTCACCTCTATGCCCTCACTCTCGCAGGTTCTGCGGCACAGCTCCGTGAGCGCTGCATAGCTCTGCGCGCCGTAGATCTCCGGTTCCCTGATGCCGAGCATATTGATGTTCGGCCCGTTTATTATCAGGAATTTCATTTGAGCGCCTCCAGTATCATCTCCGCTGCGGCCTCGGGCGTACCGTTATTGTCGGCAGTCATGTCCGCAAACGCCGAGTACATCGGCGCGCGGCGGCGGAACATCTCGTTCAGATCGGCACGGGCAGACAGCGGACGACCGTCGCGCGGGAGCTTGTCGATATCACGCTGCAGCCAGACAATCACGGCGTTCTGGTGCAGCGGCGCATAGTTCTCCTGCCGCGTGACACTGCCGCCACCGGTCGCGATTACCGTTCCCGACTTTGCTCCGGCTTCGGTTATGATCTGCGTTTCGAGTGCGCGAAAGCCCTCCTCGCCGCTTTGGGCGAATATCTCCGGTATTGTTATCCCCGCGCGCTGCACGACCATCGTGTCCACATCCTGCACGGGGCGACCTGTCATTTTGCCGATTATCCCCGCAACGGTCGTCTTTCCGCAGCCGGGCATGCCGACAAGGACGATGTTCATCATCCGGTGCATAAGCTCCCGTTTGATGCGGTCTATCTCGGCATCGTCAATGTGCGCGCCGGTGAAAAACTCGCTGCTCCTCTTCGCCTGCGCGACGAGCATATGCAGCCCGCCCGCGTGCTTTATGCCGAGCTTCTCCGCCTGGAGCAGCAGCGCCGTGCGCGCCGGGTTATACACGATATCCAGCACCGCGCGGCAGTCCGGGAACGCCGTCAGGTCGACCGCCTGCGCGCCGTTATTCGGGTACATGCCCAGCGGCGTGGTGTTCACGATAAGCCCTGCGTCGCGGTGGCGCTCAAGGTTATTGTAATTGTCCTCCCCGCGGCGGCTTATGACAACGGTCTTTGCGCCGAGGCTATCGAGCACGGCGCGTACCGAGGCGCACGCTCCGCCGTTGCCGAGCACGAGCGCTTTCGTCCCGGCAGGGTCTATCTCGTTCACGCGCAGCAGGCTCTCGAAGCCGAACATATCCGTGTTGTCGCCGTAGATGCTGCCGTCCGCGCGGCGCACCAGCGTGTTCACGCTGCCCGAGAGCCGCGCGCGCTCGCCCAGCTCATCGCAGAACGGAAGCACGGCCTTTTTATACGGGATGGTCACGTTCAGCCCGTCCCACTCGCCGCCTCTTACGAAGTCCTCAAGCTCCTCCGCGCGGCGCTCATAGAGCCGGTATTCATACCCTGCAAGCATTTTGTGTATTTCCGGGGAATAGCTGTGCCCCAGCTTCTCCCCAAGCAGTCCGCACCTGAGCATCAGCCGCGCTCCTTTCCCATAAGCTCTCTCTGGTAATCACGGCTCAGCTCGAAGAGCAGCATATACAGTCTGCGTGTATATTCCCGCAGCTTCTCCGGCGACTGTGCCGCAACGCTGTTCAGCTTCTCCTCTTCACGTGAAGCGTCAAGTACCGGCAGGCCGTTCTCCTTTTTATATTCCGCAATGGCGCGCGAAAGCTCCATACGCTCCGCAAAGAGCGCGATGAGCTTCGCATCGACCGTGTCTATTTTCTCTCTGTATTCTTCAAGCTTCATGTCCGTTCCGTCTCCCCTCGCCGCGCGAGCCACGCGTCATATATCGCTATCGCCGCCGCAGCCTCCACGCACGGCACTGCGCGCGGCACTATGCATGCGTCATGCCGACCGTGTATCTCTATCGTTGTCTCCTCAAGCGTGCGCAAGTCAACGCTCCGCTGCGGTTTTGCTATCGACGGTGTCGGCTTCACTGCCGTGCGGAACACGAGCGGCATGCCGTCTGTAATACCGCCGAGGATGCCGCCGCAGTTGTTGCTGCGCGTCTCTATTCTGCCGTTGCGGAGACAGAACTCGTCGTTATTCTCGCTGCCGCGCATACGCGCCGAGGCAAAGCCCGCGCCGAACTCTATGCCCTTTACCGCCGGGATGCCGAACACTGCGGCGGATATTCTGCTCTCCATGCCGCCGAACAGTGCGCCGCCGAGCCCCGCCGGGACTCTCTCCGCTATGCACTCTATCACACCGCCGACGGAGTCCCCCTCCGCCTTGGCCTGCATGATTCTCTCGTGCATCTCATCTTCATCGCATGCACCGCCTATTTCGGCAATGCGTGCCCGGATGCTCACGCCCTCGGCTTCAAGCAGCTGCAGACATATTCCGCCCGCGACGCACAGCGGCGCCGTCATGCGTCCGGAAAACTCCCCGCCGCCCGTGGGTATGCTGCCGTACCTGAGCCATGCCGAATAGTCCGCATGCCCCGGCCGCGGCACAGTACGCAGCGCGTCATAATCCCGGGGGCGCACATCCGTGTTGCGTATGACCGCCGTGATTGGCGCGCCGTCCGTCACGCCATCGCGCATCCCGGAAGTAAACTCCGGCACATCCGCCTCGCAGCGTGCCGTGGCGTACTCGCTCCTCCCCGGCGCGCGGCGCTGCATGAAGCGCAAAAGCGCGTCAAAGTCCACGCTCGCCCCGGCAGGTACGCCCTCAAGCGTCATGCCGACGGACTCTGCGTGCGACTGGCCGAATATTTCAAGGCGCAGGCATTCACCGTAAAAACCGTTCATGTATCTGCCTCCAGTGAGGAAAGGTCATCCCAGAAGCCGGGATAGGATTTTCTGACGCAGTCGGGGTCGCTGACCGCGACTGCACCGCGGCAGGAGCACGCCGCGACAGCCGCCGCCATCGCCATGCGGTGGTCGGATTCTGTCTCCGCTATGCCTCCCGCAAGCTCCGGTCTGCCGCAGATAATAAGACCGTCTCCGTCGACGCGTGCGTCCGCGCCAAGTGCGCGGAGCATCCGCGCTGTGCCGCCGAGCCTGTCGGATTCCTTCAGTCTCAGCCGCCCGGCGTTTATAATTCTCGTCTCCCCGTCCGCCGCGGCGGCGAGCGCCGCGAGCGTGGGGATAATGTCCGGTATCATCGCCGCGTCTATCGTCACCCCGCGCAGTGACCCGCGGCGAACTCTCACGCGGTCTTTGTCTATCTCAACTTCTGCCCCGAACTCCCGCAGTATCTGTATCACAGCTCTGTCACCCTGTGCTGATTCAAGGTCCAGTCCCGTCACGGCAACTCCGCCTCTTGACAGGGCGCCCATGCACAGAAACGGCGCAGCGTTCGACCAATCGCCTTCAACGGTCAGCGTCTCCGGCGCGGCGTAGCTCTGCCCTCCGGGGATATAATATCCGTCATCAGTCTCGACGACGCTTACCCCGCTGAGCCGAAGCGCCTCAATCGTCATGGCAACGTAGGGCGCTGACTGGAGCTGTCCTGTTATCCGCAGCGTGCTGTCCCCGGAAAGCTTCGGCAGCGCCATTAAAAGCCCTGATATGAACTGGGACGACACGTCACCCGGCAGCGTGAAAACTCCCGGTCTAAGTGCTCCGGAGCAGCGCAGTATGTTTTCCCGGCGCTCAATGCTCATCCCGTGCGCGCACAGCTCCCGCACAAGCGCTTCAATAGGCCGCTCAGGCAGGCGCCCGCGCAGCACAAACTCCGCGTCAGTGCCGAGCGCACCCGCCAGCGGCAGCAGGAAACGCAGCGTCGTGCCGCTCTCGCCGCAGTCAAGACGGCACGTGCCGTCATCCGCCTTGAGCAGCACGCTCAGGCACTCCCGTGTCGCGCGTATATCCTGTGACTGCCCCGCGTTCAGTACCTGCACCGGGTGCTCCGTCAGCGCCGCGCAGATAAGATACCTGTGTGCCTGGGACTTTGACGCCGGTGCTCGTACCTCTCCCCGTCGCGCGCCGGGTTCTATCAGCCTTGTCATTTTATTCTGCCCGCCTTCAGCCATTCGCAAAGCTCGGCGGCCCCTGCGTTCTCTATCCGGCAGCGGCCTATCCGCTCCGGGACTATCAGCGCGACCCTGCTCCCGTCGGACTTCTTGTCCGACAGCATCGCGTCTAACATATCGTCTCGCGCAAAATCTATCTCTGTCGGCAGACCGTAGCGCCTGAGCATCTTTTCTATGCGCTCCGCCGTGCCTTTTTCGCTTATGCCAAAGCTCTCCGCGGCGCGGCTTATCGCAGCCATGCCCATCGCGACGGCGTAGCCGTGCGGCAGCGTGTACCCGCTGCACCGCTCCGCTGCATGGCCGATGGTGTGCCCGAAGTTCAGGTACCGTCTGTCCCCGCGGTCGAACTCGTCGCGCTTAACGAAGTCGCGCTTCATACATACGCAGCGCTCCACGACTTCCTCATAGTGCGCGGATATCGGCTCCCTGCCGAGCGACTCGAAGAAGCCCTCGTCCCCGATTACACCGTATTTGATTATCTCCGCGCTCCCGCTGCGCACCTCGCGCTCGGGCAGTGTGGAGAAAGTATCCGTGTCGCAGATTACCGCGGCAGGCTGATGGAAGCAGCCGAGCTGGTTCTTCCCAGCGCGCAGGTTTATCGCCGTCTTGCCGCCTACGGAGGAATCCACCGCCGCAAGCAGCGTCGTCGGCAGCTGGATATAGCTCATGCCGCGCCGGTATGTCGCTGCGGCAAAGCCCGTCAAATCGCCCGTGACCCCGCCGCCGAGCGCGGCGGCGATATCGCTGCGGCTGAGACGGCAGCGGCATATAAACTCCGTAAGCTCCTCATAAGTCGCGAAGGACTTCGACGCCTCGCCGCTTTTGAAAACGAAGGTGAACACCTCCGCTCCCGCCCGTTCAAACGCTGCGGCAGCTGCCGCCCCATAGCGTGGGAAAACATCATCGTCCGAAACAAGCACGACCTTTTTCCCGTCGCAGAACGGACGGACGAGCGCATCAAGCTTAGAGAGCAGCCCCGCGCCGATGACAACGTCATAGTCCGCGGACGCGCTCACGTGCACCGTTTTCAATTCTCCAAGCATGTCCGCCATACATCGGCCCTCCTGAATTATGCTGCCTACATAAAAACGGCACAGGCTCAACCTGTGCCGTGCTCCGTCTCCGGAAGAACTTTATGGCATGAATTATATCAGCTTCAAGTACTCAAGTCAATATTGCGCAAGGATTTTGGCAAAGTTCAAAAATATTTGAATTGACAATTGGTGCAAATTTTTTTATATTAATTTTTGAAGTATTTCTTCAAATCGAACTTTCACGCAGAATGGAAAGGATTGGTATTATGTCAGACTATATCATCGCCACATCTTCCACCTCTGATCTCACGAGGGACTATCTGGACGCACACAACATACCCTTTGTCAGCTACAGCTACACCATCGGCGACAAGCTTTATGAGGACGACTGCCGCGAGGAATCGCGCGACGCGGTATATAAGAGCATGCGCAACAACGGGGATCTGCTCAAGACCTCGATGATAAATGAATATATATACTGCGACTTCTTCAATTCCCTGCTCGATACCGGCAAGGACGTTATCTTCCTCGATATGTCGAAGAAGATGTCCGTCTCCTATGAAAAGGCTGTTATCGGCGCGGATATGGCGCGCAAGGAGCACCCCGGGCGCAAGCTCTATATCATGGACACGCTCTGCATCTCCGGCGGTCTCGGCCTTCTGGTTGAGAACATGGTAAAGCGCATGGAAGCCGGCATGAGCTATGATGAGGTCATCAAATGGGGCGAAGAGAACAAACTCAGGATTGCCCACCGCTTCACTGTGGACGACCTCAACTACCTCAAGGCAGGCGGCCGCGTCTCGAACGCCTCGGCACTGGTCGGGTCGCTCCTGTCGGTAAAGCCCGTGCTGTACGTGCCCGACGGCGGCACGCTCGAAGTCGCAAAGAAAGTGCGCGGCAGAAAGGCGGCGCTCGCAGAGATAATGCGCGGCGTCACGGACGACTTCAAGCAGATTGACACCAAGGGGATTGAGATTCACATTCTCCATTCCGACTGCCTTAATGACGCCGAGCACGTGCGCGATGAGATACGCACGGCCTTCCCCGACGTGGGCGAGATAACCATCAGCAACCTCGGCGTTGTAATCGGCGCGCACTGCGGGCCGGGGCTTCTCACCGTGTTCTACTTCTGCAACGGCAGAAAGCCGTAATATAGCCAGCCATATAAATATCCGCGGGAAGACTTTGCTTTCCTGCGGATATTTTAATTGCTGCCCGCCTGAGAGCTTCTGTTTTTTCTTTCGGAAATTCTATATGCCTGTTAATCCGCGCTTGGCAAAAGCTCGCTGTTATGGTAAAATCCAATTCATAAAGCGAAAAAAGAGGGACACATCATGAAATATGTTATCGGCGCTCTGGCCGGAATCGTCTGGGGCTGCATCGGCGCTTTTATAAACTGCTCCATCACCAAAGCCGCGCTCAAAAAGAACAAGGATTCCGCCATGCTCATCGCAAACCTCCTGCGCATAACGGTGGACATTATTCTGCTCGGCGTTATCGTCCTCGTGCGGAACATTATTCCGTTCAGCTTTGAGCTTGCGCTCGTCGGCACGGTCGCCGCGCTGAGCATCGTGAACATCGTGTTCGCGTTCAAAACGGCGGCAAAAAAATAAAGATAGGATGCGCTGCGAAACTTCCTGTTTCGCAGCGCATCCGATTTTTATGCTTTTTTCTATAGTGACATAGGCTTTGTCTTTGTAATAACGGTAAGATTGCGCCTGCGGCGCAGAGTGGATGATTTGAGATTCGAAGAGTTAAGAGTCCAGATTTATCCACAAAGCAGGGCGGACAGCGCCGTCATCGAAGCTGACACCGTTGCCAGCGTAACTGGCCGACCCGTCACTGAAGA
>CAZFCH010000081.1:0-7428 GCA_964517445.1 uncultured Oscillospiraceae bacterium | reverse complement strand
TTCTGCAAGAGCAACGCCGTAGTCCTCGACGTTATACCAGCTGCTGCCTTCAATCCTTGTAATCTTGTGGGAAGAGCCGGCAAGGTTCGTGACCATGGTGCCCCAATAGAGGTCGCAATAGCCAACGCCGGTGAGCGTGCAGCCGCCTTCCTTGGCGAGCTTATCAAGCTTTGCAGTGAGAGCGGGGGAGGAGTTCCACGGGTAGAGGGCTTCCTCACAGGTGGTGATGGCATTTACACCGTGCTTTGCGCAGATGGTGAAGATTTCCTCAAGTTCCGCGACAGTGCTGCGGGTAGCGATGATGCAGACATCGGGCTTGAGTTCACCGATGCGCTTGTCCGCGTCGGCAGAGTTCTCAACCGTGACGCCGACGAAGGGGTAACCATCGCCTATGATTTCGGAGACATCCTTGCCGATGTGGGTCTTATTGCGGCAGAAAGCGCCGACCAGCTCGCCGCCGTGCTCAAGCACATAACGCATGAGATAGCGGCTCATTTTACCTGCACCGTACTGTACGACTTTGACTTTGCGATCCATATAATTGCCTCCTTAAATTGTTTTGAAAATTTGGTTAGTTTTTTAACAACCTTACGGGAATCATTATACAGATTATTGTTACAATAATGTCAAGCGGAATTTTACTGCGCAGTTTTACCAAAAAAGCGCACGGGGATTTGTGCTTTATAGAACATACGGCGTCGGTTGAAATCGAGCATCGGGAAGTCGACAACGACCTCGCAGATGTAATCCCCGACGATCTCGCAGCCGCGGGTTTGCACATAGTCCAGCAGGCGGCGGACGTTCTCGGCCTCCATGCTGAATTCATCCGAGCACAGACAGAGATACAACGCGGCAGGCAGCGTCTCCATCGCCTGAGAGCTGTTGTTTTCATCGACGAAAAGAAAGACCTCGTTTGAAAACAGGGCGTCCGGGACAAGATGCTCGCGGCGGATTATCGTACCGATGTTGGTGAAATACGACAGCGGCATGTTGTTCACGACAAGATTGTTTTTCATCTGGCGGAGCATATACTCATAGCCGATTTCGTCCTGATCAAAGTAATTTACATCGCAGCTGTAACGAAAAATGTGGCGTTCGGGGATGT
Source organism: uncultured Oscillospiraceae bacterium (assembly GCA_964517445.1). Taxonomy (GTDB): domain Bacteria; phylum Bacillota; class Clostridia; order Oscillospirales; family Oscillospiraceae; genus Limivicinus. Next base: position 6,323 of record CAZFCH010000081.1, on the reverse strand, counting down.
ATTCGAGGAAAATTTCACCGTTTTGCGGCATTGCTTCATAACGACGGAAGTTGTCGAGCGTGCGCGTGATGGCACTTTGCGAGCGGCGCAGCTGCCGTATGCGCTCCTCAATGCTGGCGGCTTGTTCGGAGAGCATCTCACGCAGCGCAGCGGGGTCGTTGCTGTCAAGAAAGCTGCGTATCTGCCGCAGCGTCATTCCGTAGACCTTCATGTTCTGGATGAGGTCAAGCTTTGCCGACTGGACGATGTGATAGTATCGGTAGCCTGTGACGGGGTCAACGCAGCGCGGGACGAGTAAACCTTCCTTGTCGTATAACCTCAGTGTCTGTTCACTGACGTGATTAAGCTCGGCCATCTGCCCGATCGACAGTTTTTGCAGGTCCATAAACTCTCCTCCTGCTATAAGGTTAGAAACATTATATTGCAGCGCCGGCGGATGTGTCAAGACAGAGCGGACGCAAAAAACTGCTCCGTGTGCAACGGAGCAGTGGTGAAGATTTATTGCTTATTCGGCGACAGGCGGGAGTTTCTTTTTCGGCTCAATCTCGCTGACGAGCATTGCACCGATGACGAGCACGCAGCCTATGGCGGAGACAAGGCTCATGTCCTCGCGGAGGAAGACAACTGACAGAAGGATTGCGGTTATGGGGTCTATGTAGCTGAGCACTGCGGCAGTCTGCGCGGGAATACCGGCGATGCCGCCAAAGTAGAGAGTATAGGCAAAGCCGGTGTGAACGATACCCGCGACGAGAAGCAGCATGACAGGCGTAAAGCTGAACTCGAGTGCAGCGACGTTCTCGGTCAGTAGCACGTAAGGCAGCATAACAAGGCTTGAAATGCCGAGCTGCATGATAGTCCTGTCACCGGCGGAGATGTCCTTGAGCGTCTTGTTGAGCATTATAATCAATGCGTAGGTCACGGCGGAGACAAGGCCGAGGACAATCCCCTTAAGCCCGTACAGCCCGGTTTCCAGAACGCCTGAGACGAGCACCATACCTAACAGCGCAACGGCGGCGCAGGCAAGCTTGCGCGCGGTCAGCCGCTCTCCGAGGAGCGGAGATGCCAGCATGAGAAAGACGGGGGACATATAATAGCATACCGTGGCCACGGCGACAGAGGTGTAGTTGTATGCTTCAAAGAGCAGCACCCAGTTGAAGCCGAGCAGCGCACCGGAGAAGAGCAGCGTCTTGAGATTGCGTTTAACGGCGACGCGATCTATCCTTTGACGAGTGAGGACGCGGAAACACAGCAGAAAGAGAAAGCCGATGGCGGCGCGGGCTAAGGCGATGAAGCTGGAGGGGTAGGGGATGTTCTTCCTGACGACACCAATCGTGCCGTATATGAGAAGAGCAACTATCAGCTTGAGCTTATCGGAATTGTTAGATTTCATGATTATATCACCTGCGCACAAAGAATCACCGGGTCTGCAGAAGTTCTGCAGACCCGGCAATTATAAAGCAGTATGTATTATCTTGTCAAGCAAGCGTAAACATCAGGCATCAGTCGGGCAGACATAGGCGTAGAGCGCACCGCCGTACTCGATGATGCCGGCACTCAGGTCGTAGAAGTCTGCGCTGTCTTCAAAGCTCACGGTATCGGGACGGGAGACGGAAACAGTTTTTCCAGAGAGCACCGCATCAATGCAGTAAAAGCTGTACCCGGCATTGTCGGAAAGGTAAGCAGGCAGCTCTTTGACAAGCTGAGAATATTCTTTGCTGTTTTTGCTGATGCTCACAGCACGGAGCGTGTCAAAATCTGCCGCATTATCCGCAGAATACTTGAAGCAGAGCGATGTGCCGCCGCAGTTGACAAGCGCGCGGCGAGTGCCGTTCCAGTTATCAATGACCTTTTCCATGTTCATATACCCGTAGATATTTGCATCCGTTGTAGAACGCGAGCGCTCACGCACTGTGCCGACGCTGTTGCCCTCAATATCCACAAAGCTGAACGCGCCGGAAGAACCGGAAGCCACAGCCGCATCAGTGACAATGCCGATATGCGAGGGGCTCAGACCGTCGTCATATGAGATGAACACAAGGTCGCCGCGCCGGGGGACATAGCTCTTGCCGGACTCAAACACCCCGGCCTGCCTGAACTTTTCGACCATTGCAATGCAGCCGGATTCATACGGCACGGCGGCGCGGGGAATCCCGGCGTAGTTTGCGCAGAACGAGACAAACATGACGCACCACTCACCGTAGGGGAAACCGTACCAGTCACCGTAACGCGTATAGGGCAGCATGGTCGACCCGTCTTCGGCGGGGATGGAATTATCGGCAAGCGGAGTATATCCGAGCTGAGAGCGCGCGACAGCAACAAAATCGTCACGCCAGTTGCCGGACAGAGAATCGGGCAGCGTCGCCTCCCAATCCTCGGCAGTCTCGACATTGTCCATAGAGACATAGTAGCAGCTTCGGCTGTGGCTGTGCTCAGGAAGCGTGCAGCGCAGCTCTTTTTCATAACAGCTGTCAGTATGTCTGTGCCCGTTTTCGATGCTGCACTCGGGCAGAGTGCAGGTCAGAACCGACTGGCTTTCATAGCAGCTCTCATCATGCTCGTGGTTCTCGTCAGAGCAGACAAGAACATCGCGCTGCTCATAGCAACTCTCGCCATGCACATGGTACTCGGGAACTTCCTCGAGCTCACATATAAGGACAGGAGTGTAGCAGGCGCTGGAATGAGTGTGCTCCTCAAGGCCGCACTGAAACTCACCCGTCAGCGCATATGCTTCGGACGAGAAAGGCAGCACAACGGCAGCCGCCAGAGCGGCACACAGTATGCGATATGATGTTTTGAAGAAAGACTTTTTCATCATATTACAAATAAGCTACAAAAGTAGACAAAATAGTGATAAATATTACGCCTATTATTAAACATAGTGTACACCAAGAAACTAAAAAAGTCCAGAATATTTTATTATCATTTAGGAAATTTAAGAACTTAGCATTGCGCTCGCGAGGACGGGACATGCACTGACATAAGAGAGCTTGCGCAAATGCGCACGGTGCTGTATAATTGTAGAGATTTTCGGATAGTGCTATTCCGCATGCAGGATAGGAGCTGATACGATGGACAAAACTGAGATGACGGAGCTGCTCAGAAAGGTAGCGGACGGGAGCGTGTCGCCGGAGGAGGCGGCACTCAAGCTGAAGATGCAGCCGTTTATGGAAATAGGAGAGTTTGCGAAGGTCGATTTTCACCGGGGGATACGCCAGGGCGTGCCTGAGGTGATCTACGGCGAGGGCAAGACCAAAGAGCATATTCTGTCCATTGCGAAGGCAATGCTGGAAAACGGACAGAAAACAGCGCTCGTAACAAGAATGAACAAGGAAGCGGCGGACTATGTGGGAGCACAGCTGCCGCTGGAATATAACCCGATGTCGAGAACGGGGATAATAGGCGAGCGCCCGGAGCCGACCGGCAAGGGGCGAATAGTTGTCGCGACCGGCGGGACGAGCGATATCCCCGTCGCAGAAGAAGCCGCCGTGACGGCGGAGGTGCTCGGCAATGAGGTGCTGCGGCTCTACGATGTCGGCGTGTCCGGCATACACAGGCTGCTGTCGCACATGGAGGATATAATGTCCGCTCGCGTCATTGTCGCCGTGGCCGGCATGGAGGGGGCGCTGCCCTCGGTCATCGGCGGTCTTGCCGACTGCCCGGTCATTGCGGTGCCGACAAGCGTGGGCTACGGCGCATCTCTCGGCGGCGTTGCGGCCCTGCTGAGCATGCTCAATTCCTGCGCAAGCGGCGTCTCGGTCGTGAACATTGACAACGGCTTCGGCGCGGGCTACATGGCCAGCATGATAAACCACCTTGACTGATTAACAGGAGAGATGTACGTGACCCTTGAGGAGTTTTTTGAAGAGCACCCGAAGACTGCGCTGGCCTTCTCGGGCGGTGTGGATTCGTCATATCTGCTGTATGCGGCGAGCCGCTGCGGCGCGGACGTTGCGGCGTACTATGTGAAGTCACAGTTCCAGCCGGAGTTTGAGCTGCGGGACGCAATCGGGCTTGCAGATAAGCTCGGTGTGCAGATGAGGATTATAGAGCAGAACATTATTTCCTGTGCGGAGGTCACGGCAAACCCGCCCGACCGCTGCTATTACTGCAAAAAACATATCATGGGCGCGATACGCGAACGCAGCCGCGCCGATGGGTATGAGCTTATAATCGACGGTACGAACGCCAGCGACGATATCTCCGACCGCCCCGGATACAAGGCGCTCGGCGAGGAGGGGATACTCTCACCGCTGAGAATATGCGGCCTGACGAAAGCAGAGATACGCCGCCTGTCGCACGAGGCAGGGCTGACGACATGGGATAAGCCCGCATATGCCTGCCTCGCCACGCGCATTGCGAGCGGGGAGCAGATCACGGCGGAAAAACTGAATGCCGTCGAGCAGAGCGAAGACTTCCTGTTTGCACTGGGCTTCAAGGATTTCCGCGTCCGGGTGCGCGGAAACGGCGCTCTTCTGCAGTTCACAGCCGAGCAGATTGAGCGTGCACACGAGCATTTCCCGGAAACAGAGAAGAAGCTGAGGGAGTATTTTGACTCCGTAACTATAGATCCGAGAGTCAGGGAGAAGAGTTTATGAAAACGCTGTATTTTGACTGCTCAATGGGCGCGGCGGGGGACATGCTCACCGCGGCGCTGTTGGAGCTGTACCCGGAGAAGGAAAAGTTCCTCGCAGAAATGAACAGAGTGTATGACGGCAAGGCGGTCGTGAGTGCAACGTCTGACACCAAGTGCGGCGTGAGCGGCACGCATGTAACAGTGACCGTTGACGGCGATGAGGAGACCGAAGGGGCGCAGTATCACAATCATCACAGGCACACTGACATTAAGGAGATAACGCGCTTTATCGAATCCGTGCCGCTTCCGGAGAAGGTGCGGCATGATGCGGCGGAGGTATATAAAATAATCGCAGAGGCGGAGAGCAGGGTACACGGCTGCGCTGTAGAGAACGTGCACTTCCATGAGGTCGGGAGCATAGACGCGATGGCGGATGTGCTGAACGTGTGCCAGCTGATGCATCTGCTCGCGCCGGAGAAGGTGTACGCATCGCCCGTCAATGTCGGCGGCGGAACGGTGAAGTGTGCGCATGGCGTGCTGCCTGTGCCTGCACCGGCGACGGAGCTTATACTGCGCGGCATACCAACGTATTCGGGCAGAATAAAGAGCGAACTGTGCACCCCGACGGGAGCGGCTCTGCTCAAATATTTTGTGGACGAGTTCGGCGATGCGCCGGTAATGACCGTCAGCATGGCGGGCTACGGCACGGGGAAAAAGGACTTTGAGGAGCTCAATGCCGTCCGTGTCCTGCTGGGCGAGACGGAGGGGGAGCGCGATGAGGTGCTTGAGCTGAGCTGCAATATCGACGACATGACCGCCGAAGAGCTCGGTTTTGCAATGGAGAGACTGTTTGAGACCGGGGCGCTCGACGTGTGGTTCACGGCAATCGGCATGAAAAAGTGCCGCCCGGGGACAATGCTCAGCTGCCTGTGCCGCAGGGAACAGCGGGACGAAGTGCTCCGCTGCATCTTCAAAAACACGAAGACGCTTGGGGTACGCGAGCGCTTGTGCGCAAGGCATGTGCTCAGCAGGGAGACGGCACAGCAGGAGAGCGGGGTCGGAACGGTAAGGGTAAAGCGAGCATCCGGCTGGGGCGTTTCGCGGCAGAAGGCCGAGTATGACGACCTTGTGAAGATAGCCAAGAAGACGGGCATGAGCCTGACGGAGATAAAAAAGCTTATTAACTGAGTAACGGCGCGGCCGTCCGAAGAGGACAGCCGCGCCGCTTTTTACGATATGCGGGGGGTGGGTCAGTGACCCGCAAAATGACCTGATTTGACCCGCTTTTGACCCATATTGACCCGCATCGGTTTACATAATTAAGCAACAAATCATTGCCGCTGTCGATCAAATTTTGCAAAGAGGTGCGCAGGAAAGTGCAAACGATTATGCAATTTAGATTAATGATTATGCATAATTAGATTTACAGAAAACAGTTTGCATATTATTATTTACGTAACTAGATTTACATAACACTTACGCGACAAAATAAATAATGACAAATGATGACAATGCCGAAGGTGCGGATGTTGAACGGGAGAGCCGCGATAATATTTTATGATTACTTCTTATTGGGTCATGGTGAGCTTTTGATAGAGCTTCATGAGTTCAGCGACGCAGGAGCTTTCAGTGGTAGTTTTGACGTCAAAGCCGTAATACTCCTTAGCTTGTATTCGCTGAAGAAGCATTTTTCAATTGAAATCCTAATGACATTAGGATATAATAAACCTAATAGTGTTAGGAAGAAGGC
>CAZFCH010000080.1:0-7483 GCA_964517445.1 uncultured Oscillospiraceae bacterium | reverse complement strand
CCGGGTTATTCTACTGCGATCTTGATGACGACCTTGTGCACCGGCTTGCTGCTTCCGGCGGCGATGCAGGGCGCATGCGCATCCTCCGGGAAGAGAACCATGAACCGGCCGCTGCCTATGGGAAGCTTTACTGTCTCGCCCTCATAGAAGTATATATCACCGTCGGGGCGGGCTTCGACTTCTTTCTTCATGGCATCCAGAGGTGCGACGCCTATGAGCTCTTCGCCGTCGATGAGGTACTGGAGATCAATATACTTCTTGTGTGCCTCGGGGCTGTCATTCACGGGCTTGGTCTCGTAACGCTGGAACAGGGCATACACCTTGTTGCCGTCAATTTCCACGCGTTCGGTATCGTATTTGCTCAGGTCTGTGCTTGTGAGAAAATCAAGTGCTTTTGCGAGATTTGCGCTGATAGGGCGGTACAGCCCTGCATGATCAATGGTATCGTATATCATATATACACGCTCCTTCCGCGTGTATTATAACGCAAAACAAGCGATAAGGCAAGTTTACATAACATCGAGTGCACAAAAATCAACGGTTTAAATTCTTCATAAAAGAAAAAACCCGTAAAGATTTATAGATATTGCATAAAACAATGTGCATTTCGCAGAAAAACAAGTGCAATAGTTGCACATTTTGCCAAAAGAATGTATACTATTATCGTAATAGAGACAGGCGTTCTTTATTAGAGAACAAGGAGAAATGTATGGCTGAACCCAAAGTAAGCTCGTTGGCAAAGGCGCTGCATGTGCTGGAGTGCTTTACGGTCGATGAACCGGAGCTGGGCATAACCGAGATAGCGACGAAGCTGGGAATAGGGAAGTCCAACGCTCATAATATTATATCTACATATTGCCAGATGGGCTATCTTCAGCAGATGCCAAACAGAAAGTATGCTCTTGGATATAAGCTGCTTGAACATGCGTTTGTCATAAACCAGCACCTCGGATACTCGAGGGCTGTTTACGATCTGCTTCTTGAAACCGCTGAGCGCTCAGATCAGGTCGTATATTTCGGCATTCCATACGGCACGGATGTGTTGTATCTGTATGTGGCGCATCCGATAGCCAGAATGAAAGAACTTCCGTACAGAGAGATGCTCGGAGAGAAAGCACCGCTGTGTACAACAGGCATAGGCAAAGCGATGCTTGCGAATATGCCGGAAGAAGAATGGCCGGAGCGCATTACGAAGAATTTAAAAAAATACACGGAGAACACCATAACAGATCCGTATGAGATTATCCTTGAACTGCGCCGCACCCGGCAGCGCGGATACTCAATAGATGACGAGGAGCACGAATATAATGTCAGGTGCGTTGGAGTCCCGGTATACAACAGCGCAGGACAGCTTGTCGCTGGGATGAGCACCTCGGGGCCGGCACAGGTGATGACCGATGCAAAGCTTATGGAGAACGCGGAGAGACTTCAAAGCGTGGCGCTTAGGATGAGGGATAGGTTCTATCGTTGAATCGCAGGCGACTGCATGATAAAGTCCGTTAATCAAATCAGAGGATTTGATCGGAGATAAATTTTTTGAGGAGGAAAACAAATGAAAAAATTGATTGCAATGCTTCTGGCTTTGTGCATGGTATTTGCGCTGTGCGCATGCGGCCAGCAGACTGCCGCCCCGACTGAGGAAAAGACCGAGGCAGCAGATGCTTCTGCAACCGAAGCAACGGCCGAGGAGCCGGCTGCCGATGTAGGCGAACCGGTCAACCTCATTTTCTCCATCGCAGCTGTTCCCACCGACGCACACGGAGCTGCTCAGAAGGTGTTCAAGGACACTCTCGAGTCCATCTCCGGCGGCAACATTACTGTTGAGTGCTACGATTCCGGCACACTGTACGGCCAGGACACCGAGCATGACGCGCTCAAGAACGGCGACGTAGACATAATCTACTCCTCCGCTTCATGGCTGACTGACGGTTCTCCCTGGATATCCATGTTCACCGCCGGTTATGTTTTCCAGAGCTATGATCACATGACCAAGGTTCTCAACGGCGACATCGGCAAGGAAATATTCCAGAAGGTCGCTGATGAGCAGGGAATCCTCCCGCTCGGCGCTTTCTACCTCGGCACCCGTCAGATCTCCCTGTCCGAGGATAGGCAGATAAAGACCCCCGAGGATCTCAATGGCGTCAACCTCCGTATGCCGAACTCCGATGCATGGGTGTTCCTCGGCAAGGCTATGGGTGCTAACCCCACCGCAGTTGGCTTCAATGATCTGTACCTGGCTCTTCAGACCGGTACTGTCGACGGTCAGGATAACCCCCTGCCCACTGTCAAGTCCGCAAAGTTCTATGAAGTCCAGAAGTCCATTTCTCTGACCAACCACCTTGTTGACTCCGTATGGCCGACCATCAACCTCGATACATGGAACAAGCTGACCGAAACTCAGCAGGGCTGGGTCATGGAAGCTGTCGAGGCTGCTCGCGCTGCATGTGATGAACAGAACCTCCAGACCGAGAGCGAGGTTCAGGACTTCCTGAAGGAGCAGGGACTGAGCATCTATGAAGCAGATGTCGCCGCTTTTGCAGACCATGTCCTTGAAACCTACCTGAATGATCCTATTTCCGATTCTTGGGACAAGGATCTGCTCGAACAGATCAAAGCAATGGCATAAGCGCTGACCCCAACCGGGGAGCCGAGGCAACCCGACTCCCCGGCTTTTTCATCCGCAAGTGAAAGGAGAGATCCGCGTTGGAGACAGTAAAAAAGATTTTTGGCTTTATCCGTGACTGCGTCGAGAAATATATCCCAACAATAGCACTCGCGGCGCTGTTCGTTATATTCTGCTATCAGGTCTTTATGCGCTATGTTATGAGAATGCCGCAGGCATGGGCAAGCGAAGTGGAGCAAAGCTGCTTCTTGTGGCTGGTTTTGCTTGGCGCCTGCTACGCGCAGCGCATGAAGGCACATGTTACTTTTACGCTGCTGTATGACAAGCTTGGCGTTAAGGGAAAAGCAATAACCGCGATGCTCGGTGATATTATCATTGCCTTTACCGCATTCTGCAATATTCTGCCTTCGCTCAACTATGTCCTGGGATTGGCTGAGCGCCAGCAGGTGACGACCATTCTTAAATGGCCTAAAACGGTAGTGTATTTCCCATACGTTGTGATGATAACCATACTGATGATTTACGCGATTATGGAAATATATGAATATATCATGGTTATCTGCGGCAACGAGTACTATACAAACAAAATGAAAGAGGAAGATAAGAGCGAGGCAGAGCAGGTAATTGAAGAATCTCTCGCTCAGGAGAATATAGATCTGACGAACATTGATTTCAGCTCAGAATACGGCGGGAAGGGGGATAAATAAATGCTGGCACATCTACCTATAATTGTGTTTCTTATAACGTTTGCTCTCATCTTTGTACTTCGCATGCCTATCCCCGCGGGCATGATCGCCGCATGCACGCTTTATTTCCTGACCGACGGACTTGTTAAGGGAGTAAGCTTCGGCGCACTTATTACGGGCAATGGCGGAAGCCTGCACTTGGTGGCGCAGAAAACCATCGAGGCAATCTTCACCAATGGTACAATCGTTGCGGTGCCGCTGTTCATCTTTGCGGCAAATGTAATGAACGCAGGAAAGATAACCGAATACGTTTTCGGTACGTGCATGGGACTTGTCGGCCGTTTTCGCGGCGGCCTTGCACACGTGAACGTTCTTGCATCTCTCGTCTTCTCCGGAATGACCGGCTCTGCAATTGCTGATGCATCCGGGCTTGGCAAGCTTGAGATAGACGCGATGCGTAAAGAGGGATATGATGACGGCTTCTCCTGCGCGATCACCGCAGCCAGCGCAACCATAGGGCCGATTTTCCCGCCGTCTATTCCCATGGTTATTTATGCAATGCTCACCGGCGCATCAGTCGGCGCACTGTTTATGGCAGGCATGGTTCCCGGAGTACTGCTGGCAATTGCTCTGTGCATTTACGTGTACTTTATTTCGAAGAAGCGCAACTACCCCAGGACGCCGCCTCCCAAGCTCAGAGATTATCTTATCTACCTGACCAAGTCCGTATGGGCGATGCTCACGCCTGTTATTCTTCTCGTCGGAATTTATACAGGTATCATGACTCCGACCGAGGCCGGAGCTATCGCGGGACTGTATGCACTTGTTGTATCGTTCCTGATATACAGGATTATGTCCTGGAAAATACTCAAGCAGGTACTTGTTGACACAATGAAGGGTACCGGTTCTGTTTCGATTATGATAGGCGCAGCATCGGCAATTTCGTTTATCTTTGCCAAGGAGCAGATCGGCACAATACTCGGCACATGGCTTATGGGAATAACCACAAATAAGTACATCTTCCTGCTGCTGGTTAATATTATAATTCTTATCCTCGGCTGCCTTGTGGATACCTCGGTTATTCAGCTCGTTATGATACCGATACTCTGGCCGGTGGCAGAGGCTATGGGCATAGATATTATCCATTTCGGCCTTATAATCTGCTTCAATATGATGGTCGGACTTTCCACCCCGCCATTCGGTATGTGCCTGTTTATAACCTCCGGCATTTCCGGAACTCCGCTGAAGGACATTGTAAAGGAAATCTGGTGGCCTATTGTTGTCATGCTGATAGTCCTTGCTGTGATTACCTACATACCGGACGTGGTTCTCTTCCTGCCTAAGATCAGCGGAATGATGGCATAATGAGACAGCCAAACTAAAAAATCCAAAAGGAGGAAAATAATGGCGTTTACAATACATGACGGAGTATGGCCTGTAATGATAACCCCGTGGAAAGAGGACAACACTCCGGATTTCAAGGCAATAGAGGCGCTGACAAACTGGTACATAGAAAAAGGCTGCGACGGTATTTTTGCCGTGTGCCAGTCGAGTGAAATGAACTTTCTTTCAGCGCAGGAAAAGCTCGATATTGCCAAGTGCGTTGCCGAGACAGTAGATGGGCGCATCCAGATTGTTGCGTCCGGAAACACCGAGTGCAGCCGTACGGAGCAGTACCGCCAGATCGAGGACATGATGAAAATCCCCGGCATCGGCGCTTACGTGCTCGTTTCCAACAGAATGGACATAAAAAATGAGGGCGAGGACGCGTTCAGGAAAAACGTTGATGACGTGCTGAATGCTTTCCCGGAGCTGACTTTCGGAATTTACGAGTGCCCTATGCCGTGGAAACGTTTGCTGTCGCTTGACTTCATCCGCGATTATGCTCCCGGCGGCAGACTGGTGTTTATTAAAGATACCTGCTGTGACTATGAGCTTATACGCAAGCGTCTTGAAGTTTCAGCGGGCACGCCGATGAGACTCTTCAACGCAAACTGCCAGTCGTGGTACGACAGCTATTGTCACGGTTCCGCAGGCTACAGCGGAATCATGGCAAACTTCCACCCCGACATTTATAAATATTGCGTTACCCACAGGGACAGCGATCCTGAGAAAGCAAAATTTGCCAACGACTTCCTGACGCTTGCCGGTATGATTGAACGTACCTGCTACCCCGTGAGCTGCAAGTATTATCATCAGCTTGTCGGTATCCCAATGTCAACCTATTGCCGCAGCGCGGATCAGCATCGGCTCGATAACGCGGCAAAGGAAGAGGTCGAAAGCCTCATACGCATGGAGAACTTTGTCCGCAAAGAAATAGGCCTTATCTGAGAAAAGAGATATCAGTATGCTCAAGAAGCTTGACATTTCGCGAGGCTGACGAGTATACTCATAACATATTATCTGAGAAAGAGGTATCAGTATGCTCAAGAAGCCCAAGATAATGGTGATGGGGATATTTGTTATGGACCTCATCGCCTCAACAAAAAAGGTTCCAAACTCCGGCGAGACTGTTATCGGAATGAACTTCCGGACGGCTCCGGGAGGCAAGGGCGCAAACCAGGCTGTTCAGTGCGCAAGACTTGGTGCGGATGTTACCATGGTCGGGCGAGTCGGTGACGACGCCTACGGCAGGGAGCTTGTTGCAGTTGCGGCGGAAGCCGGGGTGGATGTTTCCCACGTGGTAACGGACAAAAATAATCCCACCGGTGTGTCCAGCATTTATCTTGAGGTGACGGAAACCGGCGCGCATAACAGAATCGTTGTGTGTCCCGGGGCAAACCACGCGATGACGGTCGAGGAGATATCATGGATCAAGGATGAAATTAAGAACTATGATATGCTGATGCTCCAGTTTGAGCTGCCAATGTTTATTAACGAGACGGTGGCACGCTGGGCACATGAGGCGGGTGTCCCTGTAATGGTGAACCCCGCACCGGCTGCACCGATATCTGACGGGCTGCTTGAGTGCACTTCGTATCTGTCTCCGAACGAGCATGAGGCGGCTGCCATAGCCGGACATCCGCTGCGCGCGACGGCTGACGGCGTTGATATGGACGACCTGACGGCAGTGAGCGAAATATTTGCTGCCAAGGGTGTGCAGAACCTTATCATAACGCTCGGCGGCAACGGCTCTGTCGCTGCCGGAAAGAACGGCATTGCAAAGACCGAATGCGTGAAGATGGCTCATGTGGCGGATACTACCGCAGCGGGAGATTCGTTCGTGGCTTCGTTCTGCACAGCGCTGTGCGCGGGACTGCAGCAGGAGCAGGCGCTTGCATTTGCAAGCCATGCGGCGGCGATAACCGTCTCCAGAATGGGCGCGATACCAAGTCTGCCGACGCTTGACGAGGTGATTACGCTGCTCCGTGAACGCAGCTATGCAGGGATTGATAATGAAGAGCTTGAGACGCTGAGGAGAGTAATGCAATGAAACTGGAAGGAAAGAAAGCGTTTGAATATTTTGTCGGTTCTGCCGGCAGAGAATTTAATGAGTTTTTGAGCACCCAGAGGGCAGAGGACTACGAAGCGGCAGCAGAGCTTATAAAAACAGCCGAAGCCAAGGGGGGGCGCGTTCATGTCACCGGTATAGGCAAGCCCGGACATATTGCCGGTTATGCGGCTTCACTGCTGTCTTCGACAGGAACCCCATCGTATTTCCTGCACGGGACCGAGGCGGTTCACGGCTCCTGTGGTCAGCTCGTTCCGGGAGATGTTGTAATTGCAATCTCTAATTCAGGCGAGACACAGGAACTCAAGGCAACCGTTATAGCAATCAAGAATAACGGATGCAAGGTTATCGGTGTGACCGGCGGCGCGGACAGCTGGCTTGCAAAGAACAGTGACGCGCTTTTGCTGGCAAAGGTCGGGGAAGAGGGCGGCCCGCTCAACAGAGCACCGCGCAACTCGGTTCTTGCGGAAATGTTTGTCCTCATGGCACTGTCGGCGATTCTGCAGGCTGACTGCGGCCAGACGCCTGCACAGTATGTCCGCTGTCATCCAGGCGGCAAGCTCGGAGAGCTGCGCGAGGAAGAAAAATAAAATTAGCCGCCTGCGGTTCATTGATGAACTGCAGGCGGCTTTTTCTCTGCGTTTCCATGTGGGGCAATATGACTAAGATGACTTGCTTGCATGAATCGGGTGACTTGCTTGCATGAATCGGGTGACTTGCTTG
>CAZFCH010000079.1:0-7587 GCA_964517445.1 uncultured Oscillospiraceae bacterium | reverse complement strand
CCGCTGTCATAGAGCCGGGACTGCTCGTCATACTTTGTCAGCAGATCGAAGTGCCCGACGATGTCTGCCTGCGCAATGTCCGCAATCTGTGCGCACTGCTTAAAATATGCGCAGGCCGCGGCGTCCGCACTGCCGTAATGCTCGATAATCTGCCGCGCTTCCTCAACAGTGTTGTCAACCGTGATTCCGGAGAGCGCGTGGACGGAAGCGATAATATAATCATAACCCTCGAAGCGCCGCGCGGAGCGCAGGTCGTATTCAAGACCGCAGTAAACCTCTATCTGCCCGCGGTATTTTTCCCGGATCCTCCGCAGCTCCGCCTTGAACTTCGGTTCGTTTTCCTCACTGATGCACCATGTATTGTCCGTGACGGGACTGTGTGCACTGACGCCGATCGACGTAAGCCCTGCGGATATTGCCGCAGTCACCATTGCCTCCGGCGTGTCCGCCCCGTCGTCAAAGGTGGTGTGGCAATGCAGATTCTGCTTTATCATTTTGTCGCCCTCCGTGATATCAGCTTGTACAGCAATAATTATAGGTCGGGCAGCAGACACTGTCAAGGTTACAAAAGAAGTTAACATAAATGCGAAGAACAACACAAATGTTTACATAATAATTACAAGCACTTATTTTAACGCTCTGACAATATCAACAAAAATTTTTTGGAAAATCTGTCATATTTTACATATTGAACTAAATGTAGGAAGCACACCATCGCTTGATTCGAATATTTTGTGCCGGATAAGAGAAAATCAAGCTGGGGAGAAACAGTGAAAAATAATTTACGCAACAATAATTAGCTTTACATAACTTCTCTTATGTGATAAACTCTGCCTATAAAATATGGGTGGGAGAATCTGAAAATGAAAGCAAAAAGGATATGGGCCTTTGTCATATCGCTGATCCTATGTCTCTCGATGACAGCCCCTGCGTATGCGGATGTTTCGCAGACGAAGGTGACCGTCAAAAAGGGCGACACGGTTTGCGGAATCTGCAAGAGCCTCGGCCTTGACTACAGCGTTTGCAAGAATACGATCATGCGTCTGAACGGGATGGAAAGTGAATCCGAGCTGAGCTCTATTAAAGTGGGCTCCACGCTGATTTTCCCGACCTCTTCGAAGGACTGCGCCGAGAGCGGCGGCATGAACGGGGAAGATAAGGTCGAGTTCTATGTCGTTCCTTATGTTATGGAAAAGGGCAATTGGCTTGCAAATGTCTATTATTGCTGGGGTCTTGATTATGAGGATTATCTCGACGCTATCAACAGCCTCAATAATATTGCCGACCTTGATAATATATACATAGGCCAGCTCCTGTACCTGCCGACTACGAAGGAAAACCTTCAGAACAGCAATTATACAACGGTCATGTCGCACGTGATGAAGTCCGGCGAGACAGCCTATGACGTCTGCCAGAGCTACGGCTATGATTACTATGACATGGAGGAGACGCTCGTAAAATATAACGGCGGCGCAGATATGACAAAGCTTCAGGCCGGGCAGAAGCTCCTGATACCGCTGATGTAACATCAACAATTGTTGAACTTTAGTTGACCTGAGTTTTACACAGACAGACTATAAATTTATTTATACAAGAAAAACAGCTGAATCAGATTTCAGCTCAGAATATGGAGGAAAATAAAATGGCCAGAAAAAAGACCGGAAAGAAAAAATGCTGCATTCTCTGCAAGCTCGTCAAGGCTCTGCTTGTCCTCTGCGCTCTTGCTGCCGGCGGTTACGTTGGCTACATGAAGCTCTCTGAGCCCAACCCCTGAGACGGTTTAAACTAAACACGAAAAAAGGATGGCAGCGCCATCCTTTTTTCGTTATGAGCGTAAGAGCGATTATCAGCAAAATCCGCGCTTGCCATACCGGGCAGAACACGGTATGATAGCGGCAGAGAAACGAAAGGCAGGCGCGTTATGGCATCAGATATAGAAACTGAAAAGCGCAGAGTGCGCAAAGCCGTGCTTTCGCTGCGCGCGTCACTGCCGCCGGAACTGCGGGCAGAGTACAGCCGCGCAATCTGCCGCAGACTGTATGAGCACCCGGCGTTATGCTCGGCTGAGCGCGTCATGCTCTATGCCGCGGTCGGGACGGAACCTGACCTGACCGAGCTTGCCGGACTTCTTTCGGCACAGGGCAAGCACCTTTATTACCCCGTGTGCATCGCACAAGGGCTGATGTGTGCCGCCGCACCCGACAGTTCTGCCGCATGGCGGACAGGGGAGTACAGCATTGCCGAGCCGGATCCGGAGCATTCGCGGCTTGCTTCCCCGGAAAAGCTCGACGCTGTGATCGTGCCCTGCGTCGCTTTCGACGCGTCGCGCAGACGTCTTGGCCACGGCGGCGGGTACTATGACCGCTTCCTGCCGCGCTGCACACGCGCAGTAAAAATCGCCGCGGCATTTGAAATCCAGCGCACCGCCGCAGTTCCGACCGATAATTTCGATGTCACGATGGATGCCGTCGCAACGGAACTGCGTCTATACTGATATGAACCCGTAACAAGCAGGGGTAACTGTGAGAACAGTTACCCCTGCTTTAATTAACATCCCGCGTTATATCGGGTTCAGCTCGTCGTCGAGCCAGCGGCTGTCGGGCGTGAGCGCGCGGGTGAAGATACGTGCTGCGTCCTCAGGATATTTATTCTGGTGAAATTTGAATATCGTCTGTCCGTCGGGCAGCGTGCCGATGATCTCAATCTTGCCGAGCGGGTGGCTCATCGCGTAGCGCACGCCCTTGCCGAAGCCGTTCTGAAGCCCTTTTGCCTCGTCGACAATTCTGATGCCCTCGAGCAGCGGCACCTGAAAACGGTTCTGCACGCCGGTTACTGGGCGGCACTGGAATATATAATACGGCGAAATCCCGGCGCGGGTGAGTCCGGCGAAAAGCTCGCCGAGAATCTCGGGCGCATCGTTGACGCCGCGCAGCAGCACGGTCTGGTTGCGCACCTGCACGCCGCGGTCGAGCAGTGCACGCACCGCGCACCGCGCCTCCGGCGTCAGCTCACGCGGGTGGTTAAACTGTGTGACGACGTAGATCGTCTTTATGTCCGAATATTCATCGAGCATGTCGAGAAGCTCACCATCGCCGTAAATGCGCTCGGGCAGCGTGACCGGCAGACGCGAGCCGAAGCGGATGAAGTCAAGATGCTCTATCGCTGACAGCTCCCGCAGGTAGCGCTCGATGATGTGGTTCGGGTTCAGCAGCGCATCACCGCCGGAGATGAGAACGTTGTTTATCTCCGGGTGACTGCCGACGTATTCGACGACCTCGTCGACGCGCTTATTTAGCTCCTCGTTGCTCAGGCCGACGAGCCTTTTACGGAAGCAGTGGCGGCAGTACATTGCGCACTGGTTCGTCGACAGCAGAAGAACTGTGCGCCTATATTTGTGCTGCAGACCCTCAAGCTTCGTGTTCGATGCCTCGCCGCTCGTGTCGAACGAGCCGCCCGGCACGAACTCGTCCGCCGATGGTATGCACATGCGCGCTATCGGGTCGTCGGGATTCTCTTTGTTCACAAGCGAGAGGTAATACGGCGTTATCATCATCGGGTAGCGCTCGACGATTTGCCTGCATGCTTCAAGCTTCTCCTGATCCCAGCCCATGTAATCCGCGAGCTGTTCTGCGGTCCGTATTCCTTTGCTCAGCTCTTCCTGCCAGCTCATATACTGTACCTTCCTTTCTTCATTTGACGGTTGAATATATCTCATTCTAACATAAATCAACCAAACCGGAAAGAAGCAAAACGGGAATTCGCGTAAATAAACCGAAAAGATTCAGCAAATATGCGGCCCACGCAGAAAAATAAAATGTGAAACAATAAACGAAGTACAACCAAAACGGAAACTTGCACCTCCGATTGACACACGCGCCCGGCAATGATAAAATATTACTGCATTACAGCCAAAGCAAACAGGAGGTAAGCTCAATGAAAAGACCGATAAGTACCGATAAGGCTCCCGGTGCGATAGGCCCGTATTCTCAGGCCGTGCGCGTTGGGGACATGCTTTTTGTCTCGGGTCAGATTCCGCTTGATCCCAGAACCGGGAAGTTCCCAGAGGGGATAGAGGCGCAGACCAGACAGTCCCTTACCAATCTCAGAAGCATCCTTGAGGCCGCAGGCGGCACGATGGACAGTATCGTCAAGACCACGGTTTTCCTCTCGGATATGAATAACTTCGCCGCGATGAACGCCGTGTACGGCACCTTCTTCACCGAAGGGCACTATCCCGCACGCAGTGCAGTCGAGGTCGCAAGAATCCCGAAGGACGCTCTTGTCGAGATTGAGGCCATTGCCCAGCTTTAATTTACCCGAATCCGCAGACGGTTATGCTCCGTCTGCGGATTTATTTTTTTCCCGGAACAATATCCCTGTGCCTATTGACAAATACCCTGCGGGGGTATATATTCAAGATACCCCAAGGGGGTATATTAAGAGGTGAAGTGATGGAAGATAAAAAATGCTGCTGCTGTGAGCGGCATAAGGAACGTTCACCGGAGGAATATAAAGCGCTGATGAACCGCCTCAACCGCATCGAAGGACAGATCAGGGGCATCAAGGGCATGGTCGAAAACGGCGCATACTGCCCGGATATCCTTGTCCAGTCCGCGGCGGTGAACGCGGCAGTGAACGCATTCAATAAGGAGCTGCTTGCCAGCCATATCCGCTCCTGCGTCGTGAATGATATACGCGACGGCAAGGATGAGGTCATAGACGAGCTGGTCTGTACGCTCCAGAAGCTCATGAAATGAGCCGCGCAAAAGAAGGAGAAGCAATGACACAGTATGAAGTGACAGGCATGAGCTGCGCTGCCTGCTCTGCCAGAGTTGAAAAGGCAGTGTCGGGGCTGCCGGGGGTGGACAGCTGCTCGGTTAGCCTGCTGACAAATTCGATGATGGTCGACGGTTCGGCCTTGCCCGACGCAATCATCAAGGCCGTGCAGGATGCGGGCTATGGTGCCTCCGTCAAGGGTGCGCAGAAGAGCCGCGCCGCCGAGGAGGACGCTCTTGCCGACCATGATACGCCTGTGCTGAAGCGCAGACTGTTCTCTTCGCTCGGCTTCCTGCTCGTCCTGATGTATTTCTCGATGGGGCACATGATGTGGGACTGGCCTCTGCCGAAGTTCTATGACGGCAACCATGTTGCGATGGGGCTGACGCAGCTGCTGCTGACGGTGATCATCATGGTCATCAACCAGAAGTTCTTCATCTCCGGTTTCAAGGGCCTCATGCACCGCGCACCGAATATGGACACGCTCGTCGCGCTCGGTTCCGGCGCCGCGTTTATTTACAGCACATATGCGCTCTTCGCCATGACCGGCGCTCAGGTGCGCGGGGACGAGGAAGCCGTCATGCGCTATATGATGGACTTTTATTTTGAGTCCTCCGCCATGATCCTGACGCTCATCACCGTCGGCAAGATGCTCGAGGCTCGCGCTAAGGGCAAGACGACTGATGCCCTGCGCGGACTGATGAAGCTCTCGCCCAAAACCGCCACGATAGTCGAAGGCGACACTGAGCGCGAGATACCGATAGAGCAGCTCAAGAAGGACGATATCTTTGCCGTGCGTCCCGGAGAGAGCATCCCTGTCGACGGTGTTGTTATTCAAGGCGGCAGCACGGTGGACGAATCGGCGCTGACCGGCGAGAGCATCCCCGTCGATAAGACCGAGGGAGATCAGGTCTCCGCCGCGACAGTGAACCAGACCGGCTATATCCGCTGCCGTGCGCTGCGCGTCGGCGAGGACACTACCCTCAGTCAGATTATCAAAATGGTCAGCGAGGCCTCCGCAACCAAAGCTCCGATAGCGAAGATCGCCGATAAGGTCTCCGGCGTGTTCGTCCCGACAGTCATATCCATTGCCATCATCACATTTATTGTGTGGCTGCTGCTGGGCAAGAGCGTGGGCTTCGCGCTCGCGCGCGGAATATCCGTGCTCGTCATCAGCTGCCCCTGCGCTCTCGGCCTTGCGACGCCCGTTGCAATTATGGTCGGCAACGGCATGGGCGCAAAGCACGGGATACTCTTTAAGACCGCCGTCTCCATGGAGGCTGCCGGCAAGGTCGAGACCGTTGTGCTCGATAAGACCGGGACTATCACCGCCGGTACCCCGGAGATGACGGATGTGATACCGGCTGACGGAATAGGGGAGGAGGAGCTTCTGCGCTTTGCCGCGACTCTTGAGAGCCGCAGCGAACATCCTCTCGCGAAGGCCGTCCTCAACGGCGCACAGAACCGCGGCATAGAGCCCGGTGCGGCAGACGGCTTCACGGCTCTGCCGGGAAGCGGCGTGCGGGCCGAGATAGACGGCGCGGAAGCGCTCGGCGGCAGCATGAAGGCCGTGAAGGAGCGCATCAGTATCCCCGCACCGCTCGAAGCAAAAGCCGGTGAGCTTGCCGCCGAGGGTAAGACGCCGCTGTTTTTCTGCCGCGGTGACAGTCTGCTCGGCATAATCGCGGTGGCGGACGTGATAAAGCCAGACAGCCCGCAGGCCGTTGCGGAGCTCAAGAATATGGGCATCAGCGTAGTTATGCTGACCGGCGACAATCAGCGCACCGCCGAAGCGATAGGCCGTCAGGTCGGTGTTGACCGTGTCATCGCCGGTGTCCTGCCGGATGGTAAGGAAACCGTTGTGCGCGGACTGTGCGCCAAGGGCAGCACTGCCATGGTCGGCGACGGGATAAACGATGCCCCCGCGCTCACAAGAGCGGACGTCGGTATTGCCATCGGCGCCGGCGCCGACATTGCCGTCGATGCGGCGGATATCGTTCTTGCGCGCGGCAGCCTGCTTGATGTCGCCGCGGCGATACGCCTCAGCCGGGCAACGCTTCGCAACATCCATGAGAACCTGTTCTGGGCGTTTTTCTATAATTCTATCGGCATCCCCATCGCGGCAGGCGTCCTCAGCGGAATAGGCCTGAACCTTGACCCGATGTTTGCCGCCGCTGCAATGAGCCTGTCGAGCTTCTGCGTTGTGTCGAACGCGCTTCGGCTCAACCTGCTGGATATCTATAACCCCAAGAGGGACAGAAAAATAAAGCACCGTGCCCCTGAGAGCACAGCTATAGAGAACACAAAAATTGAGGAGGAAAAGACAATGACCAAAACCATGAAAATCGAAGGTATGATGTGCCCCCACTGCGAGGCGAATGTGAAGAAGGCTCTCGAAGCCCTGGACGGCGTTGAGAGCGCAGAAGTCAGCCACACCGCAGGCACCGCCGTCGTGACCGGCGCGGCGCTTGATGACGCCAAGCTCAAGGCCGCCGTCGAGGACAAGGGCTACACCGTTCACGGCATAGAATAAAAGCCGGATAAATAATAGTGCCGCCGATTCATGTCGGCGGCACTACTATTTCCCACTTTCGCGGCGGCAGAATGTATGTTAAAATAATACTGTCAGAATAAAAACTGCCGAGGGTGAAGAGTATGTTCAGGAAAAAGATATGCGCCGCGATATCCGTGCTGCTGTGTGTGCTGCTGCTTGGCGGCTGTGGGCTCGCCTCTCTGCTTGAGCTTGACCATGCCGACTACGCCGCAAAGGAGATGTGCCTCTTTGACGACATGGAGTATGTCCGGCCGGAT
>CAZFCH010000078.1:0-7608 GCA_964517445.1 uncultured Oscillospiraceae bacterium | reverse complement strand
GCTGTAATGATGTCGCCCTGCTTTATGCCCTTTGCCGCGGCGTCGGACTTTTCCTCGACTGCCGAAACATAAAGCCCGGTGGGCAGATCATAGTAGCTCTTGACGTTATCCGGTATTGCGCCGACCGTAACGCCTATCGCCGCGCGGCCGCGCACCTCGCCGTACTGCAGCAGCGAATCGGTAACCGACACAATCGTTGACGACGGTATTGCAAAGCCGATGCCTTCGATGCTCGAGTATGAGGACATCATCTTCATGTTCGTCACGCCGATGACCTGACCGTACATGTTGAACAGTGCACCTCCGGAGTTGCCTTCGTTGATGGCGGTGTTGGTCTGCAGCAGTGTCATGCTGTGGCCGTTATAGTTGATGCCTCTATCTATTGCGGAGATTATCCCGTCTGTCAGCGTCATGCGGAAGGTCTCACCCAGGGGGTTTCCTATCGCCGCGACTTTGTCGCCGACAGCAAGCTCCGTGCTGTCGCCGAAGCTCGCAGGCGTCAGACCGGATGCTTCTATTTTGAGCACTGCGATGTCGCTCGTGCTGTCCGCTCCGACGAGTGTCGCCTCGTAGCTGCTGTTGTCATAGAGCGTCACGCTCGCCGTATCGCAGTCTTCGATGACGTGTGTGTTTGTGAGTATCAGCCCGTCCTCGGAGAGGATGATGCCGCTGCCCCAGTAATAGCCGTCAACGCCGTCCTGATAGCCTTTTATCGCGACTATCGACTTTGAGCATTGCTCATACAGCTCCTGAAGACTCAGCTCTTCGCCGCGCTCGGTGGAAATTGTCATCTTGAAATCCGGCGCAAGCTCCGCGCGCGGAAGCTTTATCTCCGCGTCGCTGCTCTCGGTCGTCTGATAATAATTTTCAAGGTAATCATTCCAGTCGTCAGGCATACTATTGCCGTCGATATACGGAGTTTCGGTTTTCTGATTCGAGCCGGAGAAAATCAGCGAGCTTGCCGCAATCAGCAGCACAACCAGCAGTATTGCTCCGCCGATGCGCCATGCCGTTCTGCGCGGGTTTTTCTTTTTGCGTTCGCTCTCCGGTGAAGTACGCTCCTCCAGCGGAGCATACCAGTCCTGCATATTGCTCATATCTTTTAATCCTTTTATTTATCGGCCAGCTTGAGCGTGAAAACAAACTCCGTCGCTCCGTCCTCGCTCTTCACGGCTATGTCCTCGTCATGGCTGTTGATTATCGACTTCACCAGGTACAGTCCCAGCCCGACGCCGTCCTTATCAAGACTGCGCGAGCGGTCAGACTTGTGGAAACGGTCGAAGATAAACGGCAGATCGTCTGGCGGTATCGTCTCGCCTATGTCCTTTACCGAGACATATGCCTTCTGCGCGTCCCTGTACAGTCTCAGCGTGAGGCAGGTGCCGGGCGTCGCGAACTTCACGGCGTTATCAAGCAGGTTGTATATAACCCTCGTTATTGCGTCCCTGTCGGCGATGACCATTATGTGGTTCTCCGGCAGCTGCGGGTCAACGTCAAGGTTCTTCTGCGTTGCGCGCGCCTCAAAGCTGAGCAGCGTCTGAAGCACAAGCTCCGTCAGGTCAAACACCGTGCGCTTGCTCGGGTCGGCGGCTCTTGCTCTCGTCTGCGAAGCATCCAGCATATCGCGCACAAGGCGCGAGAGTCTGCGCGTCTCATCTCTTATAGACGTGAGATACTTCGTTTCCTGATCTTTCGGGATTGTCCCGTCGAGTATGCCGTCGGCAAAGCCGGCGATCGTCGTCATCGGCGTGCGCAGTTCGTGAGAGACATTCGCGATGAACTCGCTCCTGCGGTCCTCCGCGCTCTGGAGTGAGTCCGCCATCTTGTTGAATGAATCAATAAGCGCGCCCATCTCGGCTGTCGGGTCCTCCTGCTGCTTTACGCGCACAGAGAAGTCCCCTCTTGCAAATTTTCTCGACGCCGCCGCCATCTCGTCAAGCGGCCGCGCCATGCGCTTCGAGTAAATAAGCGACACAGCAAGCGACACGCACAGCACAAGCACCGCAATGACCGCCGCGATAAGCACGAATGTCGACCAGCTGCTGAGAATATTATCCGGCGCGTTCGTCACGAACACATAGCCCATGAGTTCGCCGTCCGTCTCTCTCGTTATCTCTCGGGTGACAACATAGCGCGGCTTTGTGTACATGCCGCCCAGCGTGCTTATCTCCGTCTCCTGTCCGCTTTCTATCTCGGACATGACATCTTCCGGCATCTGCGTCCCGTAATGGTTGCACATCGGCGTCTGGTCGGAGCAGGCCACGACCAGTCCGGTCTCGTCGGTGATGAAGATGTGGTTCCCGGTCGAGCGCGAGATTCCGCTTATTATCATGCTCAGCAGCCAGCTGTTCATCGAATCGCTCTCGCCAACCGCCGCTGCTGTGCGCGATACCTCCTCCGCGCTTGCGACCATGTCGCTCTTGTACTCACGTATGAGGTACATTCTGCCTATCCCCACAAACGAGAACGCCACAAGAATAAAGCCGGTCAGCACCAGCACCGCCGTCGCGGTAAAATTTCTGAGGTAAACACTCTTCATGGCGAAGCCTTACTCGTGAACCTCGAACTTGTAGCCCACACCCCACACGGTCTTGAGGCACCATTTGTCGGATACGCCCTCAAGCTTCTCTCTCAGACGCTTGACGTGCACGTCGACGGTTCTGGAATCGCCGAAGTAGTCAAAGCCCCATACTTCGTCAAGCAGCTGGTTGCGCGTGAAAACACGGTTGGGGGAAGCGGCCAGATGATACAGCAGCTCCATCTCTTTAGGCGGGGTGTCAATCTTCACGCCGTCGACTATCAGCTCGTAGGATTCGAGGTTTATCACCAGCTTGTCGAAAGTGAGCTTCTTCTCAACCGGTGCATCCGCATCCGTGCGGCGCATGACTGCATGCACGCGCGCGAGAAGCTCCTTGACGTCAAAGGGCTTTGTGACATAGTCGTCCGCGCCCATATCGAGTCCGTTTATTTTATCCGCGGTCTCGCCCTTTGCGGTGAGCATAATGATCGGCACCGAGGACTTCTTTCTGATGTCCCTGCATATCTGCCAGCCGTCCTTGACCGGCAGCATGATGTCGAGCAGGACTACATCCGGGGAGAAAAGATCGAAGCTGGACTCGGCCTTTCCGCCGTCCGCAGCGATCATAACGTCAAAGCCGTCCTTGCCCAGATACAGTCTCAGCAGCTCGGCAATGTTCGCATCGTCTTCAACAACAAGAGCTCTTTTACTCATAGCTTATTCTGCCCTTCTCTTTCATAATATATGTTTGCTTTCATTTTTAATTTTCGATTCATTACAGATTATAACCGACGGCACAAAATAAAGGTTAAAAAAATGTTAAATACTGGCGAAAAATGCCGTCTATACAGCATCCAGGAAAGCCGTGCAGACTTTCCCGGATACTCTCTTTGTTCTTCAGAACTCTATCGCTTCGAGCTCGATGAGCGCAAGGATGTATATCTTCAGCGCCTCCATGAACTCGTCTATGCTTGCCGCCTCGTCCGCGCCGTGAATCGGGCCGAAGAAGTCGGGATAACTGCGCTCCGGATGCTCCGGCCCGAAGGACACGCCGTTCGGGAAATCGCGCGCATAGGTGCCGCCGCCCATCGTGTAGGGCTTCGCATCCTCGCCGGTAACCTCGTTGTAAACATCCATGCAGACCTTTACCGCAGGGTTGTCGACGCTTATGTAGAACGGTGCTGTGTCTCTCTTGAGCTCGATCTCCGCAAGCTCTCCTGCGAGTGCAGAGACAGTGTCAGCGATCTTCCTGCCGCTGGTATTGGTGGGATAGCGGCTGTCGGCTGTCTGGAAAATGTGCCCGTCCTCAACGCCTATCACGCCGCCGATTATCGTGAGCGGCTCGAACTTGCCGTCGTCTGCGTCGACGCCGAGGCCGCTGCCGTCCCAGCTCTCGTGCAGCTTCATAAGCAGTCGCAGGAACTTCTCTTCCTCTTCTCCTGCAAGCTTGTTTTCAAGGATGTAGCTTATCAGCACGCCGATCGCATTCACCGTGCCTTCGGGCTTTGAGGCGTGGCCGCCGATACCTTTTGCGGTGAGGTGCCACAGTTCGCCGTCGGCCTCGACTATGACGCTCTCGGTCGCTTCGGGCTTTGCGCCCTTAACCCATGCCTCGGCCTTGCCGGGAATGACGTTGCCCGCAATGCCGCCGCGGATGTCCGCAATCTTGTCAAGCTTTGCCTTGGAAACAATGCGCAGATGGCATATGCCCTTCTCTCCGTTGCAGACCGGGAACCCCGAGTCGGGGCTGAAGCAGAACACCGGAGCCTTATAATTATCAAGATAATATTTCACGTCGTCCATGCCAGTCTCCTCATTGATGCCGAGCAGTGCACGGATGCTGTAGCGCAGCGGAACGCCTGCGTCCTTGAGATACTTGAGCGCGTACAGGCAGAGGACGGACGGTCCCTTGTCGTCCATCACTCCGCGTCCGATAATATAACCCTCGCGCTCGCGCAGCGTGAACGGGTCGCCTGTCCAGCCCTCGCCGACGGGGACGATATCGAGATGCGTGATGGTGGCGAGGTACTCCTCCGCGTCGCCGATCTGACCGTAGCCGATCTTATCCTCGCAGTTGACGGCCTTGAGCCCCAGCTCGCGGCATATCTCAAGCCCGAGCTCCAGTGCCTGCTTCGGTCCCTTGCCGAAGGGAGCGCCGGGCTCTGCCTTGCCCTCGACGCTGTCTATCGCAACAACGCGTGCGATGTCTCTTATAATGTTCTCTCTGTTGTCATTTATGAACTTGTCAATACCGGCAATGTATTTATTATCCATCACTATGGCCTTTCTATTTATGATTTATTATGTCACAAATATACTATCTTTCCGGAAAATTTTCAAGCCCCGCATATGGTCATGCGGGGCTTTTGATTGATTAATTATGTCAACCGAATTATGTTATCTTTCAGTTTCTTTCGATTCGCTTGCTTTTGCCGGGTTTGAAGTCAGGCTCCGTCCCGTTTATCAGCCGCTTTATATTCTCCCTGTGCCGTATGACGACGAGGCACATCGCCACTATCGCCAGCGCGCAGCGCGGCTGTGACAGATTCAGTATCAGCGCCCATACCGGCAGCGACAGCGCCGCGCATATTGAGCCGAAGGAGACCTTCTTTGAGCTCAGCGCCGCAATGGCGAACACCGCAATCGTCAGCAGCCCCGCGCGCCAGTCGATACAGAGAGCTATCGCCGCACCCGCAGAAACTCCCTTGCCGCCCTTGAATCCGTGCAACAGTGGGAAGCAGTGCCCCACCATGCAGGCAATGCCTGCCGCCGCCATCCCCCTGTCGCCGAGGACAATGTAGCCCAACAGCATCGCAGCCGCTGTCTTGCACATATCCCCGCCGAGGGTCAGCACGCCTGCGCTCATTCCGTACACGCGCGCCATATTGGTCGCCCCGGCGTTTCCGCTTCCGGCTCTTCTGATATCCCTGCCGAGTACGCGGCTTGACATGAATATTGATATGCTGAGCGAGCCCATAACATAGGCGGCGACGATAACAAGGATGAATTCAAGAGTTTCCATGAAAAGCTCCAGTCAAACTATTTCAAAAATTTTAAGCTTAGTATACACTCACTCCCTGCCTTTGGCAATAGCGTTATACACGAATTTACAAAATATCATTCCGAAACTTTCGCCGACCAGGGCCACTCCTCCGGAGGCTCCGCCTTGAAGCGCATCCGCTCGCCCGTCGCCGGATGGGTGAAGCCCAGCTCGCAGGAGAACAGTGCAAGCGGGCACTCGTCGCGCGGCTCGCAGTACTTGCGTTCCCCGACGAGCGGCAGATCGCGTGATGCAAACTGCACACGTATCTGATGTGTTCTTCCGGTGTGAAGAGTTATGTAAACCTTGCTTAAGCCGTCCGCATACCACTCCCGCTCATAGTCAAGCACCGCCTCCTGCACGCCCTTTGCCATGGTATCGGTAACGAAGGTCATCTTCCGTGCCTTGTCTCGATAGAGCAGGTCGGTAAGCGTCGCGCGCTCCGCGGCTTTGCCGTGAACGACCGCCATGTAGTGCTTCTCAAACTCGCCCTCACGCACCTGACGGCTCAGCTCTGATGCCGCTGCAGCTCCGCGCGCAAGAACCATCAGTCCGCTCACCGCGCGGTCGAGCCGATGTACCGTGCGCACGTCCGCTTTTTCGTCCCCGAGCTCGCCTCGCAGCAGCTCCGGCAGTCCTCCCGGCTCGTCCGTCGACAGTACCCCCGCCGGCTTTATGCACACTATTATGCTTTCGTCCCGGTAAATTATATCCATAAATCCTCCGCCCGGCGCTTTGCAAAGCCCCCGTAATGTGGTATATTATATATAACAAAACAGCAAATAACAAACTAAATTTTTATTTGGAGATCACAATGGATCAGAAACATATTCCCTGCCCGAACTTCCGCAAGTGCGGCGGCTGCCAGCTTCAGAACCTCCCCTACGCCGAGCAGCTCCTGCACAAGCAGCGCCGCGCCGTCTCTGTGCTCGGTGAGCTCGGACACGTTGAAAACATTATCGGCATGGACGACCCGACGCATTACCGCAACAAAGTTCACGCCGCCCTCGCCTATGACCGCACTAAAAACAAGACCATATCCGGCATCTATCAGCCCGGCAGTCACCGCATCGTCCCCGTTGACGAGTGCATGATTGAAGATAAACTCGCCGATGAGATCATCGTCGATATCCGCCGTATGCTGCCGGAGTTCAAAATACAGGTCTTCGATGAGCGCGGCGGCAGCGGCTGGCTGCGGCACATTCTCATAAGGCGCGGCTTCGCGACGGGTGAGGTCATGGTCGTGCTCGTTGCTGTTTCTCCGATATTCAAGCTCCAGAAGCCCTTTCTCAAGAAGCTGCTGGAAAAGCACCCGGAGATTACCACGGTTGTTCTCAATATCAATGACCGCTTCGGTCCCGTCATCCTCGGCACGCGCGAGAAGGTAATCTACGGCAGCGGATATATCGAGGATGTGCTCTGCGGCAAGCGCTTCCGCATCTCCTCCCGCTCGTTCTATCAGATAAACCCCGTCCAGACCGAGAAGCTCTATTCCGTCGCCATCGATCTTGCCGGCCTCACCGGAAGCGAAACCGTGCTCGACGCCTACTGCGGCATCGGCACCATCGGCCTGAGCGCATCGGATAAAGCAAAGCAGGTCATCGGCGTCGAGATAAACCGCGACGCCGTGAATGACGCGATAGCGAACGCCCGCCTCAACGGCATCAAAAACTGCTGGTTCACCGTCGGCGACGCCGGAAAATATATGGAGCAGATGGCGGCGGATAAGGTAAAGCCGGACGTTGTTTTCATGGATCCTCCCCGCGCCGGGAGCGACGAGCGCTTTCTCTCCTCGCTGCTCAAATGCGCGCCGCAGCGCATCGTCTACATCTCCTGCAATATCGACACCCAGCGCCGCGACCTTGATGTGCTCCTCGCCGGCGGCTACAAACTCCGCCGCATCCAGCCGGTCGACATGTTCCCTTTTACCGAGCATATAGAATCCGTGTGCTTGCTGTCCAAACTTTAAGCCTTTGATTCACAGCAAGCTCTTGAACCACCCCACATGCTCATTCATTTATCAAGGCAAAGGAGCGTACCAAATGAAGCG
>CAZFCH010000077.1:0-7740 GCA_964517445.1 uncultured Oscillospiraceae bacterium | reverse complement strand
GGGGGGGAGATGGGCGGAGCGGGGGAGAGCATATGAGGGAGAGAAGCTTTGCGCGGCGAAAAACTCTGCGAGGATCAGGGGGATGGGGCGAGGAGAAATTGCGCGTTTGGGGCAGAATATTATTGACGGGCTTTGCGCGGGCGGAAAAAGCGCGCAGATTGCGGGAAACAGAAAGTCAAAAAAATCGCAAACCCTTGACTGCCAATGAATAGCGCGTTTTCGCAGGCGGAAACGGGCGAAAAAAGTTTTGTGAGATTCTACATAATTTTTCCTTTAATTTTTATGGTGATTATACAATGAACGCGAAAAAAAGAGCCAAAAATGCACGGTTCGATTATTTCGTTTTTTGGATTGCAGGGTTCAGGGCAGTGCGCAATTTTTAACAAAATTGACATCAAAAAGGATAAATGGTATCTTAACGCCATGAAGTTTGTTACGCGCAAACTGAGGGAAAAAAGTCCTGATGAGGCGACGTTTGGGTGCGCTGCCAAAGAAGGATAAAAAATCGTTCTGATAAAACAGGAGGAAAAAATCTTATGCAGAAAATGAAGAAGATGCTCTGCCTGGTTCTGGCACTCGTTATGGTTTTCGCCGTAGCGGCTTGCGGCACCAGCACCGACACTACCGCAGCTACCACCGATACCGCCGCTGCTGATACCGCAGCTGACACTGCAGCAGCAGACGACACCGTCTACGAACTGAACATCTATCACACCTTCTCCGCTACCGGCCACGAAGAAATGTGGTTCCAGAAGGCAGCTGAGGAAATCAAGGCTCAGACCGATGGTCACGTCATCATCACCACCGCTCCCGACGGCGTTATGGGCGGCGAGGATGAGGTTAACCCCCAGGTCTATGCCGGCGCTCTTGACATGAGCCTTTCCGGACCCTCCGTCTGGGGCGGCAACTGCGGCGTTGAAGCTATCGGCTGGTCCGAGCTTCCCTACATCGTTGACAACTACGATGAGATGACCGCTCTGTCCAAGGTTCTGCCTGACCTCATCAACCAGCAGCTCGAAGAGTCCGGTGAGTCCGACAAGCTCGTCTGCATCGGCGCAATGAGCCAGGGCATCCGCTGCCTGTGCACCGACGCTGATCACCCCGTTTACACCATGGCTGACTGCGATGGCCTCAAGGTCAGAGTTCCTTCCGGCGACGTTTACATGAACACCATGGCATCCTTCGGCTGCTCTGCTCAGTACATGAGCTCCAAGGAAGTTATCACCTCTCTTAACAACGGCGTTATCAACGGCTTCGAGTCCGACCCCACTTCCATCATCTCCCGCGGCCAGGAAGTTGCATTCCACTACTACATCACCACCAACCACATCGCTTCTCTGAACCTGCTCATGATCAGCGCATCTCGCCTTGCTGCTCTGCCTGAGGAGTATCAGGAAATCGTCAAGAACGTCTTCATCGACTACTGCGCACAGGAAGTCGAAGACCGCGTTTCCTACGAAGAGAATGACCTCCAGGCTTGCAAGGATGCAGGCATCGAAGTCATCGAGCTGAGCGACGAAGCATTCGCTGAGTTCAAAGAAGCCGGCACCAAGTATCAGCAGGAGTGGCTCGCACAGTACGGCTGCGAGGAAATCGTTGCTCAGGCAAAGGAACTCATCGCTGCTGAGCTGGCAAAGTAATTCCCGGATTACTTAAAAGCTAAATTTTCCGGAGAGCTCGTTCCGGGCTCTCCGGATTTGTAGTTTAACCAAGTGTAAAAAATCTGTTAAATTTAGACAGGAAGTGAGCAAAACAAATGATAGCTTACATCGCTGCCAATCAAGCAGCTTTTATCGTGATTGCGGCTCTGATCGCATTCATTGTTTTCCGTTTTGCTGCGCCGTCGGTCTATGAGAAGGTTGACGATGTTATCTCGGGCATTATAAAGTACTTCTGCGTTGTACTGCTCGCGGCAATGATTCTGGTCTGCTTCTACAATACCACTGCGCGCTACATCTTCAAT
The DNA here is from genome assembly GCA_964517445.1 of uncultured Oscillospiraceae bacterium. Taxonomy (GTDB): domain Bacteria; phylum Bacillota; class Clostridia; order Oscillospirales; family Oscillospiraceae; genus Limivicinus. The sequence continues at coordinate 5,777 of CAZFCH010000077.1, read as the reverse complement.
GCATCCACGATGTGGGCTGAAGAAACTATTCGTTACGCGGCTGTGTGGGTCACCTGTGTCGGCGCTTCCATTACCGCCCGTGCGGACAACCATACCACCATGGATCTCCTTCAGGAAATGATCAAGAACAACCATGTGAGAGCAATTGCTTACGCTTTCACGCGCTTCATCTCCTGCCTTATTCTGGTGCTCCTTATCCCGGCTGCCTTCGACATGCTTGATGTCTATTCTCACGCTTTCTCCAGCGGCATTGTTATCTTCGGCAATAAGCTGCCGATGAACTGGCTCTACTTCTCATTCCTCTTCGGATGCCTGACGATGGTTCTGGGCTACCTCAGAATTGTCCCGCCGAAGTTCATGAAGATCTGGACCGGCACGCTTGAAAAGTCTGAGTACGAGCTTATCAATGAAGGACTCATCGGGGATGACGATGACGAAGAAATGAAAGGAGAGAATAACTAATGTTAATTATTGCGTGCATATCTCTTCTTGCACTTATGCTTCTCGGCATTCCTATCACGTTCTCACTGATGGGCGCAGGTTACCTCGCAGTTCTGCTTACGGGTAAGCTTGATATGTACATGAACTGCCGCGGCTTCATCAGCGGTGTTAACTCTTTCACCCTGATGGCTATCCCGTTCTTCATGATTTCCGGCGCTATCATGAACCAGGGCGGTCTGTCAAGACGTATCATCAACTTCTGCGCATCCCTGTTCTCCTGGCTGCGCGGCGGTGTCGGTATCGTCTGCGTTGCGGCTAACATGATATTCGGTGCAGTTTCCGGTTCCGGCACCGCGGCTGTCGCGGCTATCGGTTCCATCACCGCACCTGACATGGAGAAGATAGGATATAAGAAGGAATTCACCGGAGCTATGATAGCAGGTGCTGCTTCGACCGCACCTATCATTCCTCCCAGCAACACCATGATTATATTCGCGTCTATCACGGGACTTTCCATCACCAGAATGTTCCTTGCCGGCTACACTCCCGGTATCGCAATAGGCGTTATACTCATGTTCATCTGCCACTTCTACGCAAAGAAGCACGGCATTGACTACGGCGGAAAGTTCAACCTCAAGAATGTCGGCAAGTCCTTCATCGACTCCTTCTGGGCTCTGCTGATGCCGCTTATAATCATCGTCGGCATTACCGCAGGTTTCTGCACTCCCACCGAAGCCGGCGCTCTCGCCTGCGTTTACGGCCTGGTCATCGGCCTGTTCGTTTACAAAGACCTCAACCTCAAGAGAATCACCGACGTCTTTATAGACGCTGCGGAATCCACCGGTCAGGTTCTTTCCCTGTACGCGGCATCCACGATGTTCGCTTACATCTTCACTGTTGAGAAGGTCGGCGTTACTTTCCAGAGCTGGCTGATGGGCGTCTCCGGCGGCAACTCCCTCATTATTCAGCTTCTCATCTGCGCATTCATTCTTCTCATTGGCTGCTTCATGGAGCCCGTTGCGGTCATGCCCGTTGTGCTGCCGCTCGTGTACCCGCTGCTTCAGAGCCTCGGTACCGACATGGTATCTTTCGGTATGATCTTCTCCATGAGCGTTATCATCGGCGGTCTGACTCCTCCCGTCGGCAGCTACCTGTTCGTCACGGTCACTGTTGTCAAGTCGTCGGTAACAAAGCTGGTCCCATGGATGTTGGTAATGATAGTGGTCGATATATTCGTACTGCTGGTCGTTGCAATATTCCCGGAATTCTGCACCTGGCTGCCGAATGCCCTGCTCGGACCGATGTAAAAAGCTTTAATATTCCCAAAAACGTACAGGAAGCGGACATTGTCCGCTTCTTGTACGTATCGACAAAGAACCAACGGGAAAAAATCTGCGGGGATTTTGCGCGCAGATTTTACGCAAATGAACAGCATTTATTTTTCGGAGCTTTACTATGGACAATAAATACAGCGTATATCGTCAGATACGCTACAGAAGAACTTACAGAACCCTTGGCAAAATGAACTGGATACGTGTGGTGCTTGGTATAGAGCTGCTGATCCTGCTGCTGTTTTTATCAGGGACCGTATCCGAATACTTCGCGGCGAAGGGAAACTATGACGTTGCAAAAAGAATGATGATTGCACCGACATGGATGGAAGAATACAAACCGGAGACGAAGGCGTACATTGAGGCAGGGGCGCTGTATGAGGGCGGCGACTATGACGGCGCATATGATGCGGCGGTCAGCGTCGACACCGAGGAGCTATCCGACAGGAAGAAGACGGTATACTCTGCAATATGCACGGCGCTGTATGAGCACTTCGACGCGGCGGGAGACACCGAGCGCGCTGAGGAGCTGAACGAAAGAATACAGCAATGCAATATAAGCAATGCTGAATGAATAAAGTGCCGACCCCCGGCGGAGCAATGAAGCTCTGCCGGGGGTCGGCGTTTACTGCGGCTCAAACCGAAGCCCGATGAGACGGGTTTGATTTGATATTTTAAGCGTAAATGACCTCGGTGAGGAACTTGAAGTTTTCAGCGATGCCGCTTTCGGGATTCACGGTGATAATACCGTCACACTCGCGGAGATTGACGATGTGCGCGACGGCGGTCTTGCCGAGCTTTGAGGAGTCACAGAGAATATATTTATGCTTTGCGTTGAGGAGAACGGTCTTTTCCACAAGCGCGACTGCCATATTCTCACTGTAGACATCGCCGCTGATGTCGATAGCGTCGCAGCCGATAAAGGCATAGTCGACCTGCGGAAGCTGCCTGAAATAGGACACGGCCTCATTGCCGATTATCGTGCCGGTATGGCTGCGGATAACGCCGCTGCTGATGTGCACCTCAAGACCCGCGCAGCGCGCGAGATAATCCGCCGCCTGCATGGAGTTGGTGTACACGGTGCAGTGCGGAATATCGGCAAGAAGATTGCTGAGCTCATAGACGGTAGTACCGCTGCCGAGCGAGACAGACTCCATGCTGTTAACCATGGTGCGCGCCTTAACGGCGATGCGGCGCTTCTCGGACATGTTCTTATGAAGCTTGCTCTCAAAGGTTTCGTCCGGGACGCGGTTGACAGGCATGACGCCGCCATAGGTGCGGATGATGAGACCCTTCGACTGCATGACCGCAAGCTGCTTGCGAAGCGTAGAAAGCGAGACATCGAGGACGCGGCTGAGATCGTTGACGGACATCTCTCCGCGGCTCTCGAGCAGGCTGATAATAACGTGCTCTCTCCTATCTGTTTTCATAGTAATCAATCCTTCGAAAAAAGATTAATTTATTCTATAACAAACTTGGGCGTTTGTACAGTGTTTTGCTGAAAAAACTATGTTAATTTTGGAACATTACACATTGGCGATGTGAAATATGTAGAATTTGTGAGGGCGATTTTGTCGAAAGGGATGAAAGTTTTTTACCAGAACGCGCAATTTTGAACCGATTTTGCGCAGTGCCGCAATTTGGGAAAAAATGCTGCAAATTCGATGAAATCAGATACATAATAAATATTGACTTTAGGCCGGGTTTACAATATATTTTACATATAGCAGCGCACCCAAACTGCTGAATTACAGGACATTTCAGAACAAATTGTTACTGATTCAGGAGGAAAAAACAATGAGACCCGAAATAATTATAATGCTTACCCACCATGACGTTACCGTCAAGAACGCACACGAAGTTTTTGATCAGTGCAAGGACATCGAAGCTGTCAAGTACTGGGGCTTCAAAAACGTCGGCCTGCCCAAGGACGAGATGAAGGCACTCACCGCTGCAATGAAGGCAGCAGGCAAGACCACTTTCCTCGAAGTCGTCACCTATGACGAGGCTTCCTGCCTCGACGGCGCACAGACCGCTATCGACTGCGGCTTCGATTACCTGATGGGCACGCTCTATTACGACTCCGTCGCAAAGCTTCTGCGTGACAACGGCATGGATTACCTCCCGTTCGTCGGCAAGGTCTCCGGCAGCCCCAGCATCCTCGAGGGCACCAATGAAGAGATCATCCAGAACGCAAAGGATCTTATGGCAAAGGGCATCAAGGGCTTTGACATTCTTGCATACCGTCACGTTGTCGACGGCGAGAAGCTCGCTTACGACTTCTGCAAGGCAGTTGACGCAAAGATCTGCATCGCAGGCTCCATCAACAGCTTCGCACGTATAGACACCATGTTCGACATCGGACCCTGGACCTTCACGATGGGCTCCGCACTCTTCGAGAAGAAGTTCGTTGCCGACGGCAGCTTCAGAGAGAACCTCCAGGCTGTCGCAGACTACATGGCAAAGAAGTAAGGGAAGACAGCAGTGGAAAAAATTACTGCCGCGCAGGCGCAGCGGCTTACGGCTCCGTCGCCGTTCGCGCTGCTGTCCAGCCTTAAAGAGGACGGAAGCACAAATCTTATGGCCGTGTCATGGTGGACGTTCCTGTCCAACAGACCGCCGATGATTGGCGTCTGCCTCGGGAAAAAGGGCGCAAGCGGAAAACTTATACAGTCTTCCGGCGAGTTCGCGCTGAACATCGTCGGAGAGGAGCTTAAGGAAGCCGCGCTGCGCTGCGGCAGCTGCTCCGGCCGTGACGTAAACAAGGCTGAAATGTTCTCGATACCGCTCGAAGCGGCAAGCGAGATCACGCCCAAGATCGTATCCGGGAGCCGCGTCGTATTTGAATGCAGACTGACAGATATGAAAGAAGTCACCGATCATGTGTTCTACATTGCAGAAATAGTCGCGTGCAGCGGTGACGATAGTGTCAGGCAGCTATTCGCCTGGGACGGATATGCCCGGCTGGACACTGCGGACGCATAAGAAAAATACGAACGGAGGAATAAAGATATGATAATGGATTGCGAAAAATACGTAGGCAAGTGTGTCTGCGGTCGTGAGCATACTCTTGAGACGAAGAAGGTCGTCGTCGAGTACAACGCTCTGGCAAACTTCGAACAGTACATGGAGGACGTGGGACTTGCAGGCAAGCGCCGCGCCGTAGTGTACGACACAATGGTGTACAAGCTCACCGAAGGCAAGCACGTCAAGGCCGATCAGGAGATCGTGCTCGAGGCGAAGGGCCTGCGCGCTGAGGATACGCTGATAGAGGACATGATGAAGCAGCTGGACAACCCGGAGGTCATAGTGGCTTTCGGCGCCGGCACCATCATGGACTTCGGACGCTATCCCGCATACAAGCTGGGCATCCCCTTTGTTGCGATTCCGACGCTGGCTTCCTCCGACGGCTTCACGGCGAACATCTGCTCGGCCATACTCAACGGCCAGAAGAAGTCCACGCCGATGTGCGCGCCGATCCTGGTTGTCGCTGACCTTGACATCATCAAGGGCGCACCGGCAAGACTCGTCGCGAGCGGCATAAACGATATTCTCGCAAAGTACATTTCGCTGACCGACTGGCGTATATCCAAGATCGTCGCGAATGAATACTACTGCCCGGTGGTGGCAGAGCTTGCAGAGCACGCGCTGAAGCTTATGCGCGAGGCTGCTGACAAGTATGCCGCAACAGGTATCGCCGACCACGAGGCGATGACGATGGCACAGATGGAGAGCGGCCTGACAATGCAGCTGCTCAACCACTCCCGAGCGGCCTCCGGCGCCGAGCATCTGGCTGCCCATCTTGTCGAGATGCACCCGCCCCGCTTCGAGGAGGCCGAGGGCATCCACGGCGAGTGTGTCGGCGTGGGTACTTTCCTTTGCCTGAGGGAGTATCACCGACTTGCCGCTCTGCCTACGCCCAGGGCAAAGAAGTTTGAGCCCTTGAGCGAGGAGTGGATAAGAGAGAAGTTCGGCGACCGCCTTGCCCCGGGCATTATTAAGGAA
>CAZFCH010000076.1:0-7755 GCA_964517445.1 uncultured Oscillospiraceae bacterium | reverse complement strand
GAAAAACAGCCGTGCTCTCGAAAGAGAACGCGGCCGTTTTATTGTGCGGCAAAGACGGAAACATTTTGCCGCGACGCAAGGCGATAAACTGCTTACTTGAATCTGTGCGCAAAATGTGCGATAATACCGGAGCATCAAATATGCGGATAATTTCCGCAATCGACATACCACGGAGGAGCCATGAACAAGAAGGAAGTCGGCGAGATACGCCGCAGATTCAAGCTTGAACGCAATAATATAAGTCATATATATGGGTGTTATGTAAACTCAACTAAAGAGATCGTGTCCTATATAGACGAGTCGGTCGCGATGCTGACACAGGAGGAGACGGAGAAATACCTGTCCCTGCTGCGCAAGTCTCTCTCCGGTACGCTGGGGCGCAACCTCATGTCCCTTTCCTTTGCGACAAAGCAGGTCATGGATAGCGATGAGGTGCGTCTGCTCTCGGCACTGAGAAAGTCCGAGCTCTCGGATGCTGCGCTGCGCGATGATTTCTATAAGTGCATCATTGACGCCGTCACGCCTGATGAGAGCGGCTACGTGATACTGCTGGCCTTTGATGTCTACGACGTTCCGCACTACGGCAAGGACGGCAGCCTTGACGACAATGACCGCGATGTGTTCAAATACATGGTATGCTGTCTGTGTCCTGTCAAGACGGGCAAGGCGCAGTTCGGTTATTCCCCGGACGACAAGCGATTTCAGAACTTCCCCGGCGGACAGCTCGTCGCCGCGCCGGAGTTGGGCTTCATGTACCCGAGCTTTGACGATCGCAGCGCGAACATCTATAACGCACTGTTCTACTCACGCAACGTGAATGAGGACCATCAGGACTTCATCGATGCAGTGTTCAAGACGCAGGTTCCGATGCCGGCGGGCACGCAGCAGGAGACTTTCATTGACGTTATGACAGGCACGCTCGATAAGGAATGCAGTCTTTCACTGATGCAGGGCGTGCATGCCGAGCTTATGGAGCGCATCAGCGTCCACAAGGAAAGCCGTGACCCGGAGCCTTTGACGATAAGCCCCGAGGACATGGCGGAGATTCTCGAAAACCACGGCGTCAGCGCAGAGCAGGCCGAGGCTTTTGAAGAAAAGTGCCGCGAGGAGTTCGGTGAGGACGCGGAGCTTAGCCCTGCGAACATCATCGACAGCCGCCATTTTAAGCTCGAGACGCCGGAAGTCAAGATAAGCGTCGACCCGCAGCATGTCCATCTCGTTGAAACGCGTATAATCGACGGGCGCAGATACATCCTCATTCCCGCCGACAACGGTGTAGAGCTCAACGGCATGAGTGTCAGCATTGACTGATAGGTTGAACAAAAACACAGACCGGCAGGAAGCGTGCTTCCTGCCGGTTTATGGTTTGTATTTTTACTTTTTGAAGCTGTCCTTGAGCGCGACCGAGCGGTTGAAGACCAGATGACCGGGCTTTGCGTCACGGTTATCAAGGCAGAAGTATCCCTGACGCATGAACTGCAGGCCGGTGGAGTCCTTGCCCTTTTCGGGCATGGGCATTTCGGCAAGGCTGTGCTCGACCTTGCAGCCGGTGAGAATGTTCAGGCTGTCGGGATCAAGATAGTCGAGGAAGTTCTTGTCCGGACCGTCGGGATCGGGATCGCTGAAGAGGTTGCCGTAGATGCGCACCTCGGCGTCGGCTGCTGTGGCAGCGTCGACCCAGTGAATCGTCGCACCCTTGACCTTGCGCCCGTCGGCAGGATCGCCGCCGCGACTGTCGGGGTCATACTCGCAGAGCACTTCGATAACATTGCCGTCAGCGTCCTTGACACAGCCGGTGCACTTGACAAGATACGCGCCCTTCAGGCGAACTTCATTGCCGGGGTACATGCGCTTGTACTTCGGTGCGGGCTCCTCCATGAAGTCGTCCGCTTCGATCCATAGCTCGCGCGAGAAGCTGAGCTCTCTTGTCCCATCCTCGGGGCGGAGGGGATTGTTCTCAACGGTGAGAGTCTCGCTCTTGCCGACGGGGTAATTGGTGACGGTGAGCTTTACGGGATTGAGCACGGCCATGACACGGCGGGCGTTCGCGTTGAGGTCGTCACGCAGGCAGCTTTCGAGCAGCGCAAGGTCGACTGTCGACGGGACCTTCGACACGCCGATACGGTCGCAGAACTCACGGATAGACGCGCTGGTGTACCCGCGGCGACGCAGACCGCACAGGGTCGGCATACGCGGATCGTCCCAACCGGAGACATAGCCCTCCTGTACGAGCTGACGGAGCTTGCGCTTGGACATGACAGTGTGGTTGATGCCGAGTCTTGAGAACTCTATCTGCCTCGGCTTTATGCCGGGGATGGAGACATTTGACACAACCCAGTCATAAAGCGGACGGTGATCCTCATACTCGAGCGAGCAGAGGGAGTGCGTGATGCCCTCAATGGCGTCCTGAATCGGGTGTGCAAAGTCATACATCGGGAAGATGCACCACTTGGTGCCCTGACGGTGATGCTCAATATAACGGATGCGGTAAAGCACGGGGTCGCGCATGTTGAAGTTGCCGCTGGCGAGATCAATCTTTGCACGCAGCGTGTAGCGTCCCTCTTCAAACTCGCCGTTTCTCATGCGCTGAAACAGGTCAAGGCTTTCCTCAATGGGCCTGTCGCGCCACGGGCTGACGGCGGGACGGTTGGTGTCCCCGCGGTACTCGCGGAACTGCTCCGGGGTAAGCTCGCAAACATAGGCAAGACCTTTCTTTATAAGCTCGATAGCATAGCCGTAGGTCTGCTCAAAATAATCCGAACCGTAGAAAAACCGGTCACCCCAGTCAAAGCCCAGCCAATGGATGTCTTCCTTTATCGCGTCGACAAATTCGGTATCTTCCTTGGCAGGATTGGTATCGTCCATGCGGAGGTTACATATACCGCCGAAGCGCTCGGCAGTACCGAAGTCAATGGTCAGAGCCTTGCAGTGACCTATATGCAGATAGCCGTTGGGCTCAGGCGGGAAACGCGTGTGTATCTGCATCCCGTAGCAGCGATGCCCTTCGGAAAGGTCCTCCTGTACAAATGCGTCGATAAAGTTTCTGGCTGCTTCTTCCATGTCCTCATCTCTCCTATGCTAATAAGTCCTGAATATTATAAACGATTGCTCTGGTAATTACAATAAAAATGTGGTAGACTGACTGTGAAAAATTGACGGAGGCGGGTGACGGCGAGTGTCGGAGAGCTTTGATATTATAATAATCGGCGGCGGCATCGCAGGCACCTCGGCGGCGCTGACGGCGATGAACCGCGGAAAACGCACCGCGGTGATTGCGAATCCCATGGAATCCGAGAGCCTGTATAAAGCGGAGAAGATAACGAATTATCCGGGGCTTGCCGGTACTAACGGGCGCGAAATGTCCGAGCTGCTGCGCCGACAGTTAGAAGACAGCGGAGCCAAGTTTATCCACGGGCGCGCCCTGAACGTCATGGACATAGGCGGCAGCTTTGGCGTCGCGGTCGGGAATGACTTCTATGAGGCAAAGGCAGTCATCCTTGCACTTGGCATTACGAGAGAAAAGCTCTATCCGGGAGAGGCAGAGTTTTTGGGCCGCGGCGTGAGCTACTGCGCGACCTGCGATGGAATGATTTATAAGGGCAAAACCGTCGCTCTCATCGGCAATAACCGTGAAGCGTTTGACGATGCAGACTTTCTGAGGGGCATTGGCTGCAATGTGCTGCATTTCAAGGAGAACCTGCGTTATGAGATACGCGGCGGCGTGAAAGCGGATACGCTTATTGCTGGCGGGGAGGAGCACCCAATAGACTGTGTGTTTATAATCAAAGACAGCATTTCCGTATCAAAACTGATGGACGGGCTTGAATATGAAAACGGCGGGATCGTCACGAAGCGTGACATGAGCACGTCAGTCCCCGGCGTCTTTGCCTGCGGTGACTGTACCGGAAAGCCGTATCAGCTCGCGAAAGCTGCAGGCGAGGGAAACATTGCAGCGCTCTCGGCGTGCGAGTATATTAAGTAATAAAACAAATAAGAAGGAGAAATAAAAAATGGCTATTGTACATCTGAATGAGAATAATTTCGATACCGAAACAAGCCAGGGCACCTGCCTCGTCGACTTCTGGGCGACGTGGTGCGGCCCATGCCGCATGCAGGCTCCGGTGCTTGAGAAACTGGATGCGGAGCTTCAGGGCAGCGTCAAGATATGCAAGGTGGATGTGGACGCCAACCCCAGCCTTGCACAGCGCTTCGGTGTGAGCAGCATTCCGACACTTGTCGTCATCCATGACGGCAAGGCAGTAAAGGGCGTTGTCGGCCTGCATAACCTTGAGCAGCTCAAGGCACTGCTTGCGTAAACAAAACAAAATACTTTGCGCGGCAGGTGTTGACAAATCAGGCTGCCTGCGCTAAAATCAATGCATTGCTGTGACAGGCAGGAGTACGCAGTGTGCGGATCTCAGAGAGGGAGCGGTTGGTGAAAGCTCCTGTGAAGCGCTGCGGAAGGTCGGCCTTGAGCATCCCGGGTGAAGGTTAAGTCTGTGTAGTCCGGGCGTGGCTTTCGCGTTAAGGAAGATATGAGTGCCGCAGTATGCGGAATTCAGGTGGTACCGCGGTTAAATTATCGCCCTGAAGCTATACGCTTCAGGGCGTTTTTCTATGAGAGAGGAGAGCAGATAATGAAAGAACTTCCGAAAGTGTACGACCCTAAATCGGTCGAGAAAAAAATCTATCAGATGTGGATGGACGGGCACTATTTCGAGGGTAAGATAGACCCCGATAAGAAGCCGTTTTCCATCGTCATGCCGCCCCCCAATGTCACCGGTCAGCTCCACATGGGGCATGCTCTTGACGCAACTCTTCAGGACATCCTGACCCGTTATAAGAGAATGCAGGGCTATGCCGCACTGTGGCTGCCCGGCGTTGACCATGCCGGCATCGCGACCCAGATAAAGGTCGAAGAGGTGCTGCGCAAGGAAGAAGGCAAGACCCGCTATGATCTCGGGCGCGACAAGTTCCTTGAGCGTGTATGGGACTGGAAGCAGAAGTACGGCGACCGTATAGTCGAGCAGCAGAAGAGCATGGGTGTCTCTTGTGACTGGAGCCGCAGCCGTTTCACGATGGACGACGTCTGCGCCAAGGCTGTGCGCGAGACTTTCTGCGATCTCTATGAGAAGGGACTTATCTACAAGGGTAGCCGCATCATCAACTGGTGTCCGCACTGCCGTACCGCCCTGTCAGATGCCGAGGTCGAGTATAAGGATATCCCCGGTTCATTCTGGTACATCCGCTATCCGATTGAGAATTCCGATGAGGAATTCATCATCGCGACGACCCGTCCCGAGACCATGCTGGGCGATACCGGCGTTGCCGTGAATCCCGCGGACGAAAAATATCAGCACCTTGTCGGCAAGAACGCCATCCTCCCGCTGGTCGGACGCAAGCTGCCAATTGTTGCAGATGACTATGTCGAGCTTGGCTTCGGTACCGGCGCGGTTAAGATGACGCCCTGCCATGACCCGAACGACTACGAGGTTGGCCTGCGCCATAACCTTGAGCAGATACAGTGCATCGACGAGGACGCGAAGATCATAAACGGCGGCAAGTATAACGGCATGGATCGCTACGAAGCGAGAAAGGCCATCGTCGCAGACCTTGAGGAGCAGGGCTACCTTGTCAAGGTCGAGCCGTACAGCCACAATGTCGGCTGCTGCTATCGCTGCGGCACGGTCGTTGAGCCGCTCACAAGCCCCCAGTGGTTTGTCAAGATGGCTCCGCTTGCCAAGGAAGCGATAAACGTCGTCAAAGACGGTCGCATCAAGTTCGTGCCCGAACGCTTCACGAAGACCTATCTCAACTGGATGGAGAATGTCCATGACTGGTGCATTTCCCGCCAGCTCTGGTGGGGACATCAGATACCCGCATGGTACTGCGCTGACTGCGGTCACATCACCGTTTCCCGCGAGGACGCGACCGAGTGTGAGTGCTGCCACAGCAAGAACATCACCCGCGATGAGGACGTGCTCGATACATGGTTCAGTTCTGCGCTCTGGCCGTTCTCCACGATGGGCTGGCCGGATAAGACTGACGACCTCAACTACTGGTACCCCACGAGCGTCATGGTCACGGGCTATGACATCATCTTCTTCTGGGTCGCGAGAATGATTTTCTCCGGCATGGAGCAGATGAAGAAAGAGCCGTTTAAGACCGTTTTTATCCACGGCCTTGTGCGCGACAGCCAGGGACGCAAAATGTCCAAGTCCCTCGGCAACGGCATCGACCCGCTCGAAATGGTCGAGACTTACGGCGCGGACGCACTGCGCTTCAACCTCATCACCGGCAACTCTCCCGGAAACGACATGCGCTTCTATGTTGAGAAGTGCGAGGCCATGCGCAACTTCTGCAACAAGCTCTGGAATGCATCGCGCTTCGTGATGATGAACCTCACCATCGACCGCAACGAGCTGCCTGAAAAGCTCGAGATAGAGGATAAGTGGATTCTTTCCAAGCTCAACAGCGTTATCCGTGAGGTCTGCGACAATATGGATAACTACGAGCTGGGCGTCGCCGCCGGAAAGATATACGACTTCATCTGGGACAGCTACTGCGACTGGTATATAGAACTGACCAAGCCCCGCCTCAACGGCGAGGACGAGGAGTCCAAGATATCTGCGCAGAAGGTGCTGCTTTACGTGCTGACCGAGATACTCAAGCTTGTCCATCCGTTCATGCCGTTCATTTCTGAGGAGATTTGGCAGGCGCTGCCGCACGAGGGCGAAGCGCTGATGGTTGAGCGTTATCCCGAGTACAGCGAGAAGCTGAGCTTCCCCGAGGATGAGCAGAACTTCGAAATGGTCATGGCCGCTATCAAGGCAGTCCGTGCCCGCCGCAGCGAGATGAATGTGCCCCCGTCCAGAAAGGCGCACCTTATCATTGCCACCGACAAGAAGGCAGCCTTTGAGGCCGGACGCAGCTATATCTGCAAGCTTGCCTACGCAAGCGACATAAGCGTGCAGGACGCAGCTCCCGAGAGCGCCGACGGTATGGTCTCCGTCGTTACCGACAATGCCCGCATGTTCATGCCAATGGCGGAGCTTGTCGACCTTGAAAAGGAGAAGGCTCGTATTCTTAAGGAGCTTGCCAATGCCGAAAAGCAGCTTGAAGGTCAGATTGCAAAGCTTGCGAACGAGAAGTTTGTCTCCCGTGCACCGGAGAATGTCGTCAACATGGAGCGCGACAAGAAGGCAAAGCTCGAGGCACTGATCGAAAACCTCAAGCTCAGCCTTGAACACCTCGGCAAATAAAGCCGTGTTCTGCTGACAGGCTTTGACCGAAGAAGCATATATAGAGCTATCAAAAAAATCGGAGGGAATCATTCCCTCCGATTTTTAAAATATCACGTTCATATCAACGATACCGCGTATGCCGTTGACTGTGCCTTTCTCCGTGAACTGCCAGATATCATAGCGCCCGCTGAAGTCCGGCAGACGCCCGCCGCTGGTGTAGTTCGCAAGCCAGATCATGTGCGGCTCTATCGAACTGTAGGCGACATGCTCCTCAAAGAAGTAGAGTCCGGAATAAACTCCCGTCTTGTACCCGGCGGCTCTTATGCGGCTGCAGAAGGCGGCGATTATCTCATCGCGCTTGGCCTGGCTGAGACCGTCGCAGCGCCCTTTGGGATAGTCGCCCGATTGCTCAATATCGAAAAATATCGGGTACTGAAGCTCCGTGCCGTTGAGGCAGCTCAGGATGAAGTTTGCCTCTTCCACAGCCTCATTGGCTGTCACTGCCGTCGAG
>CAZFCH010000075.1:0-7909 GCA_964517445.1 uncultured Oscillospiraceae bacterium | reverse complement strand
CGGCTACACCATCACACTCGCTGACGGCAGCGTTCTTAAAAACTCCTAAATAAACCCGAGCTTAAATTCAAGCACCCGTGCATTTTTTGCACGGGTGCTTTTGCATTAAGCGCAGCGGGTCAGGTGACCCGCTTTTGACCTGATTTGACCCGCTCGGTGGGTCAAATCAGGCAATTCGATTACCGTTCGTAATATTTTGTCATGTTTTGTTTTTAAATTCGGGAATTGCAATAGTCGGCGCGGGCGGATATAATAGAAATGAAATTTTATACACCGGAGGCGGACATGAGATTCACGAAGATGCACGGAGCAGGAAACGACTTCGTTATTATCAACAACATAATCGAGCACATTCCCGAGGAGCGGCTCGGGGCACTGGCAAAGCAGCTGTGCTCTTTTCACACTTCGATAGGCGCGGACGGGATGATGGCAGTGGTGCCGGCGAAGAACGGCGGGGACTACGGGATGCTGTTCTTCAATTCCGACGGCAGTCTCGGCGAGATGTGCGGAAACGGGGCACGGTGCATTTGCCGCTGGGGTTACGAAAACGGCCTTGCGGGAGAAACGCAGCGCGTTGAGACGACGGCGGGGCTCGTGACGGGAGAGCGCATAGACAAGCGGCGCTACCGCATACGGCTGAACGACCCCTCTGTCATCGACCTGCACAGGATTGTCACGGTCGGCGGGAAGGAATACGACTGCGGATATATAGAGCTGGGCTGCCCCGGGCTGCCGCATGCGGTGGTACGGCTTGACGGCTTTAATGAGATGAACGAAAACGAGCTGAGGGAGCTTGGACGCACGCTGCGCTTCGCGCCGGCATTTCCCAAGGGGGCAAACGTAAACTTCGTTGAGCTTATGGGAGAGGACGAGCTCAGGATAAAGACCTTTGAGCGCGGCGTCGAGGACTTCACGCTGGCATGCGGAACGGGCTGCGGCTCCGTCGTCGCGGCGCTCACGCTGCTGGGGCAGGTATCGGGCAGAGACGTAACTCTCCGCGCGCCCGGCGGGGTGCTCAGCGTCACGCTCACGCAGGACGGCGGCACGGTGCGGGACATTTATCTTACCGGGCCGACGAACATAGTATGCACGGGTGAAGTGACGGACGAGGATCTGATTTTATAAACATCTGCATACGAATCGGCAGGCTCCATGAAGTGGAGCCTGCCGATTTTTGATTGACTTATTTATTTGTCATAGCCTTTCTCACGCAGATAGGCCGAAGCGTCCTTAAAGAAGCTTGCGGTAATAAGGATAATTATTATGCCTATCGGGAAGGCGGCAATGATTGACACCGACTGCAGACTGTTCATGGAGTTCTCCGAGAATATGAGGGCGATGGGCAGCAGGATGAACACTACCGACCAAAACGTGCGGATACGCTTATCAGGCTCCTCGTCCGGTTTAAGGCGCTTATACGAGTAGCTTGACACGACAAAGGTCAGCGCATCAAAGGTGGTGGAATAAAACGCCACCATTGTGACGGCAAGCAGGATAAGCCCGAGCTTCGTCAGGGGCAGGGTATCAAATATCTGCATGATTGCTTCGGAATAATCACCGCCGTTTGCAATAAAGCCGGTGATATCAAGCCCATGCTTGAGCTGCTGGGCAAGACCGTAATTGCCGAGAATGATAAACGATGTAAAAGTCCCTGCAATGCCCCATCCGTAGCCGCCGAGTATCGTGTTGCGTATGCTGCGCCCCTTGCTTATGACGCCAATGAAGAACGGCGTTGCAACGCACCAGACCATCCAATATGCCCAATAATAGATAGTCCAGTTCTGGGGGAAGCTCGTCTCGCGCAGAGGATCCATCCAGGTTGCCAGACCGATGAAGTTCTGGATAAGGTTGCCAATCGACGAAAAGCCGGTCTCGAGGATATAGCGCGCCTCGCCGCCGCCGAACAGGACATACGCAAGCAGAGCAAAGAAGCAGTAGCTGCATATGACAGCAAGCTTTGCAATCCCCTTCATACCGAACCAGACGGTAATGGTATATACCGCGGCGATCACAAGAAGTATCACAATGGTCAGCCCCGTGCTGGGGTGCAGAGAGAACACCTGGCATAACGCGCGCGAAAGCAGCGGTGTTGCCAGAGAGAACGTCGTAGCCGTGCCGGCAAGCAAAGCAAAAATCGCGGTCAGGTCGATCGCGCGCCCCCAGCCGTGCTCAACGCGGTCGCCAAGCAGCGGGCGGCACGCCTCAGAGAACTTCTGCTTATCACGGCCGCGAACATGAATCATAAAGCCGAAAGCGACCGCAAGGACTATATAGAAACCCCATGCGACAGGCCCCCAATGGAGCAGAGGATATGTGGGCGCCCATTTCTGCATGCCGCCCATCATTTCTATCTGCGGTTCGTTCGCATACAGCGCCCATTCACAGAGCGAATAAAAGAGGATATCCGCAGCCATGGTGGATGTGAATATCATCATGCCCCACTGGAAAGAGCGGTACTGCGGCTTTTCACAGTCGCCGAGTTTTATTTTGCCGAATCTGGAGAAAGCGATATACAGCGTGCAGCCGAGTATGCCCGTACCCAGCAGGGCATAATACAGACCGAATTCGTCGCCAAGAAAGCCGCGGACAACGCTCAGAACCAGCTTTGACCTGTCCGGAAATATCATAAACAGCGCGCACACAATCAGCACGACGGTCAGCGGAACTATCAAGGATACCCAGTCGAGCTCCCTGCCCAACGTTTTTCTGTCTGTTTTCATGCGGAATGCCTCACTATATTTTATATGTCGGGTCAAGCTCGCACAGCTCCGCGAAGCTGTCTACCTCGCGCAGGTCACCCTGGCGAATCGGATACACAGTCAGGCTGTAATCCTCCGGATGGCAGAAGAGCGCGACGTCATCCCAGTAAATATCGCGGTTTTTTTTGCGGACAAATTCGAGCTCAAGCTGAGCGCTGAGCCTCTGCCCGTCCTCCTCCGTCCAGCGAGAGACGCTGTAGAGCTGCCAGCCGCGGCGGCCGCCTGTGCGGCTGCATTTGGTGACGGTACCGTCCTCCACCGTAAGGAGCCACTCCGGCGTCTCCTCATCTGTCCACACGCAGCTGTATCCGGAACGGGTGAAATCAGGGTGCAGTATCTCGGGGTTGCTGATAAGCTGATCGCCGTCAAGGACTATGACATTTTTCAGATGCTCACGCGCAGAATAGAGAGAGCTGATATTGTTGCATTCATTATACCACGGGTTTTCAATAAGCTTGACGCCGTCATAGCTTTTTGCCCATTCATAGAACTGCTCTTTCAGATAGCCCACAACGACATATATCTCATAGATGCCGTTTGCATGGAGCGCTTCGACTATCGTGTCGATCATACGCACTCCGTTTACCGAAACCAGCGGCTTCGGCGTGGTAAGCGTCACGGGCTGAAGGCGCTTGCCGAGGCCCGCCGCAACTATTATTGCACGCTCCACAGTATGTTTTGCTTCAGACATATGACTCTCCGAACCTTTTCCTGTATTCATCGAAAAATATTGAAGAATATTCTTTTGCATAGGCATACTGCCGCAGAGCATAATCTCCAAAATCTATACCGCAGTGGTGCTTAAATTCGCACCAGTTGCTCCAAAGCAGCCCGCTGGCGGCAATATAGCAATATATCTTGAGCCGGACGGCTTCATCGCAGCCCTGGTTGAAATACAGGTCGATAAGCCTGTCGGCCTGCTCACGGTCATACATGGCGTAGATGATGAACATCGCAACATCAAGGTGCGGGTCCTGCGTTCCGGAATACTCCCAGTCGATAAGCTTTACTGTTTTCTCACCGCATGCCGACTCAGAGAACAGGAAATTATCCGGTATCGAGTCGATATGGCACAGCTGGAGTGTTTTCGGCTGTGCGTCAATGAACCTGCGCAAAGAGAGAACTGTTTTTTTAGTCTGCAGGTAATCTGCGTAAAGTGACTTTTCTCCGTTCCAGAGGCTCTCGTAAAATTCCATGCGCTCCCAAAAGTCGAAGCTGTGCTCAACGTGAAGCTTTCTTCCGTGAAAGCTTCTGAGCGCGCTCATGCACAGCGCAACCTCCTCCCAGTCATCGGAATGGCAGGTATGCGTGCCTTTCAGAAATGAGGAAATTTTAATTCCGGACGCGGGGGCAAAATAGTGCACCTCTTCGCTTATTCCAAGCGGAGCAATAACGTTGTAGACCGCGTGCTCCTGCGCGCGGTTTATCATCTGCTCGGTACCCACGCCGGGGACCCGGATTATATACTGGCCGCCGCGGGCAAAAAAAGAGTACGAGCGGTTAGTCATGCCGGTCTTCATTGCCTGAAGCCCTTCGACCTCATCGGCACGGCAAAACCCGCACGTCTCTATAAGTTGTGGAATTGATGATGTCATTCTGCACCCCCGGCAGCTTTATGGAAATTGCGCGGCAGGCGCTCAGGTCATAACTTTTCCGACCATTCCGTGCTCATCCGCAAGACCTATTTCGGCATAACGGCTGTCAATGCTGTGTTCAAGATTATCACCCAGCAGGAAAAAGCAGCCTTCCGGTACGGTAAACTCCCCGCCGGTGAGATATTCCGGGCGCAAAGTCTCCTCCGGCAGCGGTGCTGCCGGCTCATCGTTTATAAACAGGATACCGTTCTCCGCGCGCAGCCTGTCCCCCGGCACGGCGGCAATGCGCTTGACTATGCTGCGGTCAAGGCTCTCGCTTCTGTACAGCACAACATCTCCTCGGCTGTACTCGCCGGGCTGTTTATCCAGCAGCACAAGGCTGAAGCTGCGGTACGTGGGAGCCATAGAGTCCCCATGTATCAGCAAGAACTGCCACTTGAACATAGAGACGAGCATAGCCAGCAGCACAACTGCCGACAGTACCAGAATGTAGGAAGCTTTTTTTCTCATTGCCGTCCGCTGAAAGGAAGAGACGCAGCAGTTTATTTCTGCTCTTCTCCGTCGTTCTCAACGACTATATCATCGGACTCGACTTCTTTATTCTTATTCTCGTCAATGCCGAGCTTCTCGTTGACCTTCTTCTTTGCCTTTCTCCAGTAGATACCGACGACAGCGCCGACAGCAATGACAACGCCGGCGATGGCCTGAATTAGATAGGTCATAACGGAGGGGTCAATATACGCTTCGCCGTTTGCGCCGAACATCAGCATGGCGGTAAAAGCGGTGAGGACAACGCCGGAAATCTTTGCAAGCTTCTTCATTTTATTTATTTTCCTTTCTCTGCTGAGCTTTCTTCTGTATTGCACCGATAATATATTTTGCGCCGACGCGCGTGCTGCTGCCTATGTTAAATACATACTCATGCATGGCGCGGTCTATCTGCTCTCTGTACTGCTCCTGCTGACCAAGCATTTCCAGAACGGTATCCCCGGCTTTATCTATTTCGTCCACTTCAAGAGAGCGGCCGATCACATCGCGCAGGGCGATATTCAGCGGCACTTCGGCGATCTTCTGCCAGTCGGGGTTCATAACCTTCATGGGCGTGTTTATGAACAGCACAGGCTTTTTCGTGGTAAAAGCAAATTCCCAGGAAATATCCGACCAGTCGGTGATGAGCAGGTCTGAATCAAAGACGGTGGAGTTTGAAGAGAAATCAGTCTGTATCTCGATATCGTCGCGCCCGGCATAACGGGCTTTGAGCTGCTCCATATATGCTTTTTTATGGCGCACATGCTGCGGGTGCGGTCTGACCACGACATTGAAGCCGCGGCCGCTGAGAGAATCCAGCAGCTTTTCAAGGCAGCTGTCGACAATATTATCCTTCTGCCATGAGGGGGCAATAAGAATCTGTTTGGTTTCGTTCACCTTTACGGTCTTGCTCTCATACTCTTCGAGCATCTCATCCAGCAGAGGGTAGCCGACCTCGACAAGGTTCTTACGGGGAGTGTTGTCAAGCTCCTCCATCTGGCGTATCTCGCGCTCCTGCGAGGGGCCGGTGCAGAACACGGTGTCATAATGATCCTGCGCGCCCTTGCGCAGAAGCGAGTTCGTGCTGCCGACGCCATGCTGAACGTAGATATATTCTATGTCCTTTCTGATGTAGCTGCGCTTGATATGGAAATTCTCCAGGTCGGGCATGGTCATAACGACCACGTCAGCGTCCATCTTCATCATAAGCGTGATGAGCTTCTTTTCGCCGATATAGTACGGCTTGAGCTTCGGCTGCTCCTTTGCAAGCTCGAACACGATATCGTTCGGGTCGCTCGTGATATAGTGGACGGTGATGTTCGTGTTGCTGAGGATATACTCTATCGTTGTTTTATAATACTTATAAAAGCCCGTATTCTCAGAATAGAAAACGAGGTGCTTGTTCGCCACCGAGAAAAAGCGCTTATAGTCCGCGCGCTCACGCCGGGCGGTGGCTTTGTCCTTTTTCCCGCCGAGGTTCTCGAGCGCGGCAAGCTCCTGCTTGCTCTTCTCCAGCGCCTCATAGTCAACATAGTCCTTCGGGTTTATCCAGGCGTTCAGGGCATAGAGCATGACGATTGCAAGAAGGTTGCTGACGATCCAGTAAACGGCGACGCCGACCGGGACAAACCAGCCGAGATACAGCGACAGCGCCACGGACAGGGCAAGCATGCCGTATTTATTCCAGTTGCTCTGCTCCACCTGAAGCACATTCGCTGCGTTCTGCGCGGCGCACATGAGCCATGCGGACGCGCCGGCAAGAATCGGCGAGAGGATAAGCCAGCCCTTTTCCTCGCTCGGGACAAGGCTGAGATCCACGCCGAGAAAGCGCATGTCTATAGAACTGTCATTCATGCCGGCTCTTATCGCGGCAATAAGCCCCATGAGAATAACGAGCTGTATGACCAGGGGGATGATAGACGCGAACGGACTGTAGCCCTCACGTTTGAATATTTCCGACTGTCCCTCGGCTATCGCGTCGGGGTCGCCGAAATGCCGCGCCTTGAGCATATTTATCTCCGGCTGCATCTTCACCATCTTTATGGAGTTCTTCTGCACCCAGACGGATATCGGCAAAAGGATTATCTTGCTGAGCACAGTGAAAAGAATTATTGCCAAGCCGTAATTGCCGCAGAAGTCATAGCACAGACGCAGCGCCCATTCAAATGCCTTTTCCAACCATTCCATTATTTCTTATCCCCGTGACTTTTTATTTCAGTTCGTAAACGGTGCCGGTGGGCAGGAGCGTCGTCATATCTTCGGCGCTGCCGGTCTGCTCATATTCCGTGAGCAGGGTGTTATCCGCCATTTCATACCAGATGAAGCGGCGGGAGCGCTCATCGCCCTCGCTCCAGTCGAAGACGCCGTCCGAGCCTTCGCCGTCAAGCAGACGCTGATACGCCTGCTGCAGATCATCAAAGGATATCGGGGCATGGCTCACGGTCAGCTCGTCATGCTGTTCGCCGCGGCCCTTGATGAGAAGAATCGGGTTCTGGTTGATGGTGCACAGGTCGGTATCGTTATGGCTGCCGTGGTCAGACATGATGACTATGGCGGTGTTGTCATACACGCCGGCCTCTTTCAGCTGGCTCAGGAACAGATCGAGCATGGTGAAGTTGGCTTCAATGACATCGCGGTAGGGGCTCGAGTCGAGGACGTTAAAGTCCTTATCGTAGACGTGCGGCTCATGCGCGCCCTCAAGGTGGATATACTTGAAGCGCTTTTCGCCGCCGGCGGTTATAGGAGATTCGTTTTTAAGGGTATTGTAGAAAGAGAGGTCAGACCAGTCAAAATAGTTCAGGCCGTCATCGCCGCCGTATTTTATGGACTCATTGAGCCTGCCGGGGAGATCGTAGCCAAGGTACTTGAGATCCCAGGGCGCGTGCTTGATGATGGTCATCTTTATGAGAAGCTTGCACATATACAGGGCGGAATCGGGCTCGGGCTGATCCTGAGAGAGGTTCTCGAAGCTGTCAGGATCTATCGCTGCGAGAGAGTAGCCGTCGTACAGATACAGGACCTTACGGT
>CAZFCH010000074.1:0-8091 GCA_964517445.1 uncultured Oscillospiraceae bacterium | reverse complement strand
CGGAGACCGTGACCGCGTCGAATGTGTTCACGCCCGTCTGCACGAACATGTTTGCCACCGCGAATATCGCGTTCTGGAACCCCGTCGGGATCCCGAGCATCAGCACCCTCTTCGCGCTCTGGCTGTTGATGCGCAGTTTCGACAGTGACATCCTGCACTCGTCATCCCTGCGGCACAGATGCACCGTTATCATCACCGCCGACAGCACCTGCGCTATGACGCTCGCAATCGCCACGCCGTCCGCCGCCATGCGGCACTCTATGACGAAGAACAGGTTCAGTATCACGTTCAGTATGCCCGATATCGTCAGGTACAGCAGCGGGCTTTTAGTGTCCCCGGCTGCGCTCAGCACGCCGTTGCCGAAATTATAAACCGCCATTGCCGGCATGCCCAGCGCGTAGATGCTGAAGTACAGCACCGCCCCTTCCAGCAGCTCGTCCTTGGTGTTCAGCAGCACCAGTATGTCCCTTGCGAAGATCCGGCAGATAAGGCACAGCAGCACGCCGACCGCCGCGCATATAATAAAGGAAGTGTGTATGTTCGCTTCCGTTCTCTCTCTGTCTCCCGCCCCGAGTGACCGCGCGACTTCTACGTTGACGCCGCTGCCCAGCCCTATCAGGAACCCCGTGAACAGCGACACCAGCTGCGTCGTCGAGCCCACCGCGCCGAGCGCCCGGTAGTCCGCGAACTTTCCCGCCACCGCAACGTCGCTGAGGTTGAACAGAACCTCCAGCAGCTGCGTCATTACAAGCGGTATGCTGAATAAAAGTATGTTTTTCCACAGCGACCCTGAGGTCATCTCAATCGCCTGGCTGTGATGGTAATGAACCCTGTGTGCTCGCTGCATATTTCCCCCCTGCATCCTGTTGTGGCTGTTCCGGCCTCGATGCAGAAGCAGAGTATAACACCGCCCCAAGCCGAATTCAAGCCGGAAAATGTAGAAATTGTAGATTTTTTGCCCGTATAGTGTTATATTACAGGTATATTCCCTGCATAAAGATTAACGCGGAGCAAAATTTAGATTATTATGGACTATTATAATATAGAAGCCTTTGACGCAACCGGCCTTGTCAGGACCGTCTTCACCTCAAAAGGTCACGGCTGCTGGCTCAGTAACTCCGAGGAAGGCCACCGCGGCTACCGTGAGGTGCTCAATCATCTCGGCCTTACGGAGCATGACATTGTCTCCACCTTCCAGCGCCATACCGATATCGTGCGCGCCGTCACCCATGCCGACGCCGGGATGAATACCTTCTGGCGCAGCGACCCCGTCGAGCCTGCCGACGGAATCATCACCAATGAGCCCGGCCTGCTCCTCACCTCCATGGAGTCCGACTGCACCCCTGTCTATCTGCTCGACCCTGTGACCAAATCCATCGGTATGGTTCACAGCGGCTGGAAGGGGACTGCCTCTCTCATCGCCGTCAAAGCCGTGGAAAAAATGCAGCAGGAGTACGGCACCAAACCCGAAAATGTCATGGCGGCATTCGGCCCGTGCATCTGCCCCCGCTGCTATGAGGTCGGCGGTGAGCTGATCGGGTCATTTCAGATCAATTTCGATCAAAAGCAGGTCACCCGATTCTTTCTTCCGAAGCCGAACGGGAAGTACAATTTGGACATAAATCTTGCCATTCGCCTCTCGCTGGAGAGCTGCGGTCTGCGCCCGGATATGATCTTTGACTGCGGTTTGTGCACCTATCATGACGGCCGTTTTTATTCTCATCGCCGTCAGCTGCACGACGGCGAGCCCGGTTCGGACCATATGCTCACCGCGATAATGCTTAAATAAATCCAGTAAAATCAAGGAGTTGCGGCCATGTCAATCAAACTTGTTGAAAACACCGGTTATAAATATCACCCCGTTTACCGCTTCTGCGGCTGGGAACACGCGGACGATATCCGTCCCGTCAAAGCCTGCGGCGCCGAAACATTAGGCGAGTTCTATCTTGCCTGTTTTGCGGTCTGGAGTTCAGAAACTTGCTCCGTGCGTTTCCGCCCCAGGTGGTCAGTGACCTGCCCCAGTATTGGCCAGTGTACAATCACCGCGGCCCTTGTTTATGAGTTCTTCGGCGGCAAAATTTACTCTCTTCCGCTTTCCGGCGGCGGGCGTCACAGCTTCAATTTCATCGATGGAATCTTCGTCGATCTGGCAAGTGAGCAGTTCGGCAGCAATGCCCTGCCCGATTTTTCCGTCGCAGAACCTGTCGATCCAGCCTCTCTCCTCGCCGACGGAGACAAGGCCGAGCGCTGCGCCCTGCTGCGTGAGCGTCTCCTCTCTGCGCTCGCAAAGCATTGATATCACTGCGTTTGCGCGTTATGCCCGTGAGCGTTTTTGCCTGAAATCTGCTCCCGTTTCCGCTTCCCTCAAGCCGAAGTGATCTTCAGCCCGACGATGCCGATGAGCAGCAGCGCCGCGAAAAATATTCTCCCCGCCGTCGCCGGCTCCTTGAAAACAACGATCCCGACTATCACCGCGCCCAGCGCCCCTATCCCCGTCCATATGCCGTAAGCCGTTCCGATAGGCAGCACCTTCGCCGCTTTTGCAAGGAAAAACATGCTCGCCGCAAGTCCCGCAAGAGTTATCACCGACGGCAAAGGTTTTGTGAATCCCTCCGAGAATTTCAGGAATGTCGACCACAAAACTTCCATCGTCCCCGCAATGCCAAGATATAACCATTCCATCCTGTTTTCCCCCTTAAAAAGCCAAAAATGCGCCTGCTTTCGTATCTTCAAAGGCCTATTGATACGAAGCAAACGCTCATTTTCTCCCACCCGGCGGCGGGAGCTGTAAAAGAATAACACGCCCTGGGACCTTTGTCAACGGTCTCAGGGCGTGTATTTATTGTATCAGTCCATAATTTCGACTGAAACTTTTTTGCCCTTTCTCTGGGCGACGGCCCGCATAAGGATGCGGATCTGTTTTACGATCCTGCCCTGCCGGCCGATAACCTTGCCCATATCGCCGTCGGCTACGCGAACCTCGTAGACCGTCTCACCGTCGGCATTGCGCTCGGTCACAGACACCTGATCGGGATTGTCAACCAGGCTCTGTACAATATAGGTCAAAAGCTCTTTCATGTGCCGGGAACTCCTTTTCAGGCCTCAATCTTCTTGAGAAGACCGCGGACGGTATCAGTGGGCTGTGCGCCGTTTGCGATCCAGTACTTTGCACGCTCCATGTTGACCGTGAGCTTATCGCTCTCTGCCATCGGATCGTAGGTGCCGAGCTCTTCGATAAAGCGGCCGTCACGCGGGCAGCGAGAATCAGCAACGACTATGCGGTAGTAAGGAGCCTTCTTAGCGCCCATTCTGCGAAGTCTGATTTTAACCATGTATATTCACCTCCATGTATTTTCGTTTCTATATTACAAGCGCTTTCGCGCCTGTAAGCATATTTATTCTCCCCGTTTTTCAGAAGCCGGGGAAGCCTCCGCCCATTCCTCCGAGGCCGCCCATGCGCCCCATCTTCTTCTGGAGCTTTTTCATGTTCTTCCCGGAGAACTGCTTTGTGAGCTGCTGCACTGCCTCAAACTGCTTGAGCAGACGGTTGACGTCGACCACTGAAGTACCGGAGCCTGCGGCGATGCGTTTCTTGCGGCTCGAGTTGAGAATCGATGGGTTGTTGCGCTCGGCCTGCGTCATCGACAGGATTATTGCCTCCTGCCTTGCCATTGCCTTCTCGTCAATTTTCGCACCCTTGAGTGCCTTCGAATCCATCCCGGGAATCATCCCCATGATGCTCTCAAGGTCACCCATGTTTTTGAGCTGCGCCATCTGGTCGAGGTAGTCGCTCAGGGTGAAGCGATTGCTCTTGAGCCGTTCCGCGGCTTCAAGCGCTTTCTTCTGGTCGAAGCTCTGCTCTGCCTTTTCTATGAGCGTGAGCATATCGCCCATGCCGAGTATACGCGAGGCCATGCGGTCTGGGTGGAAGGGCTCTATCATGTCGAGCTTTTCGCCCGTGCCGATGAACTTTATGGGCTTGCCTGTCGCCGCTCTTATCGAGAGCGCTGCACCGCCTCTCGCGTCGCCGTCAAGCTTCGAGAGCATGACGCCCGTGATGCCGAGAGCTTCGTCAAAGGCATTCGCGGCGTTCACCGCATCCTGACCGGTCATTGCGTCAACCACCAGCAGAATCTCTGCCGGGTCAACTGCTGCCTTGATGTTCTTGAGCTCATCCATGAGCTCTGCATCAATATGCAGACGGCCTGCCGTATCGAGAAAGACGATGTCGTTGCCGTGCCGCTTCGCGTGCTCTATGGCGGCCTTGGCTATATCCACGGGGTTTGTCTGCCCCATCTGGAACACCGGTACGTCAAGCTGCGCACCGACCGTTTCCAGCTGCTTTATTGCGGCGGGACGGTAAATATCGCAGGCAGCAAGCAGCGGACGCTTGCCCTGCTTTTTCATATAGCCTGCGAGCTTTGCGCCGTTTGTGGTCTTGCCTGCGCCCTGCAGGCCGACGAGCATCACGACGCTCGGCAGTTTCGAGGAGATGTTGAGCTTCTGGTTCTGGCCGCCCATAAGCTCGCACAGCTCTTGGTTGACAATCTTGACAATCATCTGCGCCGGGGAGAGCGCTTCGAGTACGTCCGCGCCCGTGGCCTTCTCTGTGACGTTCTTTACAAAATCCTTGACGACCTTGTAGCTGACGTCCGCCTCCAGCAGCGCCATGCGCACCTCGCGCATTGCTTCCTTCACATCGGCGGGGGACAGGCGGCCTTTGCCGCGCAGCTTTTTGAAAGCTGCATTCAGTTTTTCGGATAAGCTTTCAAACGCCATGTTTTACCCTCTCGCAATGATTGCTCTGACTTCTTCTGCTGCAGCCTTTGCCGCATCCTGCGCCTCGCCCTGCGTCATTCCCGTCAGTGCTTCAAGCTTTGTCAGCAGGCTCTCAAGCTCACGGCGATTTTCCTCAAAGCGGCGCAGCAGTCCGGTCTTTGCTTCGATATCCTCCATCGCGGTCTCGGCGCGCCTTATGTTATCCCACACGCCCTGCCGCGAAACGCCGAGCTGCTCGGCAATCTCCGCGAGCGAAAGATCCTCATTATAGTGAAGGTCGAAGCATTCCCGCTGCTTGTCAGTCAGAAGCTCCCCGTAAAAATCCAGCAGCATACTTCTTGTAAATCTGCTGTTTTCCACGCAAAGCCCCCCTGTCAAGCTTTTTGACTTAACGGATTATACTACCGCCCCCATGCTCTGTCAAGCATTTTTTCTTTACAGTGCAAAAATACCGCCGGAGTTTTCACTCCGGCGGTGCTGCGGTTATTAAAAATCAATAGAACGTTGCGACAGGCTGCTCCGGTGCCTCGCACAGCTCATGCGAAACATAGCTGAGCACGGGCCCCTTACGGCCGTAGGCCTTGTTGAACTTGAAGTTCAGCTTCGCCGTGAGGATCATCCAGCTGTCGTCCTGCACAGTGTCTGACTTATCCCACTGGCAGACCAGTGCGGCGAACTGAATATCCTCGACGCAGCATGTCATGACATGCCTGCCGACAATGAAAGTGTTTGCCGGCATTTTATTGCGCTTAAGCGCGCGGCACTTAAAGCGCACGGTCTTGCCCTCGTAGTTTGCCGGGGTCTCGCCGAGATCACGATACCACTCGGCAAAATCTGCGTCGCCTATCTCAATTACCGGAGCGTTCAGGTCGAAAGGCAACGGATCTACAATATCGTCATAGACGACCTTGCCGTCGGTGGATTCATAGGCGATGTCTGCACGGCGGGACGCGGCGCGCACGACCTTGTGAAACTCCATTTTGTCCATATCCGGCTTAAAGCGGTTGAAGACGACGAGCTCGCAGCTCTTGAGCTTATCATAGACGAGCTGGCGCATATTGCTGTTGTAGCTCAGAAAAGTCTCGGCATCGGCAAACATGAACTCCTGATAGACAACCCAGCCCTCGGGCATTGCAGCATAAAGTGCGTCGAGCAGCCACATGCCGTTATACTCGATAACGACGCGGTCAGACTTTGTCTCCTGCGCCCACTTGGTGAGATTCTCACTTGTGAGCTGCTCCTGGCTTTCAAGCACGCGGATAACGACGGTATCGGTCGCGAATTGCTCGGGCGCGTATTCCTCTTCGCCCTCCTCGCAGACGAGCAGCAGGGTCTTTTCCTTGTTGCAGAAGCGCTTGTCCTCAAGCGTCTCCTGTATAAACTTGGTCTTGCCGCTCTCCAGGAACCCCGTGAAGAGATATACCGGCATCTCCTTCGGCTTTTTATTCAACTTCAAACAGCTCCTTAAGCGCCTGCTCGTTGAGCTTCGAGCCGATTACGCAGAAACGGCCGGTGACGGCGGCATTGCCGCGGCGCACGTCGTATTCGCCGGGGGTGTAGTCAAAGTAGAGCCAGTCGCCGTCGCTTGCGTCGACTATGCCCTTGGCACGCAGGATGGTGCCGTAGACGGCGCTCTCATCGAGGGCTTCGAGAATCTTCTTAAGGCTCTCCTCGCTGAACTTGCGCGGAGTCTCCATGCCCCAGCTGGTAAAGACCTCGTCGGCATGGTGATGGTGATGATGCTCGTGGTCGTGATCGTGGCAGCCGCAGGTGCATTCGTCGCCATGCTCATGGTCGTGGTCATGGTGATGTTCATGCTCCTCGTGCTCGTGATCATGATCGTGACCGCAGCAGCAATCGTCATCATCATCGTCGTGGTGATGGTGGTGATCATGGTCGTGGCCGCAGCAGCAATCATCGTCATCGTCGTCATCATCATGGTCATGGTGATGATGTTCGTGCTCATGCTTGAGCTCCTCCATCTGCGCGCGCAGGCCGTTCTTGTCCATTGCTTCGAGGATCTGCTCGCCGCTGATCTTGTCGAGCGGGGTGGTGATAAGACCTGCGTCATGGTTCAGCGTGCGGAGCATGTCCGCCGCAGTCTGCACCTTGGCTTCGGGGGTAATGTCGGTACGGCTCATAACGATGAGGTCGGCGTTCTCTACCTGATCATTGAAGAACTCGCCAAAGTTGCGCATATACATACGGCACTTGCCGGCGTCGACAACAGTGACCTTTGCACCGATGTGCGCGCCCTCTACGTGCTCCACAGCCTTTGCGACATCGGACAGCTTGCCGACGCCGGACGGCTCGATGATAATGCGGTCGGGCGCATAATCGTCCATAACCTTCTTGAGTGCCTTGGTGAAGTCGCCGACGAGCGTGCAGCAGATGCAGCCGGAGTTCATCTCCGTAATCTGGACGCCTGCGTCCTTCAGGAAGCCGCCGTCAATGGCGATCTCGCCGAATTCGTTCTCAATGAGTACGAGCTTCTGACCCTTGTAGCCCTCATTAATGAGCTTGCGGATAAGCGTGGTCTTGCCAGCACCGAGGAAACCTGAAAAAATGTCTATTCTTGTCATGGTAAATCCCTCCATGTGATATACTTTTATTGGCTGCAGGGCGGATAATTGTTCCTATCAGTCAATTATATTATTATACCACTGCACGTCAAGCCCTGCAAGAGCTGTTAATATGATTGCTTTTCTTCCGGTATGGCTATATTTTTGACATAAAAATTGCGGTAATCGGTTTACATTTTGACACGATGATGTTAAAATACAATGTGTCCATTCAATAGATGAGCAAAGAATAAAGCAAAAACTGAAAATGGAGATGAAACTAATGGAGAGACACTTCAAGACAATGGACGGCAACAATGCAGCCGCCCATGTATCCTACGCGTTTACTGAAGTTGCAGCAATCTACCCCATTACACCGTCCAGCCCTATGGCAGATTTCGTGGACCAGTGGAGTGCGGCAGGCCGTAAAAATATATTCGGCTCGACTGTAAAGGTTCAGGAAATGCAGGCAGAGTCCGGCGCCGCTGGTGCGGTTCACGGTTCTCTGAACGCAGGCGCTCTGACCACCACTTACACCGCATCTCAGGGCCTGCTCCTGATGATCCCCAACATGTACAAGATCGCCGGTGAACTGCTGCCCGCCGTGTTCCACGTATCCGCCCGTACCGTGGCCACCCACTCCCTGAACATCTTCGGTGACCACTCCGACGTCATGGCCTGCCGCCAGACCGGCTTTGCCATGCTCGCCGAGGGCAACGTCCAGGAGGTCATGGACCTCTCGCCCGTCGCC